>JBBQGU010000216.1:0-6868 GCA_038323315.1 Rhodobacterales bacterium | reverse complement strand
GATAAGCCTGCAATATGGGCGCAATCGGACGGAAAGGCGCGGCATGACATCCCTTGGACCCATGAAACCCCTTGGAAAGCTGCGGCTTGGCATCAACATCGACCATGTCGCCACCGTGCGCAACGCCCGTGGGTCACAGTGGCCCGAACCCCTGCGCGCGGCCCTGCTGGCCGAGGCTGCGGGTGCCGACGGCATCACCGCACACCTGCGCGAAGACCGCCGCCACATCCGCGACGCGGATATGGAGGCTTTGGCCGCCGGCATTGGCATCCCCCTGAACTTCGAATGTGCCGCGACTGCGGAAATGCAATCCATCGCTCTGCGCCTGAAACCCCACGCCGTCTGTCTGGTCCCCGAAAAGCGCGAGGAACGCACGACCGAAGGCGGCCTTGACGTCGCCTCGGACCAAAACCGCCTGACCGACTACATCGCGCCCCTGCGCGAAGCTGGTGTCCGCGTCAGCATGTTCATCAGCCACTCAGCCACCCAGATCGAGGCTTGCGCCCGCATCAATGCCGCTGTGGTCGAACTGCACACCGGCCTGTATTCCGACCTGCATGCCGAGGGCAACTTCGCCGCCGCCGACGCCGAACTTGCCGCGCTGATCAAAGGCGCCGCCTTCGCCCATTCTCTGGGGCTGGAGGTTCACATGGGCCACGGTCTGACCTACGAAAACGTTGCCCCCATCGCTGTCATCCCGCAGGTGATGGAGTTGAACATCGGCCATTTCCTGATGGGCGAGGCGATCTTTGTCGGCCTCGAAGACGCCATTCTTGAGATGCGCCGCCGCATGGATCAGGCCCGCCCGCACCCAGCATCTGCTGCATGATCCTGGGCATCGGAACCGATCTCGCCAATATCGACCGCATCCAGAGCACCATGGACCGCTTTGGCGACCGTTTCATCCAGCGGATCTTCACCCCGTGCGAACAAGCCAAGGCCAATTCGCGCCCGCATGGCGTCGCTGCCACCTACGCCAAACGCTGGGCCGCCAAGGAGGCATGCTCCAAGGCGCTGGGGACCGGCCTGCGGATGGGGATCGCGTGGAAGGATATGGCGGTCGACAACCTTTACACCGGCCAGCCCGTCATGTCCGTAACCGGCTGGGCTGCCGAACGGCTGGCCGCAATGACCCCTGCCGGTCATCAGGCGCTGATCCACGTCACTCTGACCGATGACCACCCCTGGGCGCAGGCTTTTGTGGTGATCGAGGCGCGGCCCATGGACCCAACCGCCAAGTCTTGACTCCGGGCAACAAGCCCACCCATCTAGCCGCGAAATCAAGACAGGACCCATCATGGCCACCAAAACAGCCCAAGGCGGCATCATGGAAACGATCAAGACGGTGTTCTGGGCACTGGTGATCGCGGGCCTGTTCCGCACGCTGTTCTTTCAGCCGTTCTGGATACCCTCGGAATCGATGAAAGACACCATGCTGGTCGGCGATTTCGTCTTCATCAACAAGATGGCCTATGGCTATTCCCGTTATTCCTGCCCCTTCGACGCCTGCCCGATCACGGGCCGCATCTGGGCCGCCGACCCCGAACGTGGCGATATCGTGGTGTTCAGCCATCCCCAATCCAGTGAGGTCCTCGTCAAACGCCTGATCGGCCTGCCCGGCGAGCGCATCCAGATGAAGGATGGCCTTCTTTATATCAACGACACCCCCGTCCCCCAAACCCCGGCCGGTCAGTTTCAGGAAATCATGGAGCCGCAAGGCTCGATGGCCAACCGCCCGCGCTGCGAAAACGGCAACGTGGCGCAGGGTCAGATCTGCACCCGCACCCGCAGCGTCGAAACCCTGCCAAACGGCAGGCAGCACAACGTCCTGAACATCGAAACCGACGGCTATGGCGACAACACGCCGGTGTTCGAGGTACCCGCCGGTCATTATTTCTTCATGGGCGACAACCGCGACAACTCGCTGGACAGCCGCTTTCCGAATGGCGTGGGCTATGTCCCGGCGGCAAACCTGATCGGACGTGCTGATATGGTCCTGTTCTCCTCGGCGGGCCGGTCGCTGTTCTATTTCTGGACCTGGCGCATGGACCGCTTCTTTACGTTCCTCCACTGACCGCCGCTCATCGTTCCCTTGCGGTCACTCTTCGCGGGCCCCACGACCACTGGTCCAACGAAGAATGACCGCAAGGGAATGATGAGTGCCCCCTGCGGCCCAATGCCTTTGCTGCCGGCTTGAACATCCACCTTCCTTGACTCGCACCGCCCCAACGCGCATGTAACGGCCCGAACCACACGGGATGCGACACATGACCAGCCGGTCCACGCCTGACGGCGGAATAGTTGAAACCTTCAAGACCATCTTCTGGGCCCTGATCATCGCAGGCCTGTTCCGGACCCTGCTGTTCCAACCCTTTTTCATCCCCTCGGAATCGATGAAGGACACGCTGCTGATCGGCGACTTCATGTTCGTCAACAAGATGGCCTATGGCTATTCCCGCTATTCCTGCCCCTTCGCCATCTGCCCGATCCCCGGGCGCCTGCAACTGCCTTTGGTCAGCGGCGACCCGCAACGCGGCGATGTTGTGGTCTTTCGCCATCCGGTGTCCGGCCAAGACTACATCAAACGCCTTACCGGCCTGCCAGGCGACAAGATTCAGATGAGGGAGGGGGTGCTCTACATCAACGACACCGCCGCCCCGCAAGACCCCGCCGGCCAGTTCACCGAGATTTTCGAACCCCAGGGCGCCGAAGGCCGTCCGCCCAAATGCGAGAATTTTCCCGTGGGCCTCGGCGGTGACTGCACCCGCTCCCGCTTTGTCGAGACTTTGCCGAACGGTACGACCCACAACATCCTGAACAGCGAAAACGGCCCCGGCGACAACACCGATGTCTTCACCGTGCCCTTGGGCAAATATTTCTTCATGGGCGACAACCGCGACAATTCGCTGGACAGCCGGTTCAGCCAAAGCGTCGGCGGTGTCGGTTTCGTGCCTTACGAAAACCTGATCGGCCGGGCCGACCGCGTGCTGTTCTCCTCTGCCGGATCGTCGCTGTTCTATGTCTGGACGTGGCGGGCGGACCGCTTCTTCAAGGCGATTGAATGACTCCGTCACGCGGCCCACTTGCAGACCGTCGGCAGGTCAGGCCATGAAACTCGCCGCCGATCTGCAAACCTTCCAGACCAAGCTGGGCCACGCCTTCACCAAACCTGATCTGCTGCTGCAGGCCGTCACTCACGCCAGCCTGTCCTCGCCCACACGCCCCGACAACCAGCGCCTCGAAGTCCTCGGCGACCGCGTGCTGGGTCTGGTCATGGCCGAGGCCCTTCTGGGCGCCGACACCTCCGCCGCCGAGGGCCAGCTTGCCCCCCGCTTCAACGCGCTCGTCCGCAAGGAAACCTGTGCCGACGTCGCCCGCGAACTGGGCCTCGGCGAGGTGCTGAAACTCGGCCGCTCCGAAATGATGTCCGGCGGCCGACGTAAAGAGGCTCTGCTGGGCGACGCACTGGAAGCCCTGATCGCCGCGATCTACCTCGACGCCGGTTTCCCCGCCGCCCGCGCCGTTGTCCTTAAACTCTGGGGCAGCCGCATCGGCGCTGTCGAACAAGACGCCCGCGATGCCAAGACCGCCCTGCAAGAATGGGCGCAGGCCCGCGGCATGGCCCCACCGGTCTATGAGGAGGCCGCACGCTCCGGCCCCGACCATCAACCGGTCTTCACCGTGCAGGTGACCTTGGCCAATGGTGAAACCGAACAGGCCCGCGCCGGGGCCAAGCGGATCGCCGAACAACAGGCCGCGCGCAGCCTTTTGGCGCGGCTGTCCGCAGACCAAGGCCCGATCAGCTAGACATCGGCAACCGCCCCTTGTGCTTTGCATCGACCCGCCAAAGCCGCTTGCGAATTCCGGCGGGTTCCAGATTGCGATACTTCCCCCCCGAAAACTTCCGCCAATCCAGTGCCAGTCCCAGCTTGACCATTTCCGCCGACAGATCACGCCCATCGGGCAAAAAGCACGTGGCAACCGGACGCTCATAGGTCGAGGTGCCGTCAAGCTCGGCGCGCACGACTTGCCCCTTGCACAGCGCCATCAGTTGAAACTTGGCTTTTTGCCCATAGGGTTGATCCAGTTCCGGCGCATCTATCCCTGCCAACCTGATCGCCGCGCCGTCGATGATGATGGTATCCCCGTCCTGCACATAACAGCGCCCTGCAACCAGCCTTGGCGTAAGAGGAGCCATGCGCTGCGCGGCCATCGGCGGCAATTCGGGTTGTGGCCGCGCACTGCTCTGGCCCCAAGGACCGGTCTGGTGGCGACGCTTTCGCGCAGAACCGAGTCCAAACGCCGCAGCGATCAAACGAAAAATCCGCATCTCTCGAACCATTCCTTGCCAAATCCCGACAGCATCAAATCAAATTCTCCCGCGCATTTCAATCCGGCCCCGTTGCGATCAACGACAGCCCCACGGTAAAACACGGTAAAACGGCTGGTCTTCACCGGTCGATTGGACTAAGGCCTGCCAAATGACCCATGATACTCCCACGACTGAAACCCTCCCCGGTCAGGGCGAGCACACCCGCGCGGGCTTTGTTGCCCTGATCGGCGAGCCGAATGCCGGGAAATCGACCCTGCTGAACCGCATGGTCGGGGCCAAGGTCTCGATCGTGACGCACAAGGTGCAAACCACCCGCGCCCGAATCCGTGGCGTGGCGATGGAGGGGCAGACTCAGATTGTCTTCGTCGACACCCCCGGCCTGTTCCGCCCCCGTCGCAGGCTCGACCGCGCCATGGTCGCCGCCGCCTGGGGCGGTGCCGCCGATGCCGACCTGATCGTCCTGCTGATCGAGGCCCATCGCGGATTGACCGAGGGCACCAAGGCGATCATCGACACGATGAAAGACCGCATCCCCCAGGGCCAGAAAGTCGCCCTTGCTATCAACAAGATCGACCGCGTCAAGGCCGAGGTTCTGCTGGCCCTCGCGCAAAAGCTGAACGACGCCTTCCCCTTCGCCGAAACCTTCATGATCTCGGCCGAAAAGGGCCACGGCGTTGACAAGCTGAAGAAATGGCTGGCGGGCGAACTGCCCCCCGCCGCCTGGTACTACCCCGAGGATCAGATCGCCGACCTGCCGCTGCGCATGATCGCCGCTGAGATGACGCGCGAGAAGCTGACCCTGCGCCTGCACGAAGAAATCCCCTACCAACTGACGGTCGAGACTGAAAAGTGGGACGATCAGGCCGACGGTTCGGTGATGATCATGCAGATCATTTACGTCATGCGCGACGGCCACAAAGGCATCGTGCTGGGCAACAAGGGCGAGACGATCAAATCGATCGGCACCGCAGCGCGCGCCGAGATATCGGCCTTTCTAGAAAAGACCGTGCATCTTTTCCTTGAAGTCAAGGTCCGCCCCGGCTGGCTGGAAGAACCCGAACGCTATCAGGAAATGGGCCTCGACTTCAAAGACGGCAATCCGGGCTAAGCACCGGGCCCCAATTTTTTTATCCTAAAAAAATTGCGCCTCGTCCTCACCGATCACCCCATAGCCCGGACCAATGCCCGACACTATCGGGGTTGGCGATAACGGTGTAACCATGCTGCCGACCGCCCCATGCAGAACAGGCCCCAAATGCCCCTCCCCCGCCTGACCACCGGCTTTTGGCTCTCGGCCTATCTGACCCGCCTGCGCCTGGCCGAAATACCGGCCTATGTCACCGCCAAAGGCGACGCCACCGCCGGTGCGGTCATCGTGAAAATCGCCACCCTGGACGGCCGCGCGCAAGTCTTCCAACGCAGCTTCGACCTCACCGCCGACACCCGCATCTGGGTCGCGTTGGCCGAAGGCCCCGAGCCTGACATCGACGCCCTGTTGACCCGCCAAAAATCCCGCGACCGCGACCTGTGGGTGATCGAACTTGAAGACAAGGCCGGCCGCACCCTGCTGGACCAGGACGGCCTGACCTGATCCCCGGTTCATTCCGATCCAAATACTCATCTTTGCAACCCCCACCTTGCCCCATCGCCCCCAAAGCCCGATAGTCCCCCGATGGAATGGCGCGACCAAGGCATCCTGATTTCCTCCCGGCTGCACGGCGAGACATCGGCGATCGTTCAGGTGTTCACGGCGGCCCATGGTCGCCATGCGGGCGTGGTGCGCGGCGGCACCTCGCGCAAACTGGCGGCTGTCTTGCAGCCGGGCACGCAGGTCCAGGTCACCTGGTCCGCCCGTCTCGACACCCATATCGGCACCTACACCGTCGAGCCCCTCCAGTCCCGCGCCGCGATCCTCAATGATCGCCTCGCCCTCGCCGCCCTAAACTCCATCGCCGCCCTCTTGCATCTGGCGCTGGCCGAGCGTGATCCCCACCCCGCCCTCTGGCACAAAACCACCGCCCTCCTCGACCTGCTGCTGACCTCTGACTGGCAACCCGCCTACCTGCGCTGGGAACTCGACCTGCTGGAGGAACTGGGCTATGGCCTCGACCTGAACACCTGCGCCGTCACCGGCAGCCGCGAGGATCTGGCCTATGTCAGCCCCCGCTCTGGCCGTGCCGTCAGCCGCGCCGGCGCCGGCGACTATGCCGCCCGCCTGCTGCCCCTGCCGCCGTCCCTCCTCGGCCAAGGCCCTGTGATGGGCGACGAACTGGCCCAGGGCCTCGCCCTTACCGGCCATTTCCTGAACCGTGGCCTGCAAGCCGTCCTCGGCGACCAACCCCTGCCACAGGCCCGCGGCCGCCTGCTTGACCTGCTGGCCCGCGCGTAGGTTGGGGTTCACCCCACCGCCCCCACCCGCCGCCCCTCCCGCTCAAACGTCGCAAAGCGCGCCCCCGTGTCGCCGCTGGCCAAGCCCTGCCCGCCAAATCCCCGCAAATAAACCATGCCGATCGATGATTTCCCCCTGCGCCTGCC
>JBBQGU010000215.1:0-6883 GCA_038323315.1 Rhodobacterales bacterium | reverse complement strand
GTGATCTGGCGCAGCAGACTTGCGTAGCGCTGCAGATCGCCGACGTGACCCCAATGGATTTCGTCGGGGTTGGCATGGAAGTGATCGTCACTCAGGCCTTTCAGGCGCTCGAATCGGGCGTCGATTTCGGCCTTGGCGGCCACGAAGGCAGCGAGGGCTTTGTCGTTGGTGGCGGTGGCGCGGCGGGTGGACATGGCGTGTTCTCGTGTTAAGCGGGTTGCGGCTTGGCCAGCGGCGAAGGCCGCTTCCAGCGCGGCGCGGATCGACCAGACAGGCACATCGTGGAAGTCGAGGCCGTCGCTGTTGCGGGTTTCCAGGGTCTCGATGTGAAAATGCTTGGCGGCGATCTCCAACAGCAGGGCCTCGCTGGGGGCTTTGGCAGGGGCTGCGGGTTTAGCGGTGATGGTGTGGTCTCCGGGGCTTGGAGTTTTGCGCCTGCAATCACGTTCGCTCTATCGCGGACCTTGATCAACAAAATAACAAGCAATATCATTGCTTTAATCGAATCGAACGCCACTATGGAAGGAATGAGCGAGCGCGAATATTCCACCCATTCCGGCCTGTCACGCGGTGCAATCCAGAATGCCAAACGCGGCGGCAGGCTGGTGTTCTACGCCGACGGTTCCATCAATGCGGCAGCATCTGACGTGCGCCGGGCAGACATGACCGACCCCGATCAGCAGCGCCGCTCGCTTGGCGGCGGTGCAGTCCTGCCAGCCGCTGGAAGCGGCGGAACCGACAGTTATCTCAAAGCCCGGACCGCACTGACAGTCTACCAAGCGCCGGAGCGCCAACTCGCGATCCAGAAGAAGAAGGGGTCATTGGTTGATCGTGCACGAGCTGAAGCGCTGGTGTTCCGCCTGGCGCGGCAAGAACGCGATGTCTGGGTGACATGGCCTGCCCGGGTGGCGGCGCTAATGGCAGCGCAAGTGGCGGCGGAGGTGGAAAAGGCATCTGGCAAACCGGTGGTTATCGATGCCGCGACAATGCAGAGGGCTTTGGATGCCCATGTCCGGGCGCAGCTTAAAGCTTTGGCCGACCTCCGTGTTTCGGTTGGATAAATATTTCAAGAGCGAAACTATCCTGCCCGGCGAGCTATGCCCGAAAGTTGGTGACGGTGTGATCAGGCGGCTTTGATTTCGTGCTTTATGCCGTCGCGGAATTCAACCACCTGGATGATCTCGGGCAGGCGGTTTTGCCCATCCAGCTTGCGCCATTTCTTCTTGGTTGAGAGCATCAGCTGATACGTCATGGCCAGCGCCGTCTGTCGGCTGAGGCATCCCTTGGTTTTGGTGGTTCGGTGGCGGACGGTGGCGAAGGTGCTTTCGATGGGGTTCGTCGTCCTGATGTGCTTCCAGTGCTCGGCCGGGAAGTCGTAGAAGGCGAGCAGATCGGCCCGGTCCTTTGCCAGGCATTTGACCGCCCGGTCGTATTTCACTCCGTAAGCCTCGACGAAGAAATCGAATGCGTTGTCGGCGGCAGCCTTGGTTTCCGCCATCCAGATGTCCTTCAGATGCGCCTTTGCCTTGGGCTGGACCGACTTGGGCATGGCGTTCAACACGTTCGCCGTCTTGTGCACCCAGCAGCTTTGAACGCGGGTCTGGCCATAAACTTCATGCAGGGCGGCCCAGAACCCCATGGCACCGTCGCCTACGGCAAGTTTGGGGGCGACCTCCAGGCCTCTGCGTTTCAGGTCCAAAAGCAGCTCGCGCCAGCTCTGGGTGCTTTCCCGAAAGCCGTCTATCAGGCCTAGCACATCCTTGTTACCCCATTCGTCCGCGCCGATAATCACCGGCATACATTGACGATCTTCGTCCATGCGCGGCGTGAAGTAGACGCCGTCGGCCCAGAAATACACATAAGCCTTTGCCGACAGGTCGCTCTTGGACTAGCGTTCATAATCGTCCCACCAATCCGCCTTTAGCCGGGTGATGGTCGTGGCCGACAATCTTGGCGCGTACGGCCCCAGCAGCGCCGCGAGGGCTTCGGAGAAATCGCCGGTTGAAACACCCTTGAGGTAAAGCCAAGGCAGCAATTTCGCGATTGACTTGGCGCGCCGCAGATAGGGCGGCAGGATCGTCGAGGTGAACCGCTGCGGCGCGCCCTCCGGGGCCAGGTCCCGGACCCGAGGCACTTTCACCGGCACTGCGCCGATCCCGGTCTGAATATCCCGCTCGGGCAGGTGACCATGCCGGACCAACCGACTGCGGCCAGCCGCATCGGTCTGATCGACATGGGAAGTTAGAAACACGTTCGACTCCGCCTCGACCGCCTGCGCAATCAGTTCCCGTGCACCTTGGCGCAGCAACTCTGTGAGCGGGTCGGGTGAAAATCCGTCTGGCGCGCGAAACGCGACAACCGTATCCTTCGTCATGTGGCATATCCTTTTCCCTGCGAGAACTGTGGCGCGTGAACAACGCCTTGATATGCCACCCAATCTCCCCGTCACCAACTTTCAGCTATGACTCTGCCCGGCCACTGGAGGCCCTCTGTCACTTCGGGTGCCAACCATTGTTACCTTATTTCAACATCAAGATCAGCCGAGCCCCGGCCCGAACAAAGTTGCTGTCGATAGGATCGATATCACGTGAAGGTCTTGCACTGTTCGTCTATCTTGTTGACCAAAAGCTGGGCCAGATTGCCGCCCTCCAGTCTGGAGCTTTGACTGCGGGCCGTGGGCGCGGTTGCGACCGATCAGCTGAATATCAAGGCCGTGGGGGGGATGGCTGCCTTGCCAGAAAGGTAGCGGCCCGCCTCGATCAGCGTTAGGTGCCAGCCATCGGTCGCAATCGACAGAGTGCGGGTGCGGCTGTCGCCTTCGGGTCCGGTAGTGATTGCAATTGGCACGACGGGCAGGTCAGGCCCGAAAGCAGCCTCAATGCAGCGAGCGGCCACAAGCAGATGCTTTCGCATATAGCGCTCGGCCCGAACGGACGGCGACGGATCGTCCATAACGACCACCGACAGCTGGTTGCCCTGCCGTTCTACGGCAAACTCGCCCGAAAGCTCGTCCACTTGGCCTTTGTGTTCCAGATCAACGATCAGTCGGCCACCGCCCTGCTCCATGGTGACGCGCAGATCGGTCGGCAGAGGTTGGGCACCAAGCAACGTCAGAAAACGTTCTGTCTGCGTTTCATCCGGTGCGGGCGCTTGGCTGAAAGGGGACGCGGCGGCCACAAATGCGCGCAGGGACAGGTTGCGAAGCCGGTGACGGGCCTGAATCCGCGCACGGCCCTTGACCTTGCCATTTGGCCAGGAAAGTGCAGGCAGATTGGGCAATCGGGCGGGTTGGCGCAGCGGGCCCTCGGGCAAAAGCAATGGCGAACGAAGATTGCGTTCAAACCCGTTGGCTAGCGAGGTCAAGAAGGCGATGCCGTCAGGTAGGGATTCGGCCAGAATGGAAGGGTCAGCAGCGCTAAGGCTCATGGAGCCAAGGTCAAACCTAGCCAGAACCTCGTCAGAGTCGTCCGGCGGCGCGTCTGCGTTCTGAACGAATTGCAGGCGGCTGGTCAGGTGCATTGGGCGCGGAATCCATAGGTCCGGCAGAATCTGAAACCACGTATCAGCATCAGCCCCTTGTGGTGCGGCGTTGCGGGCGTTGGTGTTGGCAGGCAAGAGACGCGGGAAAAGTTCGTTCATATCCCGGCCTCTTGCAACAGAACGGTCAGTTGGGATTGGGTCAGGTCGTCCTGTAGTGGTGCCCCCTGACTGGCCAGCCAGGCCCGGATCGCCAGCGTCGTTCGCGGGCCTTTCAGGCCATCCACCTTGCCCTTGTAGAACCCCAGTTTCCTAAGCGCGGTCTGGGCTTGAAGCAAAGTATCGCCGGAAAGGACGACCACGGGATCCGGCTGGGCGTCAGGGGCGGCCTGTGTTTGAGACTGTGGTGCGGGCGGTGTCACCGTCGGCGCGGTCTGCACTTTGGGTTGGGGTTTCGGGGGCGGGGGCGTGGCGGCTTTGGGCGCAAACGGCCCGGGGATCGCGGGCAGCGGTCGGGCCTCTGCCATAATCGCGGAAATTGCGTGGTCGGTGTCAAAGCGGTAAAGGTTCGAAGGCGTCACCGCAAAAAAGGCGCGCCCGTCCGGGGCGGCCAGAAGTGCTAGCTGGCCACTGGCGGACGACCACGGTGCGGATACGCCAATGTTGCCGCCTGCCGCCAGGCTGGCATCCTGCTGGCCCAAGGACAGAGACAAAAGGGATGTGCTGCCCGGCCATGCCGCCAAACGCGCGCGCAGGCGACCGCTCTGTGCTACATCGGCGGTCACAGTCCAGAGCGCGGTATTTTCAAGCGCTTGACAAGGCACCATCAATTGCCAGCGTTTGGCTCCGGACGTGACCAGCACTTGCGCCACACGCGGATCGAACCGTTCTATCCGCGCTACCACGGCACCTTCAGCCAAACGGACGGCGAGAGTGATCAGCGCAGGGCAGGTCTGAACCGCATCCGCCCCCGCACCGACCAAACCCTTCGGTCCAAGAAGAACCGCGCGACCCTGATCATCGCGCAGGGCAGCCAACGGTGTTTCGCTGCGGTTCAGCCCCTCTGGCCAATTTGGCCCAAGCAATAGCGCGCCAAAGCGGGTAGGCACCAGAAGGCGCCGGTCATCGGCAAAAGTGGGCGCGCCAGTGACAACCAGATCATCAAACCGGCCCAGGGTCAGGTTGCGCTGCATCGGCGCGCCGGTTTGGCTGATGCCTACAGCCAAAGTGCCAGCGGCAGTGGTGAACCAGTGCCAGATCGGGTCACCCTGCCCGCCCGCCGCCTCACGGCAGGCTTCTACGTTGCGGGGCTGGCCGTCTGCGGAAATCTGCCTTTCGAACCCCGCGCTAAGGCAAAGGACCGGGGCACCAGCCTCATCTCTGTCGTTCCAAAGGGCAGCCACAGCTTTGGGGTCCGGCAAGGATGCATCGCGCCGCGATTGTGGCATCGACAGAGACGGATCGGCGTTGGTCCACCAGCCGTCTGCCGCCAGTACCTCTGTTCGGCCTTTGTAGGGTGCCGAAAGGGCGCGATATTCGTCAAGGCTCATCCGCCCGCCCGCCAAGGCAACGGCTTCGCCCTGATAGGTGATGGCCAGTTGCCCCGGCTGGCCCGCCGTAGCATCGACGCGATGCCATTGGCCAAGGGTGGGATCGTCGATCAGCATTACCGTCACGAAAGGATCGGGTGAGACGGCGGCCAATGCGCCCAGTTCCGGCCCGCCGTCCGGATCACCCTGCCAAACCCGGCCATCCCGGCAGCGCAGCAGAATTGGCGAGGCAGGTAGGCTCTCAAGCCCATGCGTGGAGCCATCACGCATGGCGATCCGGTCGCGAGCACAGCCTTGCAGGGCTTGCGGATCGTCGGGCACGGCCAAATGCAAGCGATCGGCGTCAATGCCGATGGCAGAACCCTGCCCGACCTCCAGCACGCCAGCAGTTGTTGCAGCCCAAAGGTGATCCGCGTCAGCAGCAAGGGCGAAAGGCGCGTCAATGGCGATGCGTCCGTTCTGCCATGGCAGAGCCCGCCATTCATCATCAGTCCAGCGGTGTTCGGCCAAAAGCGCGCCGTCGTCCTGTAGCCGCAGCCGCAGACGCCCCGCCTCCCACGGCACAAGGCCGAATACAGGAAGGCTATATAACCTCATTTGATTTTGCGTTTGGCAATTAGAAGAGCTTCCTGAACTTCTCGATGTCGGTCATCTTTGCGTCCCATTGTCATGTGCTGATGATCCAAGTACAAAGTTTCTATGGCATACTGCGACCCGAGGGTCTGGCTTGCGAGGTCGCAGAGATCGGCCAGAGCGAATAGACCCGTATCACTGTAACTGAGAACTAAATTTGATTGTGATTCGCTACAACCTTCAAAAAGACCCTTAAATGCGCCTGGCACCAGCGACCTTATGCTAAAGGGGGATTGATGGCGCTCTTCTCGGTATCTTCCTTTGACGATCCTGCCGCCTTTTGTTTGCAATTCTGGGTAGTCGTATAGGACCAGCGTTTCCAGTGCATGATAGAAGCGACTGTAATGAAAAAAAGCGTAAGGAGGGTCGGCATACACCGTTCCGATATATCGAAATGTCACGCATTGACGACATCGTCTTTGCATCGCGATACTGAGCAAAGTGCCCTGTGCCTTGGCTACAGTAAGCCATAGCGTGCATCAAAGCAGTTAAAACAACGGCAAAATCAGCCTCGGTCAGCTCCCCCGCCTGCCTCAGTTCGTCAGCCGATCGTCGGATTACATCAATCCAAAGACACTGCTTGGCCGACCACCATGTTCCCGAGTAACACCTCGTAAAAATTGTATACGGTCGAAGATCCAGAAGATCGATCAGCCCTTGATTCAAAAGCTCAACCCTATTGAATTACTCCAAGTTATCGGTTGGAAGATATTCCAGATCAGGCGGCAGTTGAGAATACTCGATTTCGAAGTAACTTGACGCACGCTTCATGAAATCACTCAAGTCAAGCGCCCGGAATCTATCCGACACTCGGTCCAAGTAGCACCTGGCAATTACCTGTGAGTAGTTTTGAATGTCATTTGAGACGAATGGAACTGAACTTCCGATAGCGCCAGCTAAAGAACCTGCACCAGCGAAAAGATCACAAACGTACCCGTGGCCATGAACACCGTTAATACCATCAGAAACGTATCGAATGATCTTGGCCTTAGATCCCATGTATTTGATGACTTGGGGATAACTTCTCACCGATATAGCTTCTCTTTTTTGAGTTGTTTCGCGGTGAATGTTCATGTGATCATTTGTCTTTCAGGTCTCTAGTGTTCGCCACCTGACGAACGATTCCCCTTTGTGATCATGCGTGTCATACTCTCGGCATGAGACGCGATGACATCTGCCTGTATCTGGGCCCCGCCGACCGAGCGCAGCTTCAAGCTTTGCTC
>JBBQGU010000214.1:0-6904 GCA_038323315.1 Rhodobacterales bacterium | reverse complement strand
CATAGTGGATCAACAAAGACGCTTTGATCTGAGGCACATCGGCAGCGGCGGGCTGGCGACCATAATAGGGGACTGCGGCCTTTAGTTCTGGATAGGCCACGGCTGCGGCATTTGCGACACCGCCACCATAACAAAAGCCGGTGATCCCGACAGCACCTGTTGACAGCGGGTGCGTCAGCATCAGTTCCACGGCGGCAAAGAAGTCGTTCATCAGTTTGGTCTCGTCGACCGTCGATTGCAACTCCCGGCCCTTTTCGTCATTGCCCGGATACCCGCCGACCGAAGTCAGACCGTCCGGCGCCAAGGCCACAAACCCTGCCTTGGCCAACCGCCGTGCCACATCCTCGATATAGGGGTTCAGGCCCCGGTTCTCATGTACCACCACCACGGCAGGCCATTTGGCGGGGTCACCGGCGGGGCGTACCAGATAGCCGCGCACCTCGCCGTTTCCGTTCGGCGACGGATAGGTGATGTATTCGGCCACGATGTCGGGATCGGTAAAAGCCACCTGTTCGGCCCACGCGTAGTCGGGGCTCATCATGCCGAGGATGCTGGCAGCGGTCAGGCCGCCGACGGCATAGCGTGCAGCGCGGTCCAAGAACTCACGTTTGGTGATGATGCCATGGGCGTAGAAGTCATACAATTCCAGCAGGCCCTTGTCGAAATCCTTGGCGGTCAAGCGGGTCATGGCCGTTTCCTTTCTGGTTTATCGTGACCCAAATCCTAGCGTTACGTGCATCACAGGCCAGTCACCCTTTCGTCATCGGCAAAATTGAGTCTCGCCCGCCACAGTAGACCCCCTATATCTAGCGAAGCCAAGTTCACTCTGGCCAAAATCTCCACCCATAGGTTAGATCTGGTGGATAACCGGGGCACAAGCCCTCGGAACGAGGCGGGTCAACAACATAAGGGTGCACGTCCATGCGCTGCCCATTTTGCGGGAATATCGACACGCAAGTCAAAGACTCGCGCCCGGCCGAGGATCACGTCTCGATCCGGCGTCGCCGCTTTTGCCCGGCTTGTGGCGGGCGTTTCACAACCTATGAACGGGTGCAGTTGCGCGATCTGGTGGTGATCAAGTCGTCCGGCAAGCGTGAGGATTTCGACCGTACCAAGCTGGAACGCTCGATCCGCATTGCCATGCAGAAGCGACCAATCGAGCCCGAACGGATCGACCAGATGATCAGCGGCATTGTGCGACGGCTCGAATCCCTTGGCGACACCGACATCCCCTCCAAGACGATTGGCGAGATTGTCATGGAAAGCCTGGCCCGGATCGACACCGTCGGCTATGTGCGTTTTGCCAGCGTTTACAAGAACTTTCAGGCCGCGGATGACTTTGACCGCTTTGTATCTGAACTACGCCCGGGCACGGTTGAAGAGTAATCGGGTAGGATGGGCAATGTGCCCATCTTCCTGACCGATTTCTCCATCGTCCTTACCAATGCCCGGTATTTGCCATGCTCAACCACGGTTCCGCCGGGGCCAAACCTTCGCCCATCTGCAACAACTCGATCGACACATTGTCGGGGCTTCGCACAAAGGCCATCCGCCCATCGCGCGGCGGGCGGTTGATCAGCACACCTGCCGCCTGAAGTGACGCGCAGATGTCATAGATATTCTCATACTCGTAGGCCAGATGGCCGAAATGGCGACTGTCGCTGGGCAAATCTTTATCGCCGTCCCAGTTATAGGTCAGTTCGACCGGTGCTTCGGACTGGCCTGGCGCTGCCATAAATACCAACGAAAATCGGCCCTTGTCGTTGTCGATTCGCCGGGTTTCCTCCAGCCCCAACAGTTTGTAGAACGCCATGCTCTTGTCCAGATCCAGAACGCGAACCATCGTATGCAGATAGCGAAGTTTCATCTTGGCCTCCTCAAGGGTTGCCGGACAGTAGCAAACCCTCAGGGAAACGCCAGCGGCCAAAGCTCAGAAGTTTGATTTCAACCGCATGCCGATGCCATAGGCTTCGGTATTGTTGTAACTGAAGTTGGATGTGTTCTGGCTGTAATCCACGGAAACAACTGGCGAAAATCCCAGATAGCTGACCTTTTTCACCTTGGCTGTCAGGTCCAGCGACAAATGCGTGTTACGGCGGCTGTTGCGATACTCTGTGACCGTCACCCCCGCCGTCGCCCCCAGCCCCAAACCAAACACCGGGCTTGCGGCAGCCCAGGTCAGGTCCAGGCCGCCCGCCCGGCTGTCCACCCCAGGATCGTCCGAGATATTGCGCGTCAGGCTCAGCCCCGCTTGCCATACTTGCCCCGTGGCGTAGCCAAAGCGGTAATCGGCTTGCAGGGTCAGCCCCGTGGCACTCGACACGGGCCGGTCGATGCGGTCGGTCCGCGTCAGCCCAGAGGTCAGGGTCAACACCCGATCATCCGCCAACCCTTTTTCCAGCACTGCCTGCGCGGCCAGAATATTCGACAGGTCTTTCCCGCCGTACCAGTTGTGCCCGGCGGTCAATTCGGTGGTCAGTATCCCGATCGACAAAACGACCTTGTGCCGCCAGCCCGCCTCGATCTGTTCAAAGGCATAGTTGCCGGCATCGGCTGCCGGGGCCGCGGTCCTGGCCTTCTGCGACAGAATTACGCCTTGCGCATTCAAGGCAAATATCAACGCGTCCTGGGTTTTTGCGGTCTGTCCCAGCCGATAGTCCCCGGACAAGCCAATGCCTGCGACATAGCCCGACAGCGGGCTGAATTCGGGTGGCAGGTGCAGGGGCGTGCCGAACAGATAGCCCAGCAGCGTGTCCCGCGTGCCGTTGTTGACGTTGTTCGACGGGCGAAAGCTGGCATCGAATTGCAGGTGCAGCGGATTCTGGCTGCGAACATAGGCGAAATCCTGCGTGGCTTGAGCACGCGCGCTGTCGTTGGGCGCATTTTGCACGGCCTGCCGCAGCCAGTATTGTGCCTTGGTGCGGTGGCCCTGCAAGGACAGCGCTTGGGCCAGTGCCGTGGCCGCAGAAAAGCGGTTGGCCGGGGTTGCAGCCTCGGCCCAACCCGCCCGCGCCGCCGCCTCACTGCCCGCCAAGTCGCCCATTTCCCGCAGCGCCTGCGCCTTCAGTGTCAGCGCAGCACTGTCCTGGGGATCGCGCTGCAACAGCGCCTCGGCGATGGCCAGCGCCTGCTCCCCGACGCCACGGGCAATGGCTGCCGTCCCAAACAGCCGCATCTGCTCGGCCGTCAATTCGACCTGCTGCGCAGCGCCCCCGCCCGCCGCCAGGCACGCCAACAGCGCCGCGGCACAGGCCAGCCTCATGGCCGGTACAGGATGAACCCGCCGGTTTCGCGCGCCGTGGCCCCGTCGATGTCCGAGGTCACGACGATCACGCCGACCATCTCATCGGCATTCGTACCTGAAATCACCGCATAGAACTTGCCGGACTCCAGATCCTGCAGATCGCCATTGTCATCGACGAACGCGTTGCTGATCTGCCCCTCCAACTCGCCACTCAGGTCCAGATTGCCGGGTCCGATCTTGAACAACATTGCGGGCAATTCGGTCAGTAATGCACTTTTGTCAAGGTTGATCCCGGCCAGCACTGACGCTGTGATGTCATTGCCGTTCAGGTCAAAGATCTTGCGATTGTCGACAATGCCCTTGACGCCTGAGCCTGCCAACCCCTCATTCGGGTTGAAGTCGTTGAAATCAATATCAACTTCCATATCTCCGGACGTGTATTGCAATCCGCCCGCACCGTCAAAATCCCGCAGCCCCGAATATTCACCATTGAACCGCGCCTGCCCCTGCGTCGGCAGGTTCACGCCACCTTTGCGCGAATAAACAAACCCGCCAAAGCCATAAGGCACATATGACCCAGTCCGCACGATGGCAAACTTGGTCCGCCCCGTGGTCGATACCCCGTACAGCGCCCGATACGACAGTTGGTCGATATTCTGCCCGGTCTGCGCATCGTCATAGGTCGAGGAGGCCTCGTAGACCCCCGCCGGACCAACATTGGCGATGTCGGTGCTGCGCGTATAGGTATTGCCGCCGTCAAAGGCCAGATTGTCGATCTGGAACGTGTCATTGGCGACGTTATAGGTATAGTCCTGAGCATAGCCGTTGCCGACAACCTCTGGTGCCGATCCTTCAATCGCGGGTCCCTTGCCCTGGACTTCGGTCCGCGTGATGCTGCTGGATGACGTGGGGTTCGCAGGCCCGGTCAGCGTCGATACACTTGCAGACGGATTATCGGGCGTATTGCCGCCTCCTTCGGCGACGAACGGATTGCCATCGCAAGCGCCCAAGACCAGACATGCGAAAATAGCGGATCTGACTGCGAACATGATGCCTCACAACTTTGTTCTTGGTTTTGCTGACAACCCTGCCGGAAACAAGGCCAAAGGTCAAATCCAACCCGTTCTCGCGCCAAATCACTGTCTTGCTGATGCACCATCGCACCACCAAACATATAGTGGTTCCCCCGCATCACTACCCCAGATATGGTCACGTTCGACTCATCTTCTGCAAAGGTGCCGCCATGCCCCTCTCGCCCGACCAACTCGCCGAAATCGAGGCCGCCCGCGCCACGCCCCGCCAGACCCTGCGCGCCGTCTCCGAAGGGATGGAGGCGCATCTCTACCGCGCCCACCCCGTCCTCGATCACGGGTTCATCCGCGTGGTTGACTACATGGGCGACGACGCCGCCATCGTTCAGGCGGCCCGTGTCAGCTATGGGGCCGGCACCAAACACGTCCAGAATGACGAGGGGCTGATCCGCTATCTGATGCGCCACTGGCACTCGACCCCGTTCGAGATGTGCGAGGTGAAACTTCACGTCAAACTGCCGGTCTTCGTCGCCCGGCAATGGATCCGCCACCGCACCGCCAACGTCAACGAATACTCCGCCCGCTACTCGATCCTGGACCGCGAGTTCTATATCCCCGACGCGAGCCACCTCGCCGCCCAATCCTCGGTCAACAATCAAGGCCGAGGCGAAGTCCTCGCTGGCCCCGAAGCCGCCCGCGTCCTCGACCTGCTAAAATCCGATGCCAACACCGCCTACGACCATTACGAGGCGATGTTGTCCGACACCCAACCCGACGGCACCCCCCAACAAGGGTTGGCGCGGGAGTTGGCCCGCATGAACCTGCCCGCCAACATCTACACCCAATGGTATTGGAAGGTCGACCTGCACAACCTGTTCCACTTCCTGCGCCTGCGCGCCGACCCCCACGCCCAATACGAAATCCGCGTCTATGCCGAAGCGATTGCGGCCTGCGTCAGGGATTGGGTGCCCGCCGCCTATGCGGCGTTTGAGGATTACCGGATGGGCGGCGTCACATTGAGTGCGAAAGCAATTGCGGTGTTGAAACGCCGCCTTGCCGGGGAGGTTGTGGGGCAAGAGGAAAGTGGGATGAGCAAGGGGGAGTGGCGAGAGTTCGAGGGGGTTTGGGGGTGATCGGGCCAGATATGCCCTTGCCCGATTTGCCCTTCCGCTCCGCGATGAACAAACCTACCAATTCTTTCATGCTATGACCGGCTCAAGAACCTTATCTAAGCCCGGCAGCCCGATTTCAACAAAAAACGTCATGCCGATGTCACGCGGCATGACGATGCGTTTAGGACAATAGCCGACGCTAATCCGAAGACTTGAAACCAGCGTTATCCATTGCCGTCTCTGCAAGCCGCTCAGCCCCGGCTAGAAAAACGTCTGCCATTTCCCCCTTGCCAAGCCTGACGCCATAAGAGGCAAACACAATCGAACCTACGATCCGCCCCTGATTTATCAGCCACGGATCGGGCAGGGGACCTTCATCAGGGCGCGGACCCGGCCAGGGCCAGGGCCAATAGCGCGGCCAGTATGTGCCGCACCAGTCATCGATCAAAGCACTGGCGAACTTGGGCGACGTACCTCCGGCAACCTGCGCTTCAATAGACAGGCGTGCGACGTCATGGGCCATTCTGGCTGCCGCAACGACAAACGCCTCGGCCGGTGGCAACGGTTGTGGGTTAAGCGCAACTTCCGACAGGTGAGAGTGGCTGCCAATCCACTGCGGGATAATCGCATCCCAAGCTTGGGGTGGAAGTCGGCCAATCGAAGCAAGCAATTCTACAAGGCGCATCAAATCACCTCCAATTGTCATTCCCCGAAATGCAGGAACTGACGCCAAATTATGCCCTCGCCCAAACCAGTCAAACCATATTTATTGTCTAGGCTTACATCCGCTGACTAAATCAACCCGTAGCGTGCGGGCTCGCCGCACCACACCCAACAGCCCAAAAAATGCGACAAATCACCTACCTGCCCACTGCGCCGTGACCTGCCAAAGCCGGACTATCTGAAAGACAAATGACCTATGTTCTTCTGACGGTCGAAGTGGTCGAACTGCTGCGTGACGCCGCCCTCAACCTAGCCGAATTACGCGGCAGGGCTGGCGACACGTTACTGGAAGGCACTCTTGCTCGCGTGGACAACCGCATGGCCTATGGCCCGATCAACGATGTCTTCGACCTCGGCGCCGCCTATGCGGCTGCGATTGCGCAGGGTCATTTCTTCAACGATGGCAACAAATGCACTGCCTTTCGGGCGATGAACGCTGTGTTGGCATTTAATGGCTTCCAGATGAGCTATGACACCCAGGCCATTGGCCACAGCATCATAAGCGCCGCACAAGGCAAGATCGGTGCGGGCGATCTTGCCGACTGGCTGCGCGCGCGGGCATAGGGGGGTTTTCCACCTAATATCCTCTAAAGCCACACCACCACAATCCCGCCGAAATGCCCTGCACCGCACATCCGGCGCGCCCTTGGCTGCGTATATACCGAAACGCTCCCAGCGGAGCATAGGAGCGCCCATGTCCCTGATCATCCTTTATGCCGCCACAACGATCATCTTCCTTGCCCTTGATGCCGTGATGCTGACCCTGTTCATGAAGCCGCTGTTCACCCGTCACC
>JBBQGU010000213.1:0-6987 GCA_038323315.1 Rhodobacterales bacterium | reverse complement strand
CCATTGTCGGCTCCATGGCGATCGGCGATGTATTCGTGACGGCGAGCCTGCTGTTGGTGCTGGGCGTCACCCTGATCATCGGCAACATCATCGCGGACCTGCTGCTGGTCTGGCTTGACCCCCGTATTCGCGTAGGGAACGACGCATGAGCACCGTTTACGAAGGCGAGGCGACCGATAACCGCCTGTCGACCGCCTCGACCGCCAACCAAAGCTATCTGTCGCTGGTGTGGCGCAGGTTCCGCCGCTCCATACCCGGCATGATCGGGCTGGTCATGGTGTCGCTGCTGCTGCTGACCGCGATCTTTGCCGAGTTTGTGGCGCCGATGGACCCTAACGACAACACCATCAGCTTTGCGCCGCCGGATCAGCTGTCGTTCTTTACCAAGGACGGTTTCACCCTGCGCCCCGTTGCCTATGCCATCGTCGAGGGCGACGAGCTTGACCCCGTCACCTATCAACCGATCATGTCCGCCGATCTGGACAACCCACGCCCGCTGGCCCTGTTCGCCAAGGGCACGCCGTATCGCCTGTTCGGCCTGATCCCGATGGAACGGCATCTGATCGGCGTTTCGGATGGCTCGCCCTTGCACCTGCTGGGCACCGACAAGCTGGGCCGCGATATCCTGTCGCGCGGGATTTATGGCAGCCGGTTAAGCCTGATGATCAGCCTGGTGTCCATCACGCTGATCACCATCATCGGCACGCTTCTGGGCATCATGTCGGGCTATCTGGGCGGGCGGTTCGACATGTGGTTTCAGCGCTTTGTCGAGGTGATTCTGGCCTTTCCGCAACTGCCCTTGTACCTTGCCCTGGCCACACTGATCCCGCCGACAGCGCCGTCTTATCTGTTCCTGACTTTTGTCATTCTGGTGATTGTCGGCCTCGGCTGGGCACAACTCAGCCGCGAGGTGCGGGGCAAGACGATGTCGATGGCGCGCATCGATTATGTCCGCGCCGCCATCGCCGTGGGGGCCAGTGACGGGCGGATCATCACCCGGCACATCCTGCCCAATGTGCTGAGCCACGTCATCGTGGCTGTGACCCTTGGCATCCCCAACATCATCCTGCTGGAAAGTTTCCTTGGCTTTCTGGGCTTTGCCGTCAAACCACCGCTGATTTCCTGGGGTCTGATGCTGCAAGACGCGCAGACCTTTGCCTCGATCGGGTCCTACCCATGGATCCTGTCGCCGGTCGGCTTTGTTCTGCTGGCGGTGTTTGCCTTCAACGCGCTGGGCGATGGCCTGCGCGACGCCGTTGACCCCTATTGAGGTGCCCCAGATGAACAACACAACGGGCGACCTGGTCATTGACGCGCGCAAGATCGGCGTGACCTTCAAAGTCTTGGGCGGCGAGGTCGAGGCAGTGCGCGACGTGTCCTTCCGCCTGCACAAGGGCCAGACGATTGCCCTTGTCGGCGAAAGCGGCTCGGGCAAATCGGTGACGGCGCGGGCGATCATGCGGCTGCTGACCAAGCGGGCGCGCGTCGCGGACCAGACCGAGATCATGTATGACGGCAAGGATATGGCCCGCCTGCCGATAAACGAGATGCGTCGCCTGCGCGGCAACCGCCTGACGATGATCTTTCAAGAGCCGATGTCGTCCCTGAACCCGGTCTATACCGTCGGCCAGCAACTGGTCGAAGTGCTGCGCATCCACCAGAAAATCTCCAAACCCGCCGCATGGAAACGCGCCATCGAATTGCTGGCCGAGGTGCAGATCCCCGACCCCGAATCCCGCGTGCGCCAATTCCCGCACCAGATGTCCGGCGGCCAGCGCCAGCGCGTGATGATCGCCATGGCCCTTGCCAACAACCCCGATGTGCTGATCGCCGATGAACCGACGACGGCCCTTGATGTGACGGTACAGGCCGAGATTCTGAACCTGATCAAGGATTTAAAGGCCAAAACCGGCATGGCTGTGATCCTGATCACCCATGATCTGACGGTCGTCCGCCAATTCGCCGACTATGTCTATGTCATGCAACACGGGTTGGTGCGCGAGGAAGGCCCGACCGAACGCCTGTTCACCGCGCCCGAGCACCCCTATACCAAGCGCCTGCTGGGGTCCGAACCCAAGGGCCGCGCCAACGCCCTGCAAGGCAGCCCTGAATCCGTGCTGTCGGGGCGCAACATCCGTGTGACCTATACCCTGCGCCGTGGCGGTGCCTTTCGCGGCACCTATCACGATCTGCAAGCCGTCGATGGCCTGTCGCTGGACCTGAAGCGTGGTGAAACCCTCGGGCTGGTGGGGGAAAGCGGATCAGGCAAGACCACCTTCGGTCAGGCCCTGTTGCGCCTGAACAAGCTGACAGCGGGCGAGGTCAGCTTTCTTGGCCAGCGGATCGAGACGCATGACCGCGCAAAGATGAAGCCCTTGCGTGCCCGGATGCAGGTGGTTTTCCAAGACCCCTTTGCCAGCCTGAACCCCCGCATGTCCGTCCGCCAGATCATCGAAGAGGGGTTGACCGTCAACAAGATCGGCAAATCCGGTGCCGACCGGGTCGAGCGGGTCTGTCAGGCCCTGCGCGATGCCGGCATGCCCGACACCATCCTGTCGCGCTTCCCGCACGAATTCTCGGGCGGACAGCGTCAGCGTCTGGCCATCGCACGCGCCATCGCAGTCGAGCCGGAGTTTATCCTGCTGGACGAGCCGACCTCCGCGCTTGACCTGTCGGTTCAGGCCCAGATCATCGACCTTTTGCGCCAGTTGCAACGCGACAAGGGGCTGTCCTACCTGTTCATCAGCCACGACCTGAAGGTGGTCCGCGCGCTGTGCCACCGTGTGATCGTCATGCAAAACGGCCAGATCGTCGAACAGGGGCCGGTCGCAGACGTGCTGGAAAATCCCGCCACCGATTATACAAAGCGCCTTGTCCGCGCTGCCTTCAACATCGCAACCTGAGGAATATCATGTCCAAACCCATCGTCACCTTCATCGGCGCGGGATCAGCCGTCTTCGCCAAGAACATCGCAGGCGACATTCTCAGCCGCCCCGCCCTCGCTGCCGCCGAAATCCGCCTGATGGACATCAACCCCCAGCGGTTGGAGGAATCCGAGATCATTGTCGGCAAACTTGCCCAGACCCTTGGCGGCAAAGCGACGATAAAAACCTATACCAACCAGCGCCGCGCGCTGGAGGGTGCCGATTTCGTGGTCTGCTGCTTTCAGGTCGGCGGCTATGACCCCTGCACGATCACTGATTTCGAGGTGCCCAAGAAATTCGGCCTGCGCCAGACCATCGCCGACACCCTTGGCATCGGCGGCATCATGCGCGGCATCCGGACGGTTCCGGTCCTGTGGAGCATCTGCGAAGACATGATGCAGGTCGCACCCCAGGCGATCATGATGCAATATGTCAACCCGATGGCGATCAACACCTGGGCCATCGCCGCCAGATATCCGAAAATCCGTCAGGTCGGCCTGTGCCACTCGGTTCAGGGGACGGCGGCCGAACTGGCGCGCGATCTGGACATTCCGGTCGATGAAATCCGCTACCGCGCCGGCGGAATCAACCACATGGCGTTTTACATGTCGTTCGAACACCGCCAGCCGGATGGGTCGTACAAGGACCTGTATCCGGCGTTGAAACTGGGCTACCGCGAGGGGCGCTTCCCCAAGCCCTCATCCTGGAACCCGCGCTGCCCCAACAAGGTGCGGTATGAGATGTTGACGCGGCTGGGGTATTTCGTCACCGAGTCGTCCGAGCATTTTGCCGAATACACCCCTTGGTTCATCAAGCGCGACCGGCCCGACCTGATCGAACGCTTTGGCATCCCCCTGGACGAATATCCCGTGCGCTGCATCGAACAGATTGCGCGGTGGAAGAAAGAAGCTGCGGCGTTGAAGACAGCCAATACGATCGAGGTCAAGGAAAGTCATGAATATGCCAGCCAGATCGTGAATTCGGTCGTGACGGGCGAGCCTTCGGTGATCTATGGCAACCACGGCAATCAGGGTTACATCCCGCAATTGCCCGACGGCTGCGCGGTCGAGGTGCCGACGCTGGTCGACCATATGGGCCTGCAACCCACTGTGGTGAAGGACATTCCGCCGCAACTGATCGCCCTGATGCGGACCAATATCAACGTGC
Organism: Rhodobacterales bacterium; assembly: GCA_038323315.1. Taxonomy (GTDB): domain Bacteria; phylum Pseudomonadota; class Alphaproteobacteria; order Rhodobacterales; family Rhodobacteraceae; genus Stagnihabitans. The sequence goes on along the minus strand of JBBQGU010000213.1, from coordinate 2,896 downwards.
AGGACCTGACCGTTCAGGCGTTGTTGACCGAGAATCCCGAGCATATCTATCACGCCGCCATGCTGGACCCCCATACCGGGGCGGAACTGGATCTGGACCAGATCTGGGCGCTGACGCATGATTTGCTGGCAGCACATGGCGATTGGCTGCCCGAATGGGCCAAGGTCGATCAGCGCAAGGCGGGCTGAAAGGCCGGGGGGGATTTCACATCCCCCCCTGACCCCCCAGTGGGATATTTAGGTCAAAATGAAAGAACAAATGGCATGAAGTGGCCCAAACATATCGTCATTGTCGGGGGCGGGACGGCGGGATGGTTGGCCGCCATGATGCTGTCGGATGTGGCGGGGCGCAGAGGGTCGGGAACCAGGATCACCGTCATCGAGTCTTCCAGGATTGGCGTCATCGGGGTTGGCGAGGGCTCGACCGCGGTGTTTCGCCAGATGCTGCAACATTTTGGGCTGGATGAGGCGGAGTTTCTGGCCGAGACCGGGGCAACGATCAAATACGGCATACGGCACCGCGATTGGCGGCGGTTGGGGCATAGTTATGACGGGCCGATCGACAGCCCGCAGATGGTCGCGGGCGGTGCGGATCTGGATTTGTATGCTGTCGCGGCAGGTCGGTCCGTGGGCGAGGCGCATCTGTTTCAGCATTTGCTGAATGGGCAGAAGGCGCCTGTTGCTTTGAAGGACGGACGGGCGGTGCAGGCAGGGCCGTTTCACTATGCCTATCACTTTGATCAGGCGCTGGTCGGGGCCTGGCTGCGGCGCAAGGCGCGGGGGGTTGCGCTGATCGATGATCAGGTACTGGGGGTCGAGCGGTGTGAGGCCGGTATCGCTGCGCTGGTTCTGGAGAGCGGGGCGCGGGTCGAGGGGGATTTCTTTGTCGATTGCACCGGATTTCGGCGGCGCTTGATCGGCGAATTGGGGGCGGAGTGGCTGAGTTACAGCGATATCTTGCCAGTCAACCGTGCGATGCCGTTCTGGGTTGATTTGAAAGATGGCGAGGAGATTGCGCCCTGTACCCTCGCTTGGGCGCAGAAATCGGGCTGGTTGTGGTGGATTCCGACGCAAGGGCGCTATGGGGCGGGCTATGTCTATTCCGACGTCCATACCACCCCGGACCAAGCCAAGGCCGAAATCGAGGCGGTGCTGGGCTATGAGATTCATCCGCGCAAGGATATCGGGATCGAGGCCGGGCGGTTGCGGGACCCTTGGGTCGGGAATTGTGTGGCTGTTGGGTTGGCCTCCAGTTTTCTGGAGCCTTTGGAGGCGACCTCGATTCACGGGACCATCGTGCAGATGATGATGCTGAGCGAGTGGCTGGGGCAGGGGGATGGCGCTGTTCGGTACAACCGGGCGGTGGCGGGGCAGGTCGACGATTTTCGCGACTTTATCCGGCTGCATTATGTCAGCGAGCGGCGGGACAGCCCGGTTTGGCAGGATGTCGCGGCCTCGCATCCGCAGGTCGTGCGCGACCGGCTGGAGCAGTGGCAGCACCATATCCCCAAGCCCTCGGATTTCGCGCGCTTTCCGCCGGGGTTGGAGCATCTGGGGCTGGCCCATGTGCAAGAGCAGCTATACGTGCCGGTGCTGGACGGGTTGGGCTTGTTGAACCGGGGGGCCGCGCAGGCCGAAATGGCGGCAAACCCGCAGGCGCGGGATCTGGCGCGGAAGGTTCATGCCGGGCTGGTGGCGGAGTATACGCGCGCTGCGGGGCAATGCCTGTCGCATCGAGCATGGTTGGAGGGGCAAATGATCGCGGGAAGTGGTCGCACATCCACTTGGAAAAAGGGATAGCCTTGACACAAATCGGGAATGAGGACGAAGCCCGCGTTGAGTTTCGTCGGGCTATCACGAATGCGGGCACCAAAAACGGGCCGTGGTTATCGATGGGTAAAGAAAGAAGGTTGACGGTCATTTGTTGGCTAATTTATGCTAAATCGGTCTGATTTAAACGAACTTTACATTTTTGACTCAGGCAGCCCCGTTGTGCCGCCTGTGCCATTGTGGGCCTGAACTCCAGCGTCGTCATGCTTCGATTGCGGCGCGACGTTATGGGTCAGATGTATATGTGAATGGTGGCTTTGGCGATGCCGGCCAGTTTCATCTCGACGTCACGCCTTGATATCGGCCTCAATTCCCCACCCTCACGGATGCGCGCCAGAGGAAATCTTGTTGGCAAAGTCGTGGTTTTTGTCACGGTGGCCAGCCTCGTCCTGACGGATCACGACGACGACGTCGCGCAACCGGGCGTCCGGGGCCAAGTGCCAGTAATCCTTGGCGATTTTGGGGGCGGGCACATTCTCGACCTTGCCCGCGTCGATCTGGGCGAGGTATTGGGTATAGCTGACCACGGCCTCTTCCTCCAGATAGCCCACGACGCGGTGGGCCACGCGGGGCGCGAGCAGATACAAGAAGAAATACAGGTTGTAGAACACCAGTTGCGTGGTTGCGATCAAAAAGCGTTCAAACTTGCTCGGCTGGGCGATTTCGATGAAGGTCATCAGGTGCATGCGTTCGTTGTCGGCCTCTTCGATCAACTCGCGGATCCAGCCTTGATCGTCGCGGATATGGCGCAGCGCCCTCAGGTGTTGCAGCAGGCCGCCGACCATGCCCGGCACGGCCGCCACAGTCTCCAGCACCACGGCGCGGTGGCCGTAACGGTTGGAAAAGAACCTGTCGGCAAAGATTCGCATGAACTTGACCAGACGCAAGGCGACGCGGTCGCGAAAATCCTGCGGCAGGTGGTGGCGGGCCGTCTCGGGGATATGCTGGGCCGCGAAGGGAGTTTCGTGTTTCATCGCCGTATCTCCAATCTGTGATACCGATGTATGCTGCGCTGCCGAAAAATCAGGGCCTGCGGGCTGCGGCATTTTGCCAATCATAGGTGTGGC
>JBBQGU010000212.1:0-7000 GCA_038323315.1 Rhodobacterales bacterium | reverse complement strand
GGTCGATGGTGCTGCCCGACATCTTTATCGACCAAGCCTCGCCCGAGGCGATGTACAGGGTTGCGGGCATGGACGCGGCGCAGATCGAGGCTAAGGTGCTGGACACGCTGGGTGTCGCGGTGGTGGGGAAAAGGGCGTAAGGGGTTTATCGCGCTGATCCCGCTGGCCATCGGATGGGGTCTGTTCTGGTTTGGGACAGAGGCGACCACCTGCACCCAATGCGACACCAGCTCGATGATGACGGGGGCCGTTCTATCCTTGCCGTTCTATCTGGTGGGGCTGTTTCTGGTTTTGCGGCAGACCCGAGGCGGGTATTTGGCGCGTATTTGCCTATTGGCGCTGCCGGGACTTGCGTGGCAAGGCTGGATTGCTGCGCTTTTCACCTATGCCGTGACCATCCGGCATGGTTGCGGCTGTTGGGCGTATTGGCAGAACTATCCCACCTAGTCAGTCTATGTGCCACAGGGTGCTGCGCTTTGGGTCGGGCCGATCTTGTTGATCGAGGCGATCGTGCTGATCGGTTTCATTGGTGTTCGGGCGATGCCAGCTTCCATAAATACAGTCCGTCCTGAGAACTGACGGACTGTCTGCCCGACCGGACGGGATGCCGGCAAGGTGACTGAACGGATAGACTGTGCAGTGCAGGATCGCGGTAGGGGGCGCAGTGTCGCAAAAGACAAGGCCCGGAGCGTTGTCCGGGCCTTGGGTTGGATCAGGTCTGGGTTTGCGTGTCGTTTTTGGTTTTCCACAAGGAAAACACCACACCGGCCGTCAGGATTGCAAAGGTGATCCCCAGCGACCAGTCGGCGGGAAACTTCTCCCAACCCATCAGATCGGCCACAAAGATTTTCGATCCGATGAACACCAGCAACAGAGACAGCGCATATTTCAGGTAGTGGAAGCGGTGCAGCACGGCGGACAGTGCAAAGTACAGCGCCCGCAGGCCAAGGATCGCAAAGATGTTCGAGGTGTAGACGATGAACGGATCCGTCGTGATGGCAAAGACGGCAGGCACCGAATCCACCGCAAAGATCACATCGGCGATTTCGACGATGACCAGCGCAAGGAACAAGGGTGTGGCATAGCGGACCAGCTTGCCGGTTACGGGGTCGGCTTTCTTGACAAAGAAATCATGACCGTGAAGTTCATCCGTCACATTCATGCGCTTTTTCAATATCCGCAGGATCGGATTTTTCGAAACATCCATTTCCGTATCATCTGAAAACAGCATCTTGATGCCGGTGAAGATCAGGAAGGCCGCGAAGAAATACAGGATCCAGCTGTATTGCGCGACCAGGGTCGCGCCAACGCCGATCATGATGCCACGCAGCACGATCACGCCCAGAATGCCCCAGAACAACACCCGGTGCTGATACATCCGCGGGATGGCGAAATAGGTGAAGACAAGCGCGATGACAAAGACGTTGTCGAGTGCCAGGGTTTTTTCAACCACAAAGGCGGTGAGGTACAGTTTTGCCTCCTCGCCGCCGATCTGCCACCAGACAAACCCCGAAAACGCCACGCCCAGTGAAATGTACAGTGCCGACAGCTTCAGGCTTTCGGCAATCCCGATCTCATGATCGACCTTGTTCAGCACGCCAAGGTCGAAGATCAGCAGAGCAATCACGATGCCCACGAAAAGCAGCCACATCCAGATTGGCTTGCCCAGAAAAAGAAGGAGGAGAAATTCCATGTTGCGTCCCTTTTGTGGTTTATCACGCCAAAGGGTTCGCCAATTTTATCGCTGATGCGATCTTCCGGGCTAACCACCGAGCGCGCTCGATGCGGTCCGACATCACGATTTTCATCGCCAGAGGGGCCCGGTCCGCAATCGGTAATTGGGCGTGGGGAAAAGGAGTTTCAAGAGGGCAGCGGCATTTTGCTGCAACAGGGGGTTTCACACCCCCTGCCCCTTTGCCCGAAGGGGGCAAAGGGGCCTCCCCCGTGGAGTATTTGGATCGGCGTGAATGGGGGGCAGAATTCTAGATAAGGTTCAGGGATTTTGGGGACGCTCGGTGTCGAGCAGGCTTTGCAGGCCCTCGCGGTAGGTGGGGTAAAGCAGGCGGATGTTCAGGTCGGTTTTGATGCGGTCGTTCCGGACACGCTTGTTTTCGGCGTAAAAGGAGCGGGCCATCGGGGTCATCTCGGCCTCCTCGTACGCCACCATCGGGGGTTCGGGCAGGTTGAGGAGGTGGGCTGCGCGGGACAGGACATCCTCGGGCGAGGCGGGGTCGTCGTCGCAGACGTTGTAGGTGGTGCCGGGTGCGGGGTTTTGCAGCGAGGCGAGGAGGATTTGGGCGATATCTGCGACATGGATGCGGCTGAAGACCTGGCCCGGCTTGTAGATGCGGCGGGCGGTGCCGTCGCGGACCTTTTCGAACGGGCCGCGACCGGGGCCGTAGATGCCCGCAAGGCGGAAGATGTGGAGGGGGAGGCCGAGGGCGGACCATGCCTGTTCGGCGCGGACGCGTGCGGCGCCGCGGTCGGTGGCGGGGGTCAGGGCGGTGTTTTCATCCACCCAGGCGCCGTTGTGGTGGCCATAGACGGCGGTGGTGGAGAGGTAGCCGGCCCAGTGCAGATTCAAGGTTTCGATCTGGGGCGCAAGGGCGCGAAGGACGGGGTCGCCCGTGGCGTCGGGCGCGACGGAGGTCAGGAGGTGGGTGGCCGATTGCAGGGCGTCGGTGATGTCGCCGGGCCAGATGAGGGGTTCGACACCTTGGCCAGCGAGGGTGGCGGCCTTTTCCGCGCTGCGGGTCGTGCCGATGACGCGCCAGCCGAGCGGGATCAGCAGGCGGGACAGGTATTGGGCGGAATAGCCGTGGCCAAGGGAGAGGAGCGTGTTCATGGCCGCTTTATCCCCGGTGGCGCGCGGCATCGCAAGCGGCTTGATGTTGGGGCGGCAACGTGACGGAGTAGGGGCATGGCAGATTTGACGAAGGATTTGGCCCTGACGGGCCTGGATGCGACCCTGAAGCTGTACCGTGGATGGGCGGCGGGTGATGATGGGGGGTTTGCGGCAGGGATGGATTACCGGCTGCCTGCGCAGGTGGCGGGAGCGTTTGTGGCGCCGGGGGGTGCAGGACCGGTGCTGGATGTGGGGGCGGGGACGGGATTGCTGGCGCAGGCGTTGGTCGGCATGGGGTTTGAGGGCGCGTTGGATGGCCTGGATTTCTCGGCCGAGATGCTGGCGGGCGGGGGGACCATGCCGGCGATACGGCGTGGATCGTGCTGTTCAGGGCGGTCGAGCGGCTGTCATGACAACGTCACTTGCCAGAAGGATTGGTTCGGCCTTAGATGGCCGATCAAAAACGCAAAGATGACAAGATGAATGATGAAGCAAAGATGATCCTGATGCCCGATGCACAGGATGCGCGGATGTTTACCGATGCGGCCGAGGCGGTGGCGCGGTTGCAGGACCTGTACGCGACCGCGACCGAATTTCTGATCGGCCATTTCAGCCGGACGGTTACCGAGGGCAAACCGCAGACTCGTATCCGGGCGTTCTACCCCGAAATCCGGCTGACGGTGACCAGCCATGACAAGATCGATTCGCGGCTGTCCTTTGGCCATGTCTCGGGGCCCGGCACCTATGCCACGACGGTCACGCGGCCTGATCTGTTCAAGAATTACCTGACCCAGCAGATCTCGCTGTTGATGGAGAACCACCGGGTGCCGGTGCATATCGGTGTGTCGGACACGCCTGTTCCAGTGCATTTTGCGGTGGCGGGCAATCCTGGGATGCATATCCCGCACGAGGGGTCTTTGGACTTTTCCCTGCGCGATGTGTTCGATGTGCCCGACCTCGCGACCACCAATGACGACATCGTCAACGGGACGCGCACGCACAACGCCGATGGCTCGCGGCCCCTGGCGCCGTTCACGGCGCAAAGGGTGGATTACAGTCTGTCGCGGCTGAGCCACTATACCGCGACGGATTCGGTGCATTTTCAGAATTATGTCCTGTTCACCAACTATCAGTTCTACGTCGATGAGTTCGAGGCGATTGCGCGGGCGGCGCTGGCGGACCCCGCGCAGGGCTATACCCAGTTTGTCACCGGCGGGAATGCCATCATCACCCGGCCGGATGAGCAAATTCGTGCGTCGGGCAAGTTGCCGCAGATGCCGACCTATCATCTGAAGCGGGCGGATGGGAATGGCATCACGCTGGTCAATATCGGCGTCGGGCCATCCAATGCCAAGACGGCGACCGACCATATTGCCGTGCTGCGGCCCCATGCCTGGCTGATGCTGGGGCATTGCGCGGGCCTGCGCAACAGCCAGAGCCTGGGCGATTTTTGTCTGGCCCATGCCTATCTGCGCGAAGATCATGTGCTGGACGACGACCTGCCGTTATGGGTGCCGATTCCGGCGCTGGCCGAGATACAGATCGCCTTGCAGGCGGCGGTGGCCGAGGTGACGCGGTTGCAAGGCTATGAGTTGAAGCGGATCATGCGCACTGGCACGGTGGCCACGATCGACAACCGGAACTGGGAATTGCGCGATCATTCGGGGCCGGTGCGCCGTCTGTCGCAGTCGCGGGCGATTGCGCTGGATATGGAAAGTGCGACGATCGCCGCCAACGGGTTCCGGTTTCGGGTGCCTTATGGGACGCTTTTATGTGTCTCGGACAAGCCGCTGCATGGCGAGTTGAAACTGCCCGGCATGGCGACGCAGTTCTACAAGACTCAGGTCAGCCGCCATCTGCAGATCGGGGTCAGGGCGATGGAACGTCTGCGCGAGATGCCCCTTGGCGAGATTCACAGCCGCAAGCTGCGCAGTTTTGAGGAAACCGCCTTTCTTTAGCGTGGCGATTTCGCGCCTTTCGGGTGAAAAAGGCTTGCTTTGTTCAGTAAAAACCCGTTTAGCGGGCAGCACAGGCCCATAGGGGCAATGCGCAAACCCGCCAGACTGGCGAAGGATAAAAAGGGGACAGACCATGTCAAAACCGATGACCAAGACCCAACTGCTTGCCGCTTTGGCCGATGCGATGGGCTCGGACAAGAAGACTGCAAATGCAGCACTTGAGGCGATCTCGGCTGTCGTGACGCGCGAAGTCACGTCGGGTGGCGCTGTGACGCTGCCGGGTCTGGGCAAGATCCTGTGCCGCGAACGCCCCGAGCGTCAGGTGCGCAACCCGGCCACCGGCGAGACGGTGACCAAGGCTGCCGACAAGCAGGTCAAGTTCACGATCGCGAAGTCGCTGAAAGACAGCGTCAACGCCTGAGGACTTGCCGAACAGCAAATGATTTGAGAGAGTCGCCCGCAAGGCGGCTCTTTTTCTTTGGGGGATCAAATGGCCAAAGCCGTGGGAATCGGTGGCGTCTTCTTTCGGTCGCACGACACAGAGGCAACGGGTGCATGGTACCGCACCCATCTGGGCATCGAGGTGGGTCATAGTCCATGGGAACAGCAGGCCGGGCCGACGGTCTTTGCGCCCTTCAAGGCCGATAGTGATTACTTTCCGGCGGATCAGCAGGTCATGCTGAACCTGCGGGTCGATGATATTGCGGGGTTGATCGCCAGTCTGACCGAGGCCGGGATCACGGTGGAGACGCGGGCGGAATGGGACGGCGATTACGGCAAGTTTGCCCGCATCCATGACCCTGAAGGCCGGGCCATCGAGTTATGGCAGCCCCCCGCATGACAGCGGCACGGCTGGGTGGGCTGGACCTGCGCGCTGTGGCGATGGGCATGGTGTTTTCGCTGCTGTGGTCGTCGGCTTTTGCCACGGCGCGGATCATCGTGGCGGATGCGCCGCCGCTATGGGCGCTGACCTTCCGGTTTGCCGTATCGGGGGCGATTGCGGTCGCGGTGGCGCTGGCCTTGGGGCAGGAGTGGCGCATGACGCGACCGATTGCGCGGTCGGTGCTGGTGTTCGGGCTGTGTCAGAATGCGCTGTATCTGGGGTTGAACTTTGTCGCGCTGCAATGGGTCGAGGCGTCGCTCGCCTCGATCATCGCATCGGCCATGCCGTTGATCGTGGCGTTGCTGGGGTGGCTGTTCCGGGGTGAACGGGTGGCACCCTTGGGGCAGGTCGGGTTGGCGCTGGGCTTTGCCGGGGTGGCGCTGATCATGGGCAGCCGCGTGACGGGCGGGGCGAGTTTCACGGGGGTGGGGTTGTGTCTGGTGGGGGCGACGGCGCTGGCGGTGGCGACGCTGACGGTGCGGTCGGTGTCAGCCGGGGGCAACCTGCTGATGGTGGTCGGGTTGCAGATGTGGGTCGGGTCGGGCGTGCTGCTGGTGGTGGCGCTGCTGACCGAACCGCTGGTGGTACACATGACGCCGGAGTTGATCGCGGCCTTTGCCTATCAATTGCTGGTGCCGGGGCTGTTCGCGACGCTGCTGTGGTTCACCCTGGTCAAGCGGGTGGGGGCGGTCAGGGCCAGCACGTTTCATTTCCTGAACCCGTTCTTTGGCGTGCTCGTGGCGGCGGTGTTGCTGGGTGAGCATGTCAGCGGCACGGATATCGCCGGGGTGCTGATCGCGATGATGGGAATTTTGGCGGTGCAATGGGCGCGGGTGGCACAACCGTTGCGCTGATCGCCCCCCCCTCACCCTGACCCTCTCCCACAGGGGGAGGGGTGGTTCGTCAGGCAGACTGGGCGGCCAGCAAGGCGGCGTCATGGGCGTGGGTCTGGGCAATCTAGGGCCGGGCGATGACGCGGGCGACCCGATTGTGCGTCTGGTCGGTCTGGGGCATCGGTGGTCTGACCTGCAACGGGCCGGTGACAAGGTATGGGCCGGGGCGAGGGGGAATTGAGGTTTCTCCAGGATCACGCCGTGCTTTTACAGCCACCGCTGAGTCGAATGGCCAGACTGTCGGGGCCACGGGCCGCCAAGCGCAACGCTCGCAACATCTTGACCCGGGCGTCGCGAGGGCCCGGATCGACGGTCCAGCTGCCACATTTTCCGCATCGGTGCCGCTGGGCGACCCAAGCGCCGCGATGGGGTGTCGATCTGGCGGAAATGGGTTTTGGCAACGGCGGGTGAGGTGTGGTGG
>JBBQGU010000211.1:0-7003 GCA_038323315.1 Rhodobacterales bacterium | reverse complement strand
CCTGATGTTTCTGGGCAAACTGATCTTCGGCAACCCCATCGGCCCGACCCGCATCATGGCCTCGATCGTGGGCTTTGGCGGGGCCATGCTGGTCATCCAGCCCTCGCTGAACGAATACGGCCTTATCGCCCTGTTCCCGCTTGGCTGCGCGCTGTCGTTCTCGTTCTACGAAATGGCGACCCAGGCCATGTCGAACCGCGTGCACCCTGTGACCATGCAACTGCACACCTCCATCGTTGGGGCGCTGATCTGCCTGCCGCTGCTGTGGGCCTTCAACGGGTCCGGGATCGAGGAACTGGACGCCGTCACCCCCGACGCACTGAACTGGCTGTGGCTGTTCGGCGTTGGCTTTTGGGCGGCGATCAGCCATCTGTGCATGACCGTGGCGATGAAATACGCGCCCGCCTCGACCCTGGCACCCCTGCACTACCTCGAACTGCCGATGGCGGTGTTCCTGGGCTACGCCATCTGGGGCGACTTCCCCAACCTGCTGACCTGGGTCGGCATCACCCTGATCGTCGGCTCGGGCCTGTACATCATCGCTCACGAGCACCGGTCAAGCCAAGCCCGTCCAATGCCGACGCCAATGCCGTCCGAGGCAATATGACCAGCATCCGCGCCGCGCTGAACGTCATGTGAACCGACCCGGATACCTCGTTCGAAGTGCCAATGATCCCATCCGGCGCAAAGCGGATCCCCTGCAACGGCCAACGCAGGCCCTCACTGTCGCCCGTGACCTCTCCCATCGGGAACAGCGACAACCGCGACCCCAACGGCAACCGCAGGCTCAACGCCAACGGCGCCAGAAACACCACGTCCCGCGCGCCCAGAATGAAACACCGCTGCCGGGGATGCGCGACCAACCCGTTCAGCACCGCCAGTCCGTGATCCAGCCGCGCGCCCGAAAACCCGATCCCCAGCACAAAGGGTGCGTCGATCGACCGCAGCGCCTTGTCAAAATCCGTGGTCGATTGTTCCGGGATAGGATACAGTCGCCCCTGCAATCTCTGCCGCGCCTTTGCCGTAATCGAATCGAAATCCCCGATCACCGCCTCGGGTTCCACCCCCAGTCGCAGCAACCGGTCCGCCCCTCCATCCGCTGCAACCAGCCTTGGGGCCACCGCCCGTGCCGTTTCCAGCAATTTTAACGAGAATCCGCCCCCTCCGGCCAGTGTTACCCCCGCAGTTGATTGGACAATGATGTCATTCATGCCGATACTGTTCTCTCAATTGCGGCAATCCGCCGGTTCCAGGGACACAATCAATCCTTCAAATGACCCCGTTTTGTCCACGGATAAGAACATTCGAAGGTCCAATATGACCCGAATCGAGTTTGGCAGAAGGCGAGCATCCGATGATCGGTGCAAGTAAAATCCTAACAGTATCTTACGGAACCTTCTCCTGTACCTTGGAAGGTTTCGACGACCCGTTTAGCACCATGAAGGCGATTGCGGAGTATTTTCGTGATCTGGCGGCCGATGACCGCTATTTCGGGGCCGAACCTGCGACCCCGGACGCAGCCATGCTGCACCGCATCGCCGAGCGCGAGATTCAGCGCCGCGTTGAATCCAAGATACAAGACAATGGCGTGATCCTTCGCGCCCAAGATGCCCAAACGTCCACCCCGACACCCGCCATGATGCCCCGCGTCACCATGCCCGCCACCGAACCTGTGGCCGCAGCACCGATCGTCCAGCCATCCGTGGCGGCACCACAGGCCGCCTCCGAATCAGCCGCCACCCGCCTGTCACGTCTGCGCGCCGCCCAGATGCCGGTCACGGCTCTGACAGTCGCCCCGATGCCCAGCATCGCCAGCCGCTTCGAAGACGCCCAGCTTTACGCCGAGGACATTGAACCCGCCGTATTCGCAGCCCCGCCCCCCATGGTCGCCGCCCCGGTTGTCGATCAGGTGATCGAGGCAGACCTTGTCGAGGCAGACCTGATCGTCGAGGCAGACCTGATCGTCGAGGCAGACTTGATCGCAGAATTGGTCGCACCAGACATTGCCAGCGTGGCCCCCGTCACAGAAGATGTCGCAGTATACATCCCGGCAGACCCCATCACCGCCGAAACACCGGCCGAAGAAGCACCCGTTGCTGCAACCTCCGACATCAGCCATGAACCTGAACCCATGGCCGAGCCCGCCCCCGAAGCGATGGACGACGTCCTCGCCTCGCTTCGCGAAACCCTCGCCGGTCTGCTGCGTCAGGATGACCAACTGGCCGCCGACATGGCGGCAGACCACAGCGCAGATCTGCAAATCGCTCCGTTCGACATTGACCTTTCGGCCATCGCCGACCAGCTCGGAAATGACGATCTGGCCATGACATCGGCGGAAAACCTGTTCGAACCCGACGCCGAAGTTGCGGAATTCGACGCAGTCAATCCCGGTGCTTACGATTTTGATGCCGACGATCTGGCCGACCTCGCCATCCTCGACACAGCCCCAGCCGAAAGTCCCGCAGCACTGGAACAGGACCTCGTCGCCCTGATTGAAATAGCAGTTCAGCCGGTCGCCGCTGCCCGCGTTGAAATCCCGACCGCAACGACCCCCCCGACCGAGGCCCCTACGCCAGACCTCGGCACCGAACAAGCGGCGCCCCTCGCCAACGAAAAACAGCAGCGCGCCCGCGCCCGGGTCATCAAGATCCGCCGCCTGGACAAGACCCCTGAGACAGCGCCCCTGCTGCCCGATGCCTTGGCCGGAGCTTACGATATCGCAGACCATCTGGCCACACAGCCCGCCCCGCAACCGGAACTTCCTGCCCTCAGCCCCGAAGCCGAGGCTGCCTTGCAAGACGACCTCGCCGCCCTGTCCGCCGAAATCGCCCTGACCCCGATCGAGGCCGACGCCCCGGCCGTACCAGCCGAGATGTCGGTCGAAGAAAGCTTGAACGCAGCCCTCGCCGCCGATCTTGCAACCGACATGGCGCCAGAGCTGACCCCAGAACTGACCCATGAACTGACCCCGGAACCGGCCCCTCAACTGCCGACTTGGACCGAACCCGAAAAGGCCGACAAACTGCCCGGCCCCGTCACCGACGACGCCGCCGTGGACCGCATTCTGGCCCAGACCAACACCCAGCTTGAGGTGCCCGAAACCAAGCGCCGCCGTTCGGCCATCGCCCATCTCAAGGCCGCTGTACTGGCCACCGTGGCGGACCGCAAAAGCAATCCCAACGCCACCAAGAATGACGCGGCGGTAAAAATGGACCCCTACCGCCAGGACCTCAATCAGGTCGTGCGGCCCACCCCAACCCCCGAGCGCCCAACCCCCGAGCGTCCCACCCCCGAGCGTCCGGCCACCAGGCGTCCGGCCACCCAGCGTCCCCCCCCCCGGGGTCAGGTCTCGGCCCCACGCATCGACCGCCCGCGTGATGTTGCGGCGGATGCCCTCCGCCCGGTGCCGCAGATCGTCGTAACCACCAGCCCTGTCACAGCGCCGCACCCCGTCCTGCCGATCCGCCCGCGCAGGGTCTCGCCGTCTGGCCCTTCGACCCCGTCCAACAACCTCGCCCATGCCATCGCCGCGCCGCCCATCCGTGAAACCGCCGATGACCTGACAGCCGAGGATCTGAACCACATCTTCGCCGACAGCGCCAAGCAAAGCTTTGCCGAATTTGCGGAAAGCCTCGGCGCCAGTTCACTTCCCGAATTGATGGAGGCGGCGGGCGCCTATTGCACCCTCGTCCTCGATACGCCCAGCTTCACCCGCCCGCAACTGTTCCGCCAAATGCAACAAATGCCCGAACTCGCCGAGATGTCCCGTGAAGACGGCCTGCGCGGCTTTGGCAAACTGCTGCGCGACGGCCGTATCCAAAAGGCGGCACGCGGCCAGTTCATCCTGTCGGACACCTCACCCCTGCTGCACGAGGCCAAACGCATCACAGGTTGACCCCAACCGAAAAGTGCGAGGCACCCCTCCGGTCCCTTGCCCTTTTTCCATTCATTCTGACTCAAATATCCCACGGGGGCAGCAAGTTTGCCCGCAAACTTGCCGGGGGTGTGATACCCCCGCGATGCAGCAAACCTACGCGTCCGGGTCCGACTGCCCGATCCCCATAAACAACGACCGCAGCGGCACGATCCACAAGATCCCCAACCCCACATAAACCGCCAGTTCCACCCACAGCGATGGCCGCTCGAACAGGTCCACGATGTTCACCGCCAACACGATATAGACCGGCAGGCCGATGCACAGCACCACCAATGCCCATCGCCGCCGCGCCTTGTAACTCAGTGCCATAGGTTCAATCCGCAAAAGGGTCGGTGACAAGAATGGTATCGTCACGCTCTGGACTGGTGGAAAGTAGGGCGACCGGGCATTGAATCAACTCCTCGATCCGCCGAACGTATTTGATCGCCGCCCCCGGCAGTTGCGCCCAGGACCGCGCGCCCGCCGTAGTCTCGGACCACCCCTCCATCTCCTCATAAACCGGCCTGCACCGCGCCTGTTGATCGGCAGCGGTCGGCAGATAATCCAAGCTCACCCCATCCAGATCATAGCCGACGCAGATTTTCAGGGTCTTGAACCCGTCCAGCACATCCAGCTTGGTCAAGGCGATCCCCGACACACCGCTGGTCGCACAGGTTTGCCGCACCAACACCGCATCAAACCACCCGCAGCGCCGCTTGCGGCCCGTGACGGTGCCGAACTCGTGGCCCCGCGCGCCCAGCCGCTCGCCATCCGCGTCCATCAACTCCGCCGGAAACGGCCCCTCGCCGACCCGTGTCGTATAGGCCTTGACGATCCCCAGCACGAAATCAATCGCCCCCGGCCCCAGACCCGTGCCGGTCGCCGCCTGCCCCGCAATCACATTGGAACTGGTCACATAGGGATAGGTCCCGAAATCAATATCCAGCAGCGCCCCCTGCGCGCCCTCGAACAAGATCCGCTTGCCCGCCCGTCGCGCCTCGTTCAGCACCTTCCACACCGGCTTGGCATAGGGCAGCACCTGCGGCGCAATCGCGCGCAACTGATCCAGCAAAGCCTCCCGGTCGATCGGCGCAATCCCCAAGCCCCGGCGCAACGCGTCGTGATGGCCTATCAACCGGTCCACCCGCGCCTCCAGCGTCGTCTCGTCGGCAAGATCGGCCACCCGAATGGCGCGCCGCCCGACCTTATCCTCATAGGCCGGCCCGATCCCCCGCCCCGTCGTGCCAATCTTGGTCGCGGCGTTCTGACTCTCGCGCGCCCGGTCCAACTCGCCATGGATCGGCAGGATCAGCGGCGCATTCTCGGCCACCATCAGGTTTTCGGGGGAAATCTCCACCCCCTGCCCCCGCAGCTTGTCAATCTCGACGATCAGATGCCAAGGGTCCAGCACCACCCCGTTGCCGATCACCGACAGCTTGCCGCCGCGCACGATCCCGGACGGCAGCAGCGACAGCTTGTACACCTTGCCGTCGATGACCAGCGTGTGTCCCGCATTATGCCCGCCCTGAAACCGTGCGACGATATCGGCACGCTCGCTCAGCCAGTCGACAATCTTGCCCTTGCCCTCATCGCCCCACTGCGCGCCCACGACCACAACATTCGCCATTCCGCACCTCTCAGGCCAAGTGAACCGCAGCCGGTATAGACGCCCCCCCGCCCCAGCGAAACCACAAAGTTCAGCCCACAAGCCCCCACTACAAGGCCCCTTGCAACGCCACCCAAAGCCCCGTCCCGATAAAGCCCAGCCCCGATAAAGCCCAGCCCCGATAAAGATGGCCAGCAAAGCCAACAAGGGTGCCACCACCACCCGGTTCCGCCGCCCGGTCCCCAGCATCCAGACGGCATTCAGGCCCGCAATCATCCTCATCCATCGGCCCCGGATCGGGAATGCTGCAAGGCAGCCGCGCCACCAACTCATTCGTCAACCGATATGCCAATCTCTTGCCCTCCAACGCCCAACGCAGCACCCTATCCAAATCAACCCGCCCCCGATATAGACCAAAGCGCACAATCACCCGTGCGTTTTCACAGGGTTCCCCATGATCCACTACATCACCCTCGGCACCAACGACCTCCTCCGCGCCCGGGCTTTCTATGCCCCGGCCCTCGCCACCCTTGGCGTGGTCCCCCTGCAGGACGGCGACGCAGAAACCTCCTACGGCCCGCCCGGTGCCGAACAACCCGCCCTCTACGTGACCCAACCTTATGACGGCCAATCCGCCACCCGTGGCAATGGCACCATGCTCGCCCTGACCGCCCAGACCCCCGAACAGGTTCAAGCCTTCCACACCACCGCCCTCGCCCATGGCGGCACGGACGAGGGCGCACCCGGCCTGCGCTACAGCCCGACCTTCTATTCCTGCTACATCCGCGACCCCGACGGCAACAAACTGTCCGCCGTCTGCGACCGCCCCGAAAACATCACCCTGCCCAAAGCCTGACATACCCCAAGACAGCGGCTCCGATGGGCGTCGCCCTGCGCTGACTCGGCGCTTTCCTGCATCCTGCGCTAAAAACTCTCCGGCCAGGTCGCAGTCGATGGGGTCGACACATAACCCCATTCACACCGATCCAAATACTCCACCGCGCTACAAACCCACCTTTGGGTTTACAGCGCGGTCCGTGGGTGTGAAACCCCCGGCTTCCACGCCAGCCACGGCCAAGCCCAAAGCCATACAATCCCCCCCAGCAGCCCTTGCGAAGCCGTCCCCTTCCGCCTAGATAGGCGCGTCACTTACAAGGCTCGCCCATGGAAAACGTCATCCTCGCCATCCACCTGATCCTAGCCCTGCTGCTGATCGGCGCAGTGCTTTTGCAACGATCGGAAGGCGGCGGGCTTGGCATGGGCGGCGGTGGCGGGGGCGGCGTGGTCTCGGGCCGCTCGGCTGCCACGGCACTGGGCAAGATCACCTGGGTCTTTGCAGCCTGCTTCATCGCGACCTCGATCACCCTGACAGTCCTTGCCGCCCGCGATTCCGCCACCACCTCGGTGATCGACCAGATCGGCGGCAGACTGCCGGCCCAAACCGAGGCACCGCTCTCGACCCTGCCCCTGACCGCCCTGCC
>JBBQGU010000210.1:0-7079 GCA_038323315.1 Rhodobacterales bacterium | reverse complement strand
GGTCGGGTCGTCGACGGCCTTGGTAACCCGTTGGACGGCAAGGGACCGATCGAGGCGACCGAACGTCGCGTCGCCGACGTCAAGGCTCCCGGTATTATCCCGCGCAAATCGGTGCACGAGCCAATGGCGACTGGCCTCAAGGCCGTGGACGCCATGATCCCGATTGGCCGTGGCCAGCGCGAGTTGATCATCGGCGACCGCCAGACCGGCAAGACTGCCGTGGCATTGGACACCATCCTGAACCAGAAGTCGTATAACGAGGCGGCTGGCGACGACGAATACAAGAAACTGTATTGCATCTATGTCGCCATCGGCTCATGCACCGACTTGCGCGGGATGATGCCCGGTGCCTTCTGATCGGCCACCCGGCGCTCGGTCGTCTCGATCGGCCCCTTGCCGTCGATCGGGTTGCCCAGACCGTCCACGACCCGGCCCAGCATGGCGTTGCCCACCGGCACGTCCACGATGGACTTGGTCCGCTTGACGATATCGCCTTCCTTGATGTCCTGATCGGTGCCGAAGATCACGATCCCGACGTTGTCCACCTCCAGGTTCAGCGCCATCCCGCGGATACCGCCCGGGAACTCGACCATCTCGCCAGCCTGCACATTGTCCAGGCCGTAGACGCGGGCAATCCCGTCGCCCACGCTCAACACCCGGCCAACCTCGGCCACTTCGGCGTCCTGGCCGAAATTCTTGATCTGTTCCTTCAGGATCGCAGAGATCTCTGCCGCTTGGATACCCATCACCCACCCTCTTTCAGTGCAGTCTGGAGTGCCGCGAGTTTCGATTTGACCGAGGTGTCGATCATGGTCGAGCCCAGCTTGACGATAAGTCCACCGATGAGGGTTTCATCGACCGACGCGTTCAGTTTGATTTGCTTGCCGCTCCTGGATTTCAGGGTGGCAATCAATGTGGCCGCCTGTGCCGGGCTGAGCGCCGAAGCCGAGGTCACCTCAGCCGTCACTTCGCCCTTTTCCACCGCGATCCGCGCTTGCAGGTCACTGACCAGTTGCGGAAGCACGAACAGCCGGTGCTTGTTCGCCATCAGCGCCAGTGTGTTGGCCATCAGCGTCGACACACCCATCCGCGCCGCAATCGCATGAACGGCGGCCGCCTGTTCACTGCGCGCGATCACCGGCGACGCGATCATCGCCGCAAAATCGGGGCTGTCTTTCAGCACCGCGCCAAAGGCATCTGCATCCGCCTCCAACGCCTGCAGACCACCGGCTTCTTTTGCAAGCTCGAACAAAGCCTGCGCATAGCGCCCCGCAATGCCGAGGGAGATTGATGCTGGTTCCGACACGTCATCCCTTCCACAGTATTTACCCCAATTCCGACCCCGGATTTGGCCCGGGCCCAGTTCAAGGTGCTTTGTTGGCGCACACGTGAATTTGTGGGCGTCTGTCGAATTTGAGGCGTCTCTAGCAGAGCCTTCCCCACCTAGCAACCGGGAAAGCCCCCCGCCTTATGCCCCAATCCACGGTTTTTTGTGGCCGTTTTCGGACACGCGCGATGCCTGTGCCATTCTGTCGCAGGCGCACGGGCAGGGTCGACGTGGTCACTCGGTCCAATGTGCCGAAACATGGCGGCTTCAGCGGCAAACGACGTCATATTCTGCGAACAGCCCCGTGTCGGGGGCCATCCATACGGACCGAACGCCAGCGCTGATCGTCCCTGACGGCAACAGAAGTGCAATTTTGCAAGATGCCCTAACCTATGTTTAGGCCAAGCCATTCAGCTTGGTTTAACTTGAAATTGTTCGCTGGCTGATTGGCGAGCGTTACTGCGACCTTTAGTGTTCGGCAAGTGTGCAATTGTTCACAAGTCCCCCTTGTTTCCCAGTTCCGCACCCTTGCCGACACTGAAACGCCGTTGAGAAATCGACTGGTGAATCAAGCCATAATCGTGCCCCAGCGCTGCCGGAACTTACAAGACGGCCTCGATGACGCGGGTCCCTGTGTCACCCAGCCATACCGCTGAAAGTCGCCCCGTGCGGTACGCTCCGGTATCAAGTGCGATACGGCCTTGGGTGATCGTGACCTGCGGCATGATCACATGACCATGGGCCAGCCACAAACCGTCAGGCCGAGGTGACGTGATGCCCGTTTGACCCCAAAGCAGGATCGTCTCGGGCTGGGTTTCCATCGGGCGATCTGGCAGGGCTTCGGCGTGGACTACGGCCAGACCCGCACCCTGCCAATACAGCGGGAAATCGGTGATCCACGGCAGCAGATCGGGCAACAGGGCAGTCCGCAGGGACTTGGACAAGGTCGCGAAATGCAGGGCCTGGCCAGCCCCCTCCGGCAAGCGTGTCGCCAGTCCAAAGCTGTTCAATGTCGCAACCCCGCCCGCATTCAGCCAGCGTTTCGCACGACCTGCGGGGGCAGCCAGGAAATCCAGCATCATGCGTTCGTGGTTCCCCATCAGACAAACAACCCGCTCGGGATCGGCCTGAAACAGGGCATGGATTCGGCGCAAGACACCGGCACTGTCGGGCCCCCGGTCAATCAGATCGCCGACAAAGATCAGACGCGCCTCGGCCCCGCGCGGTTCGGCAGCGATGCGGGCCAGCATGATATCCAGCAGATCGGCCCGGCCATGCAGATCGCCGATCAGGCACAGCGGCGGATCGGGTTCCGGCATAGGGGGCAACGCGGTTGCAATGCGCAATCCATACAACCGGCGCAACAGGGGTTTGATGCTGGGGAACATCACCCTTTCTAAGGGCGGCACCAGCGGAAGATCAAGATCAGGTTATCCGGATCAAACCATCAATCCAGCAGAACACTGCGCAGCGCCATGCCCAGCAACCCGACGCTGCCCACGACACCATAGGCAAACAAGGTCATCAGCAGTCCGCCACCCGCAGAAAATGTCAAAACGGCGGCAGTTGCCCCGCACAACATTCCAAACGTCAGAAAACGGATCATCTCAGCTGTCCCTTGCCGATTGTCAAAGCTTGCACAGACCATACTGGAATGAATGTTCTAATTACTCGTTAATTCGGGCCACTCGCGCTGATTGACTGCATTTTCACCTGCAAAGCTACAAAAATGTCGCGGACTTGCGACGTATGGCGCAAAAATCACCCCGAATCATCGCTTGTTTGCACGTGTGCTGGAACAAATCTGCCCTGAGCGGTGTTGCAAGCCGCAAGTTTTGCTTATTCCGTTTCGTCAGGACATCGTCATATGCCATTCGCCACGCCACGCCGCGTCCTGATCGTGGTCGAAAACCTGCCCGTGCCACTGGACCGCAGGGTCTGGCTGGAGGCGACCGCGCTGCACGAGGCGGGTTATGTGGTTTCGGTGATCTGCCCGATGGGACGCGGCTGGACCAAACCGCGCGAGTTGATCGACGGCATCCAGATCTACCGCTACCCCGAACCGCCCGAGGCGCATTCCGGTGCCGTTGCCTATGCCCGCGAATATCTGTCCTCGCTATGGCACTGGTTCCGTCTGGCGCGTGTGGTCTGGCGCGAGCGCGGCTTTGACGTGATCCAGGGCTGTAACCCACCCGACCTGATCTTTCTGCTGGCCTGGTGGTACCGGCTGTGGGGTGTTACCTATCTGTTTGACCATCACGACGTTTGTCCCGAATTGTTTCAGGCCAAGTTTGGCAAGCGCGGCCTTTTGTACAACATCATGCTGATCTGGGAGCGGATGACCTTCGCCACCGCCACCGTTTCTATGGCCACCAACGAAAGCTTTCGCCGCATTGCCATCACGCGCGGCAAGATGCTGCCCGAGGATGTTTTCGTCGTAAGGTCCGCGCCCCGGATCGACACTTTCATCCCCGGCCCGGGCAAGGCCGACTACCGCCAAGGCGCCAAAACCGTTCTGGGCTATGTCGGCGTGATCGGCCAGCAAGAGGGGATGGACCTTCTGGTGCTGGCAGTCGAACATCTGGTGCGCAAGCTGGGTCACACCGACCTGCACGTCGTGATCGTGGGCTTTGGCCCTTATCTGCCGGAACTGCAGGCGGATGTCGCCAAACGCGGGTTGCAGCCCCATTTCACCTTTACCGGGGCATTGTATGCCGATGAACTGCTGGCGGCGCTGAACTCGGTCGATATCGGCGTCTCGCCCGATCCCAAGAACGCGATGAACGACATTTCCACCATGAACAAGGTCATGGAGTACATGACGCTGGAAAAGCCGCTGGTGCAGTTCGACCTGACCGAGGGGCGCGCCTCGGCCGGCGATGCCTCACTTTACGCCCGCGCCAATGACCCGCTGGATTTTGCGGCCAAGATTGTCGAACTGATCGTGGACCCCGTGGCCGGCCAAGCCATGGGGCGGCGCGGTCGGGCGCGGGTGCTGGAACGGCTCAGCTGGGATCACTCGGTCCCCCAGCTGCTGGCGGCCTATGCGCGCATCTTTGCCAAAAGGGCCGGGTAAACCGCCACACCCATCCCGGCAAAAGTGCCACCCAGATGCGTCTCCCATGCCAGATTGCCCGCTTGCAGCCACCACATCACCAGATTGACCACGGTCAACGCCAGCAGGATCAGGCCCACGCGACCCCATCTGTCCCGCCCGTGACGAGTCTGCGCGTCCCAGACGGTCAACGCCCCTGCCAGCCCGAAAATCGCCCCCGACGCCCCGACCATCGGCGCAGGACTGTGGCTGATCAAACCGAACACCAGCGCCCCCCCCAGTGCCGACAGCGCATAGACCCGCAGCAGCACCCGCCCGCCTTGACGTTCGGCGACCAGATCACCCAGCCAGGCCAGACCCACCATGTTGCCGACCAGATGCCCCAACCCCGAATGCAGCAGCGAATAGGTGACGAACATCACGTAGGGCTGCAACGCATAATTCGGCTGCCAATCGTGCAACAGACCGGCCCAGAACCCGTAATATTGATAGGCCATCCCGCGCCATATCGGCGAACCCCACAGCCGAAGATCCGCACCGATCAGCAGCAATTCCACCAGACAGGGCGCAAGGATCAACCCGGTCAACACGCCCCGTCCTGCAAAGGCAGGCCAGGGCCGGGAGGATCGCAGGGAGGCTTTCAATGTGGCGATCTTCCGGGGGGCCAAGAGCGTTACAGACAGCATAGGATGATTTGGCAATTACCGCCACTCCCCCCAACAGGGCGCGTTTCATCGCCTATTCCGGGATGAAGCGCGGCAATGTCGGCAGCATCGCCTCCATGAAACGCTGCACCCGCGCGCCGGCCTCCTCATCGGTCTCGTCCGGCCGGATGCTGGTGACAAAGCGCACCAGAGCGCCGTCCGACCGACCCTTGGTCACACTGTCCAGTACCACGCTGGCCTTGACCTTGTAGTCGTTGGTCATCCGTTGCCCGCGCTGTTCGAACCAGTAATAGACCAGCGATTTCTGCACACCCTTCTGGATCACGGCCCGGTTGGCATCAAAGCTGCCATAGACGCTGCCCGGAATTGTGATGCGAACCGGCTCGATCGCCGACACCTCCCAGCCGCCAGCCGGCAGACAGACCGCCGGCGAATGGATGCCCGAGCCCTCGGTCTGCTTTTGATACCACGCGGAAAAGAAGTTGACCGGTGCCGCCTCGTTCGCGGCGCTGTAGGTGATGTTGACGTAATCCGAGGCCGCCAGAACCTGCAATGTCGCCGGATCAATGACTTCCGCATTGCCCGACCATTGGCTGATCTCGCGCGGGAACTGGGCGAAGCTGTCACGCGCCACCTCGACCGGCGTCCGCCCCGGCACCAGCACAAAGGCCGCCGTCACCGCCACAGTCATCAGCGCCGCCGCAATCAGACCACGCGACGGCGAGATACCCATGAACCGCCGCGCCTCATGGCCGAACCCTTGCGTGTCCAGGTCAAGTACCTCTGACAACGGCAGCGGGTTTGGCGTCAACCGCTGCAACGCCAGCGCCAGCACGAACAACAGCGCGATGCACATGCCAAAGATCACCCAGCCTTCAAAGATGTGCAAGAACCCCTCGGCATGCGCGATGCCATAGGAATTGACCATGACCCCGATCACCCCGATGCGGAACGAGTTCATGAAGATGGTCAGCGGTGCGGCCGCCACGAACAGCACGACCTTGTGCCAGAACGGCCCGCGATACAGGATGCCGGTCAGATAAGAGAACGAAAGGATCGGGAACAGATACCGCAGGCCCGAACACGCCTCGGCCACCTGCAGCTTGTACACGCCCAAATCAATGATGTTGCCCTCCAGAAACACCGGAATGCCCATCAAAGAGATGAACCAGACCCCAAGTTCGGACGAGATCAGCTGCAACATGATGGTGATCTTCCAGAATACGAACTGCGGCAAGGGCAGCATGAAGATCAGATGCAGCACGGGCAGTTGATGTTTGCGACCCTGCTCCCAGCCAAAGCCCACCAGCACGACCCCCGCCACCCACAGGATAAAGGCATAGGTCACCACATCAGGAATACGTACCAGATTGCCGAAGATGCCAAAGACCAGCGCGAACAGGATCAGCGCGATGCCCGGTCGCCGGTCCGCCGCGGTGCCCGCCGGCGCCGTGGGGGCCAGGCGCAGTTCGCGCAACAGCAGGTAGGTCGAGATCAACGGGATCAGCGGACCATAACTGTACTCGGCGGTCAGCCAGGATTGTCCGAGCGAGACAAAGCCGATCCAATAGATCGGTATGGACGCCAGGACCAGCAGACCGAACCAGCCGATCCCGGTCCAGTTTGTCATGTAGGCGCGGCCCGTGTCAGGAAGATAGGTCATGGGATAAAACTCTGCATAAGCAATTGACAATTTCTCATACGCCAAAAACGTCGGCTTGGCGATAGCCGGAATTAGGTTTTTCGTGCACTTTTTTATTATCACCGGCGTCAATGCCACATCGCCCCGCCCTCGGCGTTCACAAACACGGCATCACGAGTGAGGAGAGTGCGAATCAGTTGGGTATCAACGTTGCCAGACGCTGATCGATTGGGCCCAAAGATGAAAACTGGCAACAATCCGCTCATCTGGACCAAACATCCTGCTGTCACGCATACGTGAAACTATTGTTACGGAACCAAATAGGCTTAGCCACAATTGCAATGTGGATAGATGAAGCACCCTTGAATTGTGCATAACATAAGTATATGA
>JBBQGU010000209.1:0-7084 GCA_038323315.1 Rhodobacterales bacterium | reverse complement strand
CTCCATCCCCGTCACCATGGCGATTTCGTGGGCTTTCACATCCTCCAGCGCCTGCAGGGCCGCAGCCTCTGCCGGCAGATAGCCGCGCGCGGTGGGTTTGACCATCGCCTCGATCGCCTGTTCGGGCGAGACCGAGAATTTCAGAGGGTTGTTGCCGCCGACATTGACCATGGTCTGTTCGATGCGAAACTCGGATTTGATCGAGGTGCGGGTCATCAGAATCTCGCGCAGGCCGGTGATCATCGCGCGCAGCGTCTTGCCCAGCCGCGCCATGGTGTCGGGCAGTTCGGCGTCGGTGATGCGCATATCCTCGGCCCCGATGGCGGTCAGAAAGGCGCGGGCGGCGTCGGTGCTGGCGGGGACAGTGGCCGGTACAGCGGGCGTCGCGGGCGGGGTCAACACCGCCGAATCTGCCGGGGATGGGGGTTTGCCGGGACGGTTTGGATCGGTGGCAAAGGGGTTGAAGGGCGCGGGCGCGATGACAGGCGGCGCAGCCCCGGATTCCGGTGCTGGCATGGGCGGGGCTGGCGGCGGGGCCGCGATCACGGGTTCCGGCAGGATGGTTAGCGGGGCGGGGGCAGCTTCGGCGACGGCCGGTGGCGGCGCAGCGACGGGTGCGATGGGGGGCAGCCCGAACATATCGTCATCCGGGATCGAAGCCACGCCCCCGGAAGGCGCAGCAGAGGATGGCGCCGCATAGGCAGGGGCGGCAGGTTTGGTCGGGGCCATCAGGTCTTCCCAATCGTCCGGGATCACCGAGCGCGATGCGACGGGCGCGCGAAAGGCGTCCGACCCGCTGGCGGAATGGTCGCGCATCGCCGGGCCGCCATAATCCACCGGGGCGGGCCCCAGCAACGGCCCGTCATCGCCCAAGGGTGGCAGCAGGTCGATCTCGTCCTGACGGCCGCGGAACTGGCCCGGACCCTTGAGTTTGTCACTGCCCAAAAGCCCGTCCAGAAAATCGCCGCCCGGTGCGGCATCATCCAGCAGGCGCATCGGATCGGGGGCGCGCGACGCGTTGCCGAACGAGGCGCGGTCGTCCATCAACGGGGCCGCAAGCTCGGAACCGGCAGAGGCGACCTGCACCACCAACTCATACGCCCCCAGGATCAGCACATCGCCGTCATTCAGGGGGGTCGGGGTGCGGCCAAGGGCAATCTTGCCGTAGTTCAGAAAGGTGCCGTTGGTGGACAGATCGACCACCACCAGATTGCCATTGTGGTTTTCAATCACGCAATGCGTCTTGGAGATTTGCCGGTCCGGATCGGGCAGCACCATGTCATTCTCGGCCCCGCGCCCGATGGTCAGGCTGGGGCCGCGCATGACAACGGGCCGCCCGTCGCCGGGCACCGCACCAGAGGATTGAAACCGCAAAGTAACGCTCATCTTACCCTTATCCGCCGATCATCACTGTCGGGCAGCCCATCACGATTGTGCCGCCATGGCCAGACATATCCCCCAGCCGCCCCGGAGGCATATTGCCGATCAGGGTCTTCATCGAGCCCTTGTTGACAATGCCGGGCGGACCCACGCAGGTCGCCATGTCACAGACCCGTGCGGCGGGCATCATCCCCACCAGAACGGTGGGAAAGCCCAGGGCAATCGGGCCACCGACATGGGGCACCGGGCCGGTAAAGGCCGGGCAGACATGCATATCACCAAGACGCGCTGCCAGCATGATCAGGCTCCCAATTCTTGTTTGACGGCGACGCGGCCCGATCCGCCGCGCGCAATGTCCAAGGCGCGGTCTATCAGTACCAAAGCGGCAATTTCCAGCGGTTTTCCGCTGCGCCCGATGGCCACGACGTTCATCGCAAAGGCCGACACCTCGGATCCGCCAGGCGGGGCGGCATGCTGCGCCAGATCGCCGGGGCCCAGCGTGCCGTCATGAAACTGCACGGCCACAGCGCAATGCTTGGTGTCGTCATTCATGTTGGCGTGCTGCACCGCGTGATGCGCCACAGCGCGGTTTTCCTCGGTCGGCTTGAACACCCAGGCCTCGGCAGCCGCCAGCGGCGGCGGCAGTTTGGCCCCCTCACGCAGCGTGTCGCGGGCGGCCAGACACGACCACCACACCCGTTCGCGCGCGGGCAGCGCCACCGACAACAGGCGCAGCATGTCGATCAGCGCGCCCTTCTGCTCCAACTCCTCCAGCACCACCTCGACGGCGGCGCTGGCGGGGGCGGACAGTTCGGTCTCCAACTCGGCATTGGCCAGCGACAGCAACCGCGCCGCAGGCTGTTTGGGGATCTTGGTCAGGTTCAGGAAGCGTTCATTCATGGTCATGCCCCCCTCAATTTATCTTGACCAGGCCGCCGGACATATCCAGCATGCCGGTTCCGGCCACCTTGACCATAGGCCCTTTGACCTCGGTCATCGCCTTGCCGTCCAACGTGATCATGGTGCCCGCCACCGTCACCCCGGCCGGGCCGATGGTGATCGAATTGGCGCCCACCGACAGCTTGATCTCCATCGCCGCCGTGATGGTGATCTTGCCGCCCGAGGCGTCGATCGTGATGTCGCCCATCTGGGACGTGGTCGCCATGTCACGCGCGACCGTGGTGGTCATCTTGCCCTGGTCCACCGTCTGCGACAGATCCCCGCTCGATACTGTCAGTTTGGCATCTTTCTCGATCTTCGTCGTCGAGGCACCGTCGATGGTCGTGGTGTCGTCGGTGTTGACCTTGGTGATCCGGCTGCCGGTCTCGACCGTCTGGGTCAGATCGCCCATCTTGATCGTCTCGGTCTTGTCCTGATAGATCGTCTGGGTCAGGCTGCCCTTGTCTTTCTTCTCCATCCCGATGGTGATTTCGGCGTTGTTCTTGATGATCTGCTTGTAGTCCTTTTCCGACTGGAAAAAGATGCTCTCGGCGTCCTTCTTGTCCTCGAAGGTCAATTCATGGAATCCACCGCCGCCTTTGGAACTGTTGGTCCTGATCCCGGTCTTGGTCATATCGCCGGGCAACGCATAGGGCGGTTTGTTGACACCATTGTAAACGACGCCGGTGCAATAGGGCCGGTCGATATTGCCGCGTTCGAACTGGATGATCACCTCCATCCCGATGCGCGGAACCGAAAACATGCCCCAATCCTTGCCACCCCAGGGCATGACAGACCGCACCCAGCAAGACGAGGTGTCATCCGTCTTGCCCAACCGGTCCCAGGGAAAGATCACTTTGATCCGGCCATATTCGTCGGTGTGAATCTCTTCGCCCTCGGGACCGGTGACCTTGGCGGTCAGCAGCGACGGCACTTCCGGCCAGGCGGTCATCTTGCGCGGCCGGTACTGCACCGACTGCTTTTGCACTTCAAACTCGGTCTCGAACAGAGCCATCTCGGCCGGAAAATCGATGTGCTCGACATGGCGGCTGAACTTCTTGGTGGTGGCATCCTGATAGCCCGCTTCGAACACCAGGTAATGTGTGCACCCCAGCACCAGATAGGCCCCATTGGCCGCAGTGCGTTCATCATGGTTCAGCGTAAAGACGGCACCGGTCGTGATGACCGGGGAACTGGCCGTGCCTTTCGCCCGCAGATAATCCGACGCATAACCCTCCAGCTCCTTTCGGGCCTGCGCCTCACCTTTTTCGGCCACCTTGTAATGCCCCATCGCGCGGTACCGTTCGACCGAGTTATGGGCATGGGTGCCTGACGCCTGCACCGACTGCACCTTCAGATCGGCATTCGGCGTCGTCATGTCATAGTCAAACAGACCCACCTTGCCGGTCACGACTTTACCGACCTCGGTCCATTCAAACACCGTGTCGGTCAGGGCCTGCTTGTCACCGACCCGGTTGCCCTTGGTGAAATTGACTATACCGCCATCGGTATGGGCGCTGATGCTGTCGCACAGGACGATCTTTTCAAAAGTGTCGGAATGGTCGAAAAAGTAATAGATGCCGTCCTCTTCCATAAGGCGGCTGACAAAGGCAAAATTGCTCTCGCCATATTGCACACAGTATTCGCGTGCTTCGTAAATGTCCGAAGTTTTGTCGGTCACATCCGTAAAGCCGGCATTCTTAAAAACTTCCTTGATGATCTCGATGGTCGACATGCCCTGAAATACACGATTTTCCGACCCGATGGTCATCAACCACGGCCATGGCCTGATCTCGGCCGAATAAAGGTCGCCGCCGTCCTCGCCTTCCATCTCCTCAACGGAAATGATGATGCCCGAAAACCTGAATTTGTTTCCCGCTTCCAGCGTGATCGTGGTGCCCAAAATATCGACCGGGTTGAACGTCGAGTCTTCGGCAAAAAACTCCATCCGCATTTCCGGGATCGTGCTCAGCTTGTCGCGGATGCGCGCGCCGGCGCAGATCAGTCCTTTTGCGCCCGCCCCAATCAGAGACAGAAACAAATTTTCGGTCTGCCGTGCGATTCTTACCATAATAACAATACCTCTCGCTGCAAACGCGCCGCCCAAAAAACCAGGGCTGGCCGCTCATCCTGCCATGAAACCGGATCTGAAAAAAAGTCCGGCGCTGTTATCGTCGGCGCCGTTGTCCCATAGTGCCACAAATCGACCTCTTGCGCCATCAAAGGCTTGCCAACAGGGCGGCAAGATCGGCGTCCATTTCGTCATCCCCCGCGCTGTCATCGTCACCGCTGTCGTCGGGCGTTGCATCGTCGAACCCGGCCAGCAGCGCCGCCAGGTCATCATCGCCATCATCCGTGCTGCCCGGGTCGTAGCTGTCATCGCTGGCACTGTCGTCCGACACCTCCTCCGGTTCGGCGCGCTTCGCCTCCTCCTTGGGTTTGGGGGGCGGCACATCGGTCCAGGGGCCCAGAACCGTCGATCCGGCCAAGGATTGGAACGAGGCCAGCCGCACCTCGTCCCGCCCCTTGACCGACACCACCGGCATCAGGCCGCGCGCGATGGCGGCCTGGGTCTTGGTCTGGGTCAGGTTGCGTTCGGTGCAGGGCAGCGCCACCTGATCGCCGTAGCGGTCCTTGACATAGTGGAACGGCATCCCCCCCAGCGACATCACCTGGCCCAGACCCAACGAGGCCCCGGTCTTGCGGAACGACCGCGCAAGCAGAATCACCACCAAGGCCACCGGATTGGCCCAAAGCATGCCCGACAGGCCCTCGGATTCCGTAAATTCCTCAAAATCAAACTCATAGATCGGGTCGGTCTTGGCACCGTAAGGGCGGCGCAACAGGAAACGCGGGCTGGCGAGGCCGACGTAACCGGCTTCGGGCAGGGCGCACAGGGTGTTCCACGCCTCGGCCACCAGAGGGTGACGGTCATCCTTTGCGACCTCCATGAAGCCGGTGCTGATCGCGCCAAAGAACGGCGCGTTCACATGGGCGCAGACCTTGGCGATGCGGCCCAGCAGTTCGGCATGGGGCGGCGTCTCCTCAAAGGTATAGAACCCGCAGACCGCCGAAAAGCGGCCACGCCCGTCCGGCGTGCCCTCGACCAGCAATTCGCAAAAGCCCGACTGGGTCAGATCGTCCTGGGCAGCCAGATCGGCGGCCAGTTCCTCGGCCGAAATGTCATACAGCACGATGTCCAGCTTGCTGTCGGTCTCGACCGACCGCGTGATCATGTCCAGCATGCGCCACTGCGCCTCGACCGACTGGAACTCGGGGTGGTGCAGGACCATACGCATGGCACCGGCCAAGGATTCCTCGACCGCCTCTTGCATGGCCGCCGCGTTCGGATCGGGCAGCGCCTGAATATAGGGGCCGACGATGCGCGACAGCAACTCGTCGGCGGGGCTGGCCTTGGCCTGGGTCCGGGCCTTGCCGCCGACCAGCAGGGCGAAATCCGACAGTTTACGGTCGGCTGGCACGGCATTGCCCGCCGAGGTGCGGGCGGGCGGATTGACCTTCTTGCCGAACTCGCGGCCCCATTCACGCAGCTCCGTCACCGCGCCCTTGGCCGTCGCCCCCGAGGCGAGACGGCGCTTCAACGCCACCAACTCGGCAAACATCTCGACCTTTTCAAACAACTCGTCGGGGTGCAGATCGTCGATCGAGGTCAATTCCACCTCGATCCCCTGCCCCTTCTTGCCAATCGGCAGCACCAGCGTGGTGGCAAAGCCGGCGATCACCTTTTCCAGCGTATCGACATCCAGCTT
This sequence comes from Rhodobacterales bacterium, assembly GCA_038323315.1. Classification (GTDB taxonomy): domain Bacteria; phylum Pseudomonadota; class Alphaproteobacteria; order Rhodobacterales; family Rhodobacteraceae; genus Stagnihabitans. The sequence continues at coordinate 995 of JBBQGU010000209.1, read as the reverse complement.
GATCGGCCGCCGCTTGGCCAGATCGGCACCAATCTCGACCTCGCCCTTCGCCGCCCGACCGGAAAAATCCCCCATCAAGGCGATGCGAAAGCGGGCAGGCTTGCCGCCCTGCAACCGCTCTGCCGGGGCCGAGCCAAAGGACAAATTTATCGTCATTTCCGCTTTCTTGGCCATCTTTTTTCCTTTCAAATCGGCAATTCGGGCACCAGCCCGGTTCAGGCGGCGGTTTCCAGATCGTCGCAAAAGGCCCGGGCAAGCTTCAGCAGCTTGGTGAATTCGCCCAGCTTGGCCAGAACCTGCGGCGCAGCCCAGCCTGGATCGGCCATCGCTTCGCCCTTGCCACCGGCTTGCCACGGGGTCAACATATCAGCCACCAGGCGCGGATCGACGCGGCGGCTGGCACTCAAGGGGATCAGGCCCTTTTTCGTCGCGGCGGCTGCCTGCACCAGTTGCACCTGCACCTTGCGCGCCACATTATCCGATGTGTTGAACACCTCGTCAAAGATTGCGGGGGTCGGGTTGGTCTTGATACGGTTTGCCGCAGCCGCCGCAATGGCAATAGTCGAGATCAGACTTTTCTGGACCATCGCCGTGGCCTTCTCAAAACCCGTCTTCGTGCTGTCCGCTGCAATTTCATATCCGCTGATCTTGGCCTCATAGGCCTTTTCCAGCGCATCGAGTTTCGTCCGCAGCGCCTTTAACGCCTTGGCGTAAATCGTTTTTGCCCCGGCATTGTCGGCCACCTCGTCCTTGGTCGCTTCCTCCAGCACCTTCATGTATGAGTTCGCCGCCGCCCTGATCGACGGGACCTGCTTCTTGCCCGCCGCGACCAGCTTGGCCTTTTTGGCCATGTCCTTGACTTCTTTTTCGATGGCCGCGACATGCGTGTCGCAGGCCGCCAGTTCCTTGGTTACATCGGTCTTGTTGAACGCTCTGGCGATGAAACCGTTCGGCTTCGGTTTCGATTTGCCGGTCAGGGTTTCAAATTCCTTTTT
>JBBQGU010000208.1:0-7141 GCA_038323315.1 Rhodobacterales bacterium | reverse complement strand
ACTTGACACCCTTCTTTGCGCGCCCCCCCCATTGCAAGCTACGAAGCCCTGCCGCTCAACACAAAACGCGGCTCCGTAGCTCAACTGGTTAGCGCAAGGACCTTCTAAGTCCGTGGTTGAGCTAGGGAGCCGCTTTTGCTGTTCTGCGGCAGGTCTGCGTCGCTTGCAAGGGGGGCGGCGCGCAAAGCTGTGTGTCATGTAAATCGAGTTCGCGTCCAGTCGGTGATCAGCCAAGGAAACACTCAAGACGAGGCCCGCGCTGCGTCACAGTTACCGCACGGGTTCACACAGGTCTAATGATCGGATTTGCAGACTGATTGAGGTCAGAGTGGCCAGCCTTGCCTTTGCCAACGGGTGGTTGATGGTTGGCGCGCCATCAGCACGGACAAGCGGACTTTGCCTGACGATGACCCGGCGCGCCGTCGTTACTCAGTTGCCACCCATCATCTGCGTGCCGTTCACCGACAGGCTGCCGGGGGTCGAGGCGTCAATCTCCCAGACCAGCGTGTCGCCCTCCTGCTTGGCCATGCCCTGCGCCATGCCGACGCCCATCATCGCTTGACCCTTGATGTCATCCGGGGCCGCGGCCATCGCGGCCTGCAGCTTTTCGATGCCCGTCAGGGTGATCGTCGCCTTGCCCGTCGGTACCGGCATATCCGGGCCCGCCACCATAGAGCCCTGATAGGTCAGCTCATATCCGTTGCCCGTGATGGCACCGGGGTTCAGACCAACGACCACAGTCCCATTTGGCAACAGCGCCTTGATCATCGCCATATTAAAAGCGGCATCCGGCTCGGTCCCGGGGGCCAGATCGAACAAACCCAATGCGACGGTTGCAGCGGCGGCAGCATCAAAGTCGGTGACCTGAAAGTCGAACGAGGCGCTTTGCGGCAGGATCGGCACGGCCCAGGCCGGGATCACACCTTCCGGCAAGGTCAGTCCGGAAATCGAGAAGGCCTCACGCAGTTTGCCATCTTTGACCAGACCGTTCAGATCGATTGCGATGCCCAGTTCCGCAATGCCGACATTGCCCATGGGGGTCTCCACGGTCACATTCTTCATGATCGGATTGGACGACATCATGGTGAAGAAGGGAAACCCCTCGGACAGGATGGTTTTCATCGCGGCCTTGTTGGCCATCATGGACGGCTGATCGGGATTTGCGACAAACCAGGCCAAGGTCTTGTAAAATGCATCCGGACGCAGACCGTCGACTTTGCCGCTGTCGGTCATGCTTTCCACCGTGACGGTGAACTGCATGGGCGGCATGCCAGTTTCGGTGGGGGGGACAAAGTTTTGCGACAACCCGGTCAGGGTCGTGGCCACAGTGTTGTCGACACCACCTGCAGCCCCCGCTACCCCGGTAAATTCGAACGTGGCACTTGCCACCGACATACTGACCGCCATTGGTGCCTCACCATCGGCAGTGATCGCTTCGGTGACCTTGATCCCGGTCATCTCACCACTGGCGCTGGTAAAGGCCATCAACGCTTCATCAAACACGCCTTCGGTCTTCAGCGAGGCGATCTCTTGCTTGACATCCGCCGCTCCAGGCATCGTGAAGGCCAGGCTGACGGCCTGATCCTGCGACACGTCCCACGTGCCGTCCTCATTGTCGGTCAGCGTCATGACCAGTGGCGTCAGGCTCGCACTGCCGCCTTCGGCCGAGGCCATTGCCGAAAGCGGCGCTGCATCCAGCGTCAGTGTATAGTCATCGCCATCAACCTCGACCGAAACGACACCGTCGGTAGCACCCAGGTAGGTCTGGAACACTTCGGTCAAACGTGCGGCACCGTCTTCGGTCGCCTCGGCGAAAACGGCGGAACCCGTCAAAATCAGCGGCAGAACGGCAAGGATCGCAGTCTTGTTCATATCAAACCCCTTGAAACAAAGGCCCTCTTATTCGGGCAGGTTAAGGTCAGTGCGTCCAGACGCCTTTGCGGTCGGTGGCAAAATTCTCGCCATAGCCGCGCGGGCGAATGTTCGGCTTGCGACTTTGGGGATCCGTCACGTCAAATTCGATACCCTTGGCGCGGGCATAGTCCTCGGCCGCTTCACGGCTGTCGAACCGCAGCCGCACCTGGGCTTGGGTATCATCTGACGATGTCCAACCCATCAGCGGGTCAACCTCGCGCGCTGTGGCGGGCGCAAACTCCAGCACCCACCCCCGGGCCTTGGCGGTTCCCGACTGCATGGCGGTCTTGGCGGGCTGAAAGATACGTGCGGGCATGGCGACCTCGGCAATGGGACTGCCCGCTTTATTCCGAGATTACCGACAAAAAGCAAGTCCGTTTAGGGTTTGGCAGAAGGCTGTCGGCTGGTTACTGGGAGTGGGTGGGGTGTGTGGTGCAACCAGCCGACAGCGCAGTTTGCTGCTTGCAGGGGTAATTTGCCCTGCTGCCGACGATGTTGCAACTTTTAATTGCAGCGTCTCGTCACGTTTTCGTTAAAATTGCGCGGCTTTCCTTAACCATCTGGTAATGGCCGACTGACCCCCCTTTTTCTGGAACAAAAACAGAATACATTGGCAATCGAAGGGAATCACCATGCCCCATAACAACGCCAATGCCCTGTCTGTCCGCCCCGAGGTTCTGACCCGCCCCAAACTGGAAGGCGGTCGGCGATTTGTCATGCAGACACCGTTCCAGCCGGCGGGCGATCAGCCGACCGCCATTGCCGAACTGGCCAAGGGCGTGCTGGCGGGCGAACATGATCAGGTGCTGCTGGGGGCCACCGGCACCGGCAAGACCTTTACCATGGCCAAGGTGATCGAGGAAACCCAGCGCCCCGCGATCATCCTTGCGCCCAACAAGACCCTTGCCGCCCAACTTTACGCTGAATTCAAAGGATTTTTTCCCGACAACGCCGTCGAATACTTTGTAAGCTATTACGACTATTACCAGCCCGAAGCCTATGTCGCGCGGTCCGACACCTATATCGAGAAGGAAAGCCAGATTAATGAACAGATCGACCGTATGCGCCACTCGGCCACGCGGGCGCTGTTGGAGCGCGACGATGTGATCATCGTGGCGTCAGTTTCGTGCATCTACGGCATCGGCTCGGTCGAAACCTATTCGGCGATGACCCAGGACCTGGTCGTCGGCCAGCCCTATGAACTGCGCAAGATCATGGCCGAACTGGTGGCCCAAGCCTACCGCCGCAACGACCAGGCCTTCACCCGCGGCTCGTTCCGGGTTCGTGGCGACAGTCTGGAGGTTTGGCCCGCCCACCTGGACGACCGCGCCTGGCGTTTCAGCTTCTTTGGCGAGGACCTTGAATCCATTGTCGAATTCGACCCCCTGACCGGCGCCAAGACCGACAGCTTTGCGCAGATCCGCATCTATGCCAACTCTCACTACGTCACCCCGCGCCCGACCATGCAGCAAGCCACCAAAGGCATCAAGATCGAGTTGCAACAGCGCCTCGACCAATTCATTGCCGAGGGCAAGTTGCTCGAGGCGCAGCGTCTGGAGCAACGCACCAATTTCGATCTGGAAATGCTGGAAGCGACCGGCTCCTGTGCCGGGATCGAGAATTATTCACGCTACCTGACCGGCCGCACCACCGGCGAGCCGCCCCCCACGCTGTTCGAATTCATCCCCGACAATGCCATTGTTTTTGCAGACGAATCCCATGTGTCGGTCCCGCAGATCGGCGGCATGTACAAGGGCGACTACCGACGCAAATTCGTGCTGGCCGATCACGGCTTCCGCCTGCCGTCCTGCATGGACAACCGCCCCCTGAAGTTCGAGGAATGGGATGCGATGCGCCCGCAATCCGTCTTTGTGTCCGCCACTCCTGCGGCGTGGGAGTTGGAACAAACCGGCGGCGTCTTCACCGAACAGGTCATCCGCCCGACCGGCCTCGTCGATCCGCAGATCGAGATTCGCCCCGTGGAAATGCAGGTTGACGACCTGCTGGACGAGGTCCGCCGCGTGGCCAAGGCCGGTTACCGCACACTGGTCACCACCCTGACCAAACGCATGGCCGAGGATCTGACCGAATACATGCACGAACAAGGCATCCGCATACGCTACATGCACAGCGACATCGACACCCTGGAACGCATTGAAATCCTGCGAGATTTGCGGCTGGGCGCCTTTGACGTGCTGGTCGGCATCAACCTGCTGCGTGAGGGTCTGGATATTCCCGAATGCGGCTTGGTCGCCATTCTCGACGCCGACAAGGAGGGGTTCCTGCGCTCCGAAACCTCATTGATCCAAACCATCGGGCGCGCCGCGCGCAACGTCGATGGCCGCGTGATCATGTATGCTGACCGCGTCACCGGCAGCATGGAACGCGCCATGGCCGAAACGACCCGCCGCCGCGAACGCCAAACCGCCTATAACGTCGAACACGGCATCACGCCGACCACGGTAAAAAAGAATGTCGACGACGTGCTGCACGGGTTGTGGCAAGGCGACACCGATCAGGCCCGCGTAACCACCAAGATCGACAAACCCCTGATTGGCCCCAACCTCGCCAGTCACCTTGATGCCCTGCGCCTCGCCATGCGCAAAGCCGCCGAAAATCTGGAGTTTGAAGAGGCAGCGCGCATGCGGGACGAGGTGAAACGTCTGGAGGCCGTCGAACTGGTGATTGCCGATGACCCGATGGCGCGGCAGTCCGATGTTGATGCGGCAGTGGAGACCGCCGTCAAATCCTCAGGCCGCTCCACCGGTGGCCGTCCCGGTCAACGCGGCGGCAAGGCGCGCCGCCGTTAACAACGGTACCGTAGCAGATCGACCTGCTTTTGCGGGTCCGGCCGCAAAAAGGCCGGGCCAACCGCAACCTGCCGCACGTCAACCTCCTCGCGCAGCGCAACATCCCGGAATTGTGGGTCATTCAGGATTTTTGGCGGCAAAAGTTCGGGCTTGAACACGCGGTCAGCCTTGTGCCGTACCACGACCTCATACTGCGTGCTGCACAGATGCGCCCCCACGTGCAACATATCCTGCCGCAACGCCGTCGCCTGATATTGAAACTGCGAGATCGTGTTATCCAACTTGACGTATTGCTCGACGATATCCATCGGTTACCTCCACGTTACCCACAGTCTCTTACAACATCTCCCCTTGCCAAAGGATGAACGCCGCCGGTTTTCATCGATTGTAACGAATATATTTCGTCCCGGATGCGGCATAGCCAGGGCAAGCTGCCGGAACCACGGGCAACCGCCACCGTCACCGTTGCATTTCAGACCAAAGCGGCCCATCCTGTGGTCAATGAATTTCAAGAGGTGATCATGCGCGGCATTCTGATGTTCTTCTTCGGATTGATGGTGGCACAGGCGCCGGGCGCTGCCTTGGCCACCGCGCTCAACTGCACCAATCCCACGGTGGAATCGGTGCGTCTGCTGTGCAAGGCCAATGAAATCAAGGCACGACGGGTGCAAACCGTCGTCGGTGGCGCACTTGCCGGTGCCTTGCTGGGCAATCTTCTGGCCAAGCAGAACGGCGGCAACACCGATCAGGCGACCCTGCTGGGCGCGGTTGCGGGCGGTCTAAGTGGCTACTGGCTCAGCGTCCGGAACGAGATTTCCGCCAACAACGCCTCGCAAACTGCCCGCGCGGCCGAGTTGAGGGCCCGCGTCGCGGCCGAGGCGAAGCGCCAGCGCACCAGCGCCACCAACCTGCACACCGAACTGCGCACGGTCCTTTTACGGTCCGGCGATGACCCCAAAAAGCGCGAGGCTGCCATTGCTCAGGTCGCTCAAGCCGCCAATCTGGGGCTGCGTCAGGCGCAAGACTCGGCCCAAGGCTACACCCGTGTCGGCGAGGGTCTGGGCACCCCCGTCAACGGCAACAGCACCTTCGCCACCGCCGTAAACAGCTTTTACAGCACCCGAAACGAGGCTTGCGCCCAGATGTCGCGCCCCGGCTCTTACTGCTCCTAAATCCGCTTGATCACCCGGATCAGCAGCAAGAACAGCACCGCCCCCATCGTGGCCTGCACGATCGACGAAAACGCGCCCCCGCCAAAGCCGAGGCCGATGCGGGGGAACAGCAGTTGCGCCACAAAAGCGCCGATCACCCCAACCACAATATTGCCAATGATCCCAAATCCATAGCCCGCGACCAGCCGCCCCGCCAGCCAGCCGGCAAGCCCGCCGATGATCAAAACCCAGATCAGTCCGAAAAACGACATCAAGGCTTCCTTTTCTGCCCAAACCTGCGTTTCATGCAAACATGAAGTCCGCGTAAAAGGCAACACTCCCTCCTCACCCCCTCAATCAGGTCTGCCCATGAAAAAGCTGCTCGACGCCGATGATCCGTTCTTTGCCCCGATGTGGCGGCGCTGGGCCGTTACCGTTCTGCCCTTGGCCTGGGCCTGTGTCGAGTTGTGGAATGGCGACCCGCTCTGGGCGCTTTTGTTTGGCGCGGCAGGGGCTTACGCGGGGTATGAACTGCTGGTCAAGCCCCGCTTGGGCAAGTGATCCGCCCCCGCATCTCGCCAGAATCGCCGGTCAGTGAGGCTTCGTTCAGACGGCATCCGGTGACCGTGCTGGCCAAGTCCTTCATGGTTTCCCGGATCGCCTGATGTTCCCCGTTCGCGGCCCAGCCAAGACGGATCACCTCGACCATCTTGTCGGTCCAGAACACCGAATAGGACCGCCCCGCGACATCGATATCGCGCCGCTCTGCCCCGGCCATGAAGGGGGTGGGTTGCGCGCCGCATGCGGCCAGCAATATCAAGGGGATAAGGTATTTCACCGGCTCAGTTTGACCGGGTTTGGTTAAGGCAGGGTTAACAACCTACAACCTGCCTACAAGGCCGCTACATCGCTTCTACACGCTGACCTAGGGCAGAATTAACCATTTCTGCGCAAATTATTTGGCAGAGGAGTTCATAATGCCAAATCTGACCAAGATGACGCCGCGCCAGAACGCACAGTTCTACTACATGATGGACGTGATGCGCCGCTTTGAATGGGACATGCATAACCGCATCGAACAGTCCGGCCGCATCCCGTCGGAGTGGCACGACATCGCCAAGGCGCGTCCTGACCGGGTGAAGCGGCAGGTCAATATCGGGCTGGACGAGGATGTGTTGAAATTCTTCAAATCGCTGGGCAAGGGCTATGGCGCCAAGATCAACCTGATCCTGAAAAGCTTCATGCACGCCCGGTTGGCGGGCGTGC
>JBBQGU010000207.1:0-7300 GCA_038323315.1 Rhodobacterales bacterium | reverse complement strand
ATAGTTCAAGGTCAACCAGCCATCCTGCATCGCCTCGCCCGAGGGCATGTCGATAACACCTGACACACCACTAAGGTTGGTCGAGGGAGCCATCTGTGCGAGTGCCGGACCTGCGGCTAAAACTGCGGCGGTCAGGATCGTGGTCAGGATGATCTTCATAGTGATGACGCCTCACAGGTTGCAATCAGCTTATGGGAAGGGCCAATGGGGACGCAACCGGAATTGGTTGGGGCTTTGGACTTGGGTCAGGAATTGGGCATCGCTTCGGCGCCAAAGACCATCTCTTGCACCGTCGACAAACCGCCATACCCCTCGACATAGGCTGCCGCGACGGCCCGCGCCGCCTGGGCGTCGCCAGTCGCCATGGCATTGCGCAAAGATTGCAAGGCCTTGGCCATATCAAGTTCCGACAGACTGCTCTCACGCGCGCGCAAAATCTTGGTGTGCGGTGTCGTCAGCAAACCTTCGCCGATAAGCAATTCTTCATGCAGCTTTTCACCCGGACGCAGGCCGATCATCTTGATCTCGATATCGCCGTCCGGGTTGTCGGTATCGCGCACCGTATAGCCCGCCGCCTGCACCATCTGTTCGGCGAGGTCGCGAATGCGCATGGGCTTGCCCATGTCCAGTACGAACACATCCCCGCCGGACGGCGATCCTGGATGCGAAAACGACCCGGCCAGCAGGACCAGCTTGACCGCCTCTGATATCGTCATGAAATACCGGGTGACATCGTCATGGGTCAGCGTGATCGGACCACCCTTGGCAATCTGTTCCTTGAACAAAGGCACGACAGACCCGGAGGAGCCGAGCACATTGCCGAACCGCACCATTGAAAACACCGTCTGTCGCGAGCGTTTCGCCAGATCCTGCACCACCATCTCGGCCAGTCGCTTGGACGCGCCCATCACGTTGGTCGGGCGAACTGCCTTGTCAGTGGAAATCAGGATGAAGCGTTCAACCCCTGCTTCATCGGCGGCATCGGCAAGTATGCGGGTGCCCAGCACGTTGTTCGACATGCCCGCAATCGGGTTCGCCTCGACCAGGGGCACATGTTTATAGGCGGCGGCGTGCAGGACAACTTCGGTCCCGTGATCCGACATGGCTGACCGTGCGCTGCGGCTGTCCGTGACGGACGCCAGAATGGGCACGATTTCGGTTTGCCCCAGATCGCTGCGGGCACGCAATTCGCGGTCGATGTCGTACAGGGCCAACTCGCTGACCTCATACAGCACCAGTTTGCGCGGACCATAGGACACCAGCTGGCGGCACAGTTCCGACCCGATGGTGCCACCCGCCCCTGTCACCAGAACCGACCGCCCCGCATAGGCCGACACACCGGCAGGCGCCACCGTTTCGACCTGTTTGCGGCCGAGGAACTTGTCAGGCTCGACCGGAGCCAGATTGTCGACCAAAGCCTCGGCCCCGACCAGTTGCGCGAAGGAGGGCAGCGCCAGTACATCAAGACCCAGCGTTTGCAACCGACGCGCGACCTGCGCCAGTTTGGGTGCAGACGTCGAGGGCATGGCCAGCAGAACGCGGTCAATCTCGCGGTCCTGAACGATCGTCTCGATCCGTTCGGGTGATAACACACGCAACCCGGCGACTGTCATGGATTGCAGCGCGATGTTATCATCCAGGAACGCGACAACCACCACCGACTCATGCGATTTCAACGCGGCGGCCAGTTGAATACCCGTGGTGCCTGCGCCGTAGATCAGCACGCGCCAGCGTTTGTGACCCCAGCGCAACACCCAAAGATAGGTGTTCAGCATCGCGATCCGCAGACCTACCGAGGCGAGGAAGAACAACAATCCAAACAGGAAAACGCCGACGACCGGGAAAGGAACCGGGTTCTGCACCAACCGCGAAAGCATGTAAAGCGCCAAGCCCAGCAGGATCGAGAACGCCCCGGTGCGCACAATTGCCAGTGTTTCGAACGCCTTCAGCTTGATGTTGGGAATGCCAAGTCCCGTAGACAGCAGCGCAGCCGCCAGCGGCAGCAGGGCAAAGGTTTCGCTCATGTCCTGCAAGGCATAGCCGGGATAGGCCGAGGCATAGACCAGCAGGACCGTGACATATAGCGACAACGGCGCGAGAATCACGTCAACCAGCAAGAAGACAAAGCGTTTGTGGATGCGGTTCATCCGGTCGATCGCAGCAAAAAGGCGGGACCTGAGTTGCTTCATTACCAAAATAACCTGCAAGAATTTCCGGCGTTACCGCCAACTGCCTCGGGCGGACCATGACCCGAAAAAGAATAGATTTGATGACGATCAATACTGAGGCAACGATACTCTTTCAAGTAAATCAACATAAACCTTTGACCAGCAGAGTGCTATTGGCTCAATTTCAGGGCACGCGACAGTGTCAGCGCCATCAGGCCGAAATCCATCCATAAAGTGCGTCGGCGCTGATATATCAGGTCTATATGGGCTTTGCGCGGGACGCAACGACGGGAATACACTGCATCCGTCTCGGCGGCGGTTCGGCACCGGGCGAGCAATTTTTCCTCGTGCCGGTGATAAACAAGGGTGGCAAGGCCGGTGATGCCAGGGCGGCTTTGCAGGACTTTGGCATAGATCTCCGGAAAACGTTCGACATAGGGGCGCAGAGGGGGGCGCGGTCCGACAAAGCTCATGTCGCCTTTCAGGACGTTGTACAATTGCGGCACCTCGTCCAACCGGCTGCGGCGCAAAAAGCGGCCTGTGGGGGTGATTCGGCCGGCCTTGTTGCCCCCCGAGACCCCAACCTCGGCCTGCACAACGGTCATCGTCCGCAGCTTCCACAGCGCAAAGGGCTGACCGGGGGCACGCATCCGCTCGGCCACATAAAACACAGGCCGCCCCTCTTTCCACAACAGGTACAGGACCAGTCCGCCAAAAGGAATTGCCAGAAGCAGTGTCAAAGCGGTAGCTAGGATCAGATCGACCAAGCGTTTGCTCAGGGTCATCGCGGCCATCCGGGAACTGAATCCAGATCGGCAATCAAGCCCTCCGGACTGGTACGCGGTACATCGATCAACATGGCCAGTCGGTCTGTGTTTAACGCGACACGGGGCACGGCGGCCGCACGCGGCGGTCCAAAGCTCCACGCCTGTCCGCGCGCCTGCAACAGGTCCGCCATGGCGACCGGCGGCTGTTGGGCAAGGTTCAGCAGCAGCGGCAAGGGCAACCCCCCGGCCGCAAGGCGGATCAGAGCGGCCAAGGTGTCAGCCAAAACGCGCGGCCCGATATAGGATCGTTCCGGACCACCCATCTGGCCACCGATAGGGTCCAGCGACACGGACACGCCCGGTCGGGCATTGCCCAGCAAAGCATCGGCCCCTGCCAGATTTGCCAGCCGCAAAATCGTCAACCGACCCTGCATCACCTGCACGGCGACCTCCTCCGCGGCCAGTTTCGACGCGCCGTAGGGGTTTTGCGGCGCAGGCGCCATCGCCTCATCCAACGGCAGCGCGCCGGGAGCGTAGACGGCGGCGGTCGAGATCATGAACATATGCCGCGCCTCTGCCGCCACGGTCGCAGCGCAAACAGCAGCAGTGACCACGACGTTCTGCGCCAGATCCTGCGCTGTCCCGCTGGTTTTTCCGGCAAGATGCAGTACGATCAGACCCTTTGGCAGCACCGGCATCGGAGTTTGGCCGACATCCCAAAACAGATCACCATCCGCGGCCAAATCCCTGCTTTGCCAAAGAATTTCCAGTGCTTCAGGATGCTTCTGGCCCCAAACAGCCCGCAACGCTCGACCAACGCGCCCCGAGGCCCCGGTGATCAGCACCGTGATCGGCGCATTTTCCGCCGGTATCATTGTATTATCCCCACGCCATCGATCAATTCTGGTCCAATCCAGTTGACCAACCCATAGGCGCAAGTATGTAGTGCCCGCTATACGTGTCCAGCCATTTCAGCCCGGACGTCGGAGTTTTGAATGTACCCAGTCCCTCGCCGCCTCGCGCTTTTGGCCATTGCTGCACTTGTCGGAGGATGTTCGCTGCCGCAGGGCGCGGGTGAGGAACGTCAGGTCCTGAAAGGCGCTGATGATCCTGCCGCGACCTTTGCGGTTCAGGCGGTGAACCGCGCAACATTGCCAATGCTGCGGGATTGGCCCAACAGCCACCCGACGGCCAATCTGGGCTGGATCAAACGCTCTGCCACGTCGCCCGACCCGCTGATCCAGGCTGGCGACACCCTGGATCTGGCGGTGTGGGACAATGACGATTCATCGCTGCTGTCGTCGACCGGCCAAAAGGTGATCCAGTTGGCGGGGCTGAAAGTGTCCAGCAAGGGCACGGTGTTTCTGCCGTATGCCGATGAGGTCTATGTCGCCAAGATGACGCCGGATGAAGCGCGGCAGGCGATCCAGACCAAGCTGCTGTCGATCATCCCCTCGGCGCAAGTCCAGTTGAATTTCGCCTCAGGCAGCGCCAATTCGGTGGATCTGGTGTCGGGCATGCCGCAGCCTGGCCCGATCCCACTGGTCAACCGCAGCACAAGCCTGACCTCGATCCTGGCGCTAGGGGGTGGTATTCCCGACGCGATGGTCAACCCGCAGATCAACCTGTCGCGCGGTGGGAAATTATACCGGATTTCCTCCAGCATGCTGCTGACCAATCCCGAACTCGACACCACCATGCGCGGCGGCGACAAGATCTTTATCGAGGCTGACAAGCGTTATTTTCTGTCGCTGGGGGCTGCGGGCAATCAGGCGCTGATCAACTTCCCCCGGGATCGCATCACGGCTCTGGATGCCATGTCGCTGATCGGCGGGTTGAAGGAGGGGACGGCGGACCCCAAAGGCATCCTGATCCTGCGCGACTACCCCGAATCGGCCGTGCGCAGCGATAGGACAGGCCCCAGTCGCGACCGGATGATCTTTGCGCTGGATCTGACGTCGGCCGACGGGTTGTTTTCGGCGGGCGAATTCGGGATTCAGGACCGCGATATGGTTCTGGTCACGCAAAGCACGCTGGTCAACACCAATACGATCCTGACGTTGATCGGTTCGGCTTTCCGGCTGACCAATACGACCAGCGCAACTCTGTCCGGGAATTGACGGGCACCTGCCGATTCGGCACCGGCTAATCCTCCGCCTCCAGCCGGATGCGCATTTCACGCAGGACCGGGATGACCGATCGCACACGGTCGGCCCCCAAGGCGCGCACAACATCGGCAATCAGCGGCGCCACCGCCTGCACCGCCACATCACGGGCCGACCGACCCGAGACACTGATGGCCACGAACTTTTGCCGTGCGTCATCCCAATCGGGGCGAATATGGATATGACCCGCAATCTCCAGTTTGGCCAAGGTGTTGGTCATCGCCCCCCGCGTCACGTGAAACGCGCGCGCCAGTTGCGCCGGAGTACGTTCGTCCTGCAACCGCGCCAAATGGTTCAGCACCGAAAAATGCGACAACTCCATCCCGCGCGGCAGGGCTTTGGTCACCAGATTGCGCGCCAACTGTTCGGCCACGAACAACTCGCCAAACAGCGCGACCGCAATGTCCTCGGTGCGTTCTGGGGGCCGAACGCTCATGGATTTCTGAATTTCCGGTCATGCTGCAACGAGGGGATGCGGGCGCGGGCGCGGTCAACCTCCTCCAGGTCGATGTCGGCATAATAAACGCCAGGCTCGGTCCCGGCATCCAGCACAACTTCGCCCCAGGGCGAGACGATCATGCTGTGGCCATGGGTCCGGCGACCCTTGCCATGCGCCTCCAGATGAAACCCGGTCTGGGCGGGGGCCAGGATGAAACAGCCGTTCTCGATGGCACGGGCGCGCAGCAACGGCTCCCAATGGGCCGCACCGGTGATGTGGTTAAAGGCGGCGGGGACTGTGATGATCTGCGCACCGCCATGGGCCAGTTTGCGGTACAGACGCGGAAAGCGGACGTCGTAGCAGACGGTCATGCCAATCCTGGCCAAAGCTGTTTCGGCCACGACAGCCGTTGACCCAGGACGATAACCTGCTGATTCTCGGTAAATTTCGGTTTCGGTCACATTCACGTCGAACATATGGATCTTGTCATAGCGCGCAACCACGCCCCCATCCGGCCCGATCAGGAACGACCGGTTGGCAAAGCGCGGATCGCGGTCCTTGGTCTTGACCCCCAACGACCCGATCAGCACCCAGACCTTCAGGCTCGCCGCCTCCTCGCGCAAGTTGGCCAGTGTCAGATCGCCCATCTCATGGGCAAACACCTCACGCTGATGGGCGCGGCTGGAGGACAGACCGTTGGTCATTTCCGGCGTCAGGATGAACGCGGCCCCCTTGGCCTGCGCCTCGCGCACCATGTCAACAGTCACCTCCAGATTGGCGACCGGATTGTCCGACACGTTCAGTTGCAGAAGGGCAACCCGCATCAGGCCAGCATCGGATCTAGTCCGCCCGCATGATCCAGCGCGTGCAGATCATCACAGCCGCCGACATGCTGGCCGCCGATGAAGATTTGCGGCACGCTCCGGCTGCCCATCGCGCGTTTCGTCATCGCCATACGCAGATTAGGATCACGGCTGACATCAATTTCGCTATAGGCGACACCTTTTTTCCGCAGCAGTTGCTTGGCAGCCAAGCAATAGGGGCAGGTCGGCGTGGTATAAATCTCGACTTGTTTCATGGAAAGGTTCCTTTATCGCGACACTATAGCGACTTAAGCATCCTTCACAACGCGCGCCATGACCAGAACGGAAATGTCTGTTGCACCCACCGCAAGGCACGCCTCGGCGGCGGCGGCCAGCGTCGCGCCCGACGTCATCACATCATCCACCAGCAGGATATGCCGCCCCTCGGCCAGATGCAGCCGACGCGGATGCATCGTCAAGGCCGAGGCCATATTGGCAAATCGGCCATCGCGGCTGCGGCCATCCTGATTGCCGGTGCTGCGACGGCGCTGCAGCAGGTCGGGGCAATGCTCCAGACCTGCCAACCGCGCCACGCCCGCCGACAGCAGTGCCGCCTGATTGTACCGCCGCTGCAACAGCCGCCGCCAATGCAGCGGTACCGGTGCCACCAGCATCCCCGGCACCAGCATCGGCGCCGCCGATCGCATCATCCATTGCGCCGCTGGCCGCGCCAGATCGATCCGGTCGCCATGTTTCAGTGCCAACACCAGCTTGCGCGCATTGTCGCCATAGATCAGCGCCGCGCGACCCTGCCCCCACGGTCGGGCGCTGGTCAGGCAATCGTCGCACAAAACCTCGTCTGCCCGGTCCTCGCCCGGCAGCGGTGTGCCGCATTTGGTGCAGGTCAGCCCGGTAATAAACGGCGTGTCGCGCCAACAGGTTGCGCACAGGCCAAAGT
>JBBQGU010000206.1:0-7300 GCA_038323315.1 Rhodobacterales bacterium | reverse complement strand
TGCCGCTCCAGACATGAGGCGGCAGGTCTGTGTCGAAGCCAGGCAGCACCACAGCCCCGTGCGCCAGCCCGGCAATCGTCTGCATCAAAAGGGCTGTCGTTCCGCGCGAACCGGTCGAGCCGGCAATGATGACTGGTGCGGTGGGTGGCTTCAGTGCCCAAGACCGCGCCAGCCGCAACACCGCCTCGCGCTGTCGAAACTGGTGGTCGGTTCGGTTCAGGTAAAGCGGGGTGATTATGTTCAAAAAGGCTTGGGCGCGGGCCCAATGCAACGAATGGCCAGACACATCCAGATCGGCCAGGGTTTGTGGCAGGACAGCTTCATCTTGCATCTCGGCGAGCAGCGTTGCCAGACTATCGGCCAGGTCAAAGCGGGCGGATAGCGGGGCCAATTCGGGCTGGGCCGCCAGCAGTTGCTTGATCAACCGCGCCAGTTCCAGCCGCTGCCGCAGATCGGAAGCTGGTGTCGGCAGGTCTGAAAGTTCGATATCAGAGCCAATTTCCGTGACGACGATCATCGTTGGCAGAAAACTTGCACCTGTCGCCGTCATCACCTGAATAATGCGACTGCGCATCCGTTGACTGTTCAAGAACAGCCTTGTCCGCGCCATATCTTCGGGGGGACGTTCAGTCATACGGTCTTGCAGGCCCCGAACGAACTCGGTCGCGAAATCCACACCGGGGGGTAAATGGAACAGCTGCGGTTCAGCCACTGTTATGCCAGCCCAACAAAGCCTCGGCCTCGGCAATGCCTGCGGGATGGCCGACATCGCACCAGCCGCCATGATGGATCAGGCCGTAAGCACGGCCCGATGCGATCATGCGGTCCCAGAGGATGTTGAGCGAAAAGGCGGCCTGCGCAATGTCTGTCAGGTCATGCGTCCTCAGGATCTGCGCGCCCAGATAGGCAAGGCCGGTGCGTCCTTGGGCGCGGATCAGGCGGCTACCGGGGTCTAGCAGGAAGTCACCTGAACCGGCGAAGCCCCGGGTCGCGATGATCGGTGCCAGCAGCAGCAGGGCGTCCATCCGGTCGGGGTCCCAACCGGCTGCCAGTTCTTGCAGCGGATTGCGCCCGGTCCAGATGGTGTCGCTGTTCAGTGTCATCACAGGACTGCCGCCCAGCAATGGCATTGCCGCCCTGAGGCCGCCGCCGGTTTCAAGAATCGTCTCTTCATGTGAAAGAGCCACGTTATGCCCCAACAGATGCCGGGCGATCTGGTCGGCATGGTAGTGCGCATTGACGACTTTCTGGGCAACCGGAGCGTCAGTTGTCAGGTCCAGTGCATGGTCCAGCAGCGCTTTACCCGCCACAGGGATCAATGGTTTTGGTGTATCGCGGGTCAGCGCGCCCATTCGGGTGCCAAAGCCTGCGGCAAAGATCATCAATGGAAACTGCCGCATTGCGCCTTGATCCGTTGTAGCGAGGCATCGTTCGGCGGAGGCAAAACGGCGTCGCAAATGATGCGTAGGTCCGCCAAATCCGGGTGTCTCAGGTTGCGTTGAAGATGGGCCCAGACACGCGGAATCAGGGCGACATAATCGGGTTTTCCACCGAAAAGGCAAAGTCGGGCGAAGATGCCCAGAATGCGCAGTGCCCGCAATGCGCCAAGGCAGGCATAGCCGGGCAGAAACTCCGCCTCGGTCAGGGCCTTTCGGGTCAGGAAATGCCGTATCATGGCAGCCTCGACCTCGGGTCCGACATCGCGGCGTGCGTCTTGCAGCAGTGAAACGAGGTCGTAGCCGGGTTGACCCATTTGCCCGAGCTGGAAATCCAGCAGACCGACCCGTTGCATCCCGGCACGTTCTGGCAGCCACATCAGGTTTTCGGCATGAAAGTCGCGCAGGATCATCACGGGTGGCAAATCGGCAAGGCGAATCAGGCCGTCTTCCAACGCTGTGGCAAGGGGACGAACATCGACACGGTCGCCTGTGATCGCAAAGCGATACCAGTCCAGGACCATCGTTGCCGACTGCGCCCAATCCTGCGTCGACAGCGCGGGGATCCCGGTGGCGGGGGGCTGCGATTGCAGATGGATCAGGGCATCGACAGCGGCGGTGTAAAGGAGATATTCGGTTGTCGAATCATCCTGCAACATGCGGGCAAAAACGGCGTCGCCGAAATCTTCGATCAGCAGAAAGCCGTTTGCGGGGTCGTCGGCATCGATCCGGGGGGCAGACAGGCCGATCGTCAGCAAATATCTGTCGATATGGGCGAAGTCGACGACCGAATCGCCCTGACCGGGCGGTGCATCCATCAACAAGCGGGTTTCGCCGTTGAGATAGAGCCGTTCATAGCGCCGGGCCGAGGCATCACCGCCAAGGGGTTCGCGGCGGGCGGATTGCCAACCTGCCTGTTGCAGAAAGATAAGGCACCGATCGACCCTATGTTCCGCCTCCAGCATGGCGCGGATTTTTGGCCGGTTGCCCGGGTCGATCCGCGCACGGCGGCCGGCGCCTTCGGCAGACAGGCTTATTCTGATCGGGTCGGAGGGCAGGTGCTGGCCCAGTCGGTCTGGCCATTCAACAAGGCAAATGGCGGTGACATAGGCATCCTCCAGCCCCAGTTCCTGCGCTTCGTCAGGATGGGTCAGGCGGTATAGGTCGGCATGCCAGATCGCGACATCGGCCTGATAGGTTTGCACCAGCGTGAAGGTGGGCGATGGGACGTCTTCGGCTTGGCCGAGTCGGGTCTGGATCAGGCTGCGGCAAAAATGGGTCTTGCCCGCACCAATCGGCCCGTCCAGCAGCACCGTGTCGCCAACAACGAGCAACGGCGCAAGACGCTGCGCCAGCCGGGTTGTGGACTGTTCATCGGAAAGGTGTAATTCGTGGAGCACAGACATGCGCCCTTTTTAGCGCCTGTGCCGGATGCTGCAAGGGACAAGGTCAGGCGCGCAGAAGTCCTGAATTTTCGGCCAGCAGGGTTTTGGCGGCCCCGGCCACCTCACGGACGCGAAAACCGGTAAGGGTCGCCCCACCCGCCAAGGGGGCAAAACGGCAATCGATCAACCGACCGTCCAGCAGCCGCGCCTCGGCGAGCCATGGCGTGCGGTTACCTTGGTTGGAAGAGAAATCCTCCAGTTGGTTCCAAACCGGGCTTGGGGCGCTTTGCGTCCGCCAATGGATGCAAAGCGAGCGCAGGCTGGCATCGTCAAGCGATCCACCAGGGTCGGCGCCCCACATTTGGGAATAGGCGGTGTTGGACATCACCAGTTGCCCGGCCTCGGAAAAGACGGCAATCGCCTCGTCCACCTGATCGATCACCGCTTGACCCAGTTCCAGATCGGCGCGGTAGCGGCGGGTCCGCAGCATTTCGCCCGAGATGTCTTCGATCATAAGGGCGATGGCACCGTTGGGATGTGGACGCCCAATGACCCGGTAGGTTTGCCCGCCTGGCAGGCTCCAGGTTTCCTCGTAAAGCCCAGATGCGGCTGCCTTTTCCAGTTCCACCAACTGCCTGCGCCAACCGCGGTAATCTTTGGGTTCGGGTATCATGTTGCGGTCACGCATCGCATCCAGCACTGACAGAAGCGACGGACGCATTGACAAGAAATCCACCGGCAGGCCGGTCAGGTCCAACAAGGCCGGGTTGAAAAGTTGCAATTGGCGCTGATGGTCAAAGATCGCAAGGCCGACATGCAGATGGGCAAAGGTCTTGGTCAGGGTCTGCATGAAATCGCGCAATCCAGTTTCGGCCTGTACAGCAGCATCAGCCGGTAGGGCGAAGACCAGCCGCCCCTCAGCTTCCGCCACCGTGTTCAGGTCGTACCAAGCGTTGCGGCCCCCATTCAGCGTCAGCTTTTGTCGCTGGCCAGAAATACCCTGATAGCTGGCAATGCGTTCAAACAAGCGTGGCAGCGGCCATGAAAACTCTTGCCCCGCCTCATGCACATCCCCGACCCGCAACAGATAAGCGCCATTGGCCCAGACCACATCGCCATTCGCCCGTTCCCGCCAAATCAGGATCGGTGCTTTTGACACGGTGGCGCGCAAAAAGTCCAACTCCTCCGTCATCGCGCGCATCGTCATCAGGTCTTGCCCCGATGCCTGATTTTCGCTGTCGGGGTCAATCAACATCAGCCGCGTCATGCCACTGCGTGTTTCGGCTTGCAGGATCATCGGATTGCCCGCTTCAGGCAGCGAGGCGAGCGTGATCATGCCTTCGGTCGGCAGGCGGACGATCTGATGCTCGAAATCCGGGAAATACGGGGCCAGATAGGCCAGAACCTTGATCCATGGCCCGCCCGTCGTGGCCGAAGCCGACATTAGCGCGCGCGCGGATGGGGTGCTGTCGACCAGAATTTCTCCATCGAACAAGAAAATGGTGGCGCCGGATTGTTCGTTAAAGATTGTAGCCGGCTTGGCCTTGGCGGATCGTTCAACCACGATGACGATCAAAGTCCCAGCAATGCCGGCAACCACGGCGGCAACGACAGCCAGCAATGCCAAAGTCCAATCCATCGTCATTCAATCCATGCCCTTCAAGCCGATATCCGGTGCAACTTAGAGACGAGAGAGTTAACGGACAGTTAACCGACTGAGTCAACCTCTAGCAATTTCATTCTGGCAAAGAGACATTGGAACAAGGCTTACAGCGTGTTCGCCTTGTTTTGACCGATAACCAGATCCGGCGGAGCCTCGATGGCGGATCTGGGCCAGCGGACCATAACCACGGCGCCGCATCGTTCTGGACGCTCTTTATGCGACAGAAAAGGGTCGGCAGCATTGGCAAAGGTCATTTCCGCCCCGATGCGTTCCAGTAAAGTCTTGGCGATGAACAGGCCAAGCCCCATGCCTTCATAATCCTTGCGCAAATCTGCGGTCCGCGTCGACGGCTTGAACCGCACGAAAGGATCACCAATCCTGCCAATCAACTGCGCTGGAAAGCCCGCGCCGTCATCGGTTATGCGCACCGTAATTTCATCGGTGGTCCAGCCGGTATCGACCCAAACCTTGGTTGCGGCAAAGTCGACGGCGTTTTGTACCAGATTGCGCAAGCCGTGGATCACCTCGGGACGGCGCAGGATATTAGGCTGTTTCGGATCATCACCCTCGGCGCCGAAAACCACCGATTTTCCACGCTGCAGATGCGGTTCGGCGGCTTCTTTCACGACGGCACTTAAAGGAGCTTGCCTCAGATGCAGGTCATCTTTGCCGGCGCGACCCATGGTGCGCAAGATATCGCGGCAGCGGTCTGCCTGATCGCGAATCAGCATCGCGTCTTGCAGAAGGTCGTCCTGGCCCTGCAACTCGTCAATCATCTCGCTGCTGACCAGTTTGATCGTGGCCAATGGCGTGCCCAGTTCATGCGCCGTGGCGGCCACCACGCCGCCCAGATCGGTCAGTTTCTGCTCCCGCGCCAGTGCCATCTGCGCGGCAAACAACGCGTCAGACATCGAACGGATTTCGGTGGCGACGCGGCGCGAATACAGCGACAGAAACACGATACCGATGACGATCGACAACAGGTAGCCCAATCGCAGCAGTGGTGGCACCTCCAGGACCGTCCCGTCGGCGCGTTGCAGGGGGATGCCAAAATATGCGGTCAGCGCCACCAGCATAATCGCCGCCGTGGCGACCAGAACGGTCGACCGCAGGCTGAGCGCGGTGGCCGAGATGGTGACCGGACCCAGCACCAGCAGCGCAAACGGGTTGGTCACACCGCCCGCCGCCGTCAGCAGCAAGGCAAGCTGCGCCAGATCGAACAGCAGCATTGCGAGCGCCTCATCCTCGGCCAGACGTTTGGTGCTGGGGAAGACGGTCATGAAGACCAGGTTGGCGATCACCGACATGCCCACCGCCGCCGCACAAAGACCCCAAGGCAGGTCGATGTCAAAATAGATCGGGGCGACAGTCAGAGCACCGGTCTGTCCCGCAATCGCCATCCACCGCAGATTGGTCAGCGTCCGCAACGGCACAAGGTCGGCGTTCTTGACGGTGGTCAACTGGGGGCCTTTTGTGCGAAACATCAGATGCCTGCGGATATGAGTGATAAAGACGCATTGCGGTCGCCTGCGTTCTGAACGAACAGGGCATGTAAAGAAAGAGGATATCGCCGTGACCAAACTTTACGCCAGTGCAGGTGCCATAGCCATTGCAGCCTTTTTCGGCTGGACGGGGTTTCAACTGTGGTCAGCGTCGCAAAGTGACCCGTTCGCCGAGTGTCGGTCTGGCAATGTTGCGGGTGCCGCCATCGGTGGGCCGCTGGAATTGGTCGATCAGACCGGCGCCATGGTGACCAACGCGCAGATCTTTGCCAAGCCGACCTTGGTTTATTTTGGTTTTGCCTCTTGCCCTGATGTCTGCCCCCTCGACAATGGCCGCAACGCCGAGGCGGTGGATCTGCTATCGGCCAAAGGCATTGACGCCACGGCAGTGTTCATCACGGTCGATCCTGCACGGGACACGCCTGCGGTGTTGCAGGACTATACCGCCAACTTTGGCGACAAGCTGGTTGGATTGACCGGCACGCCGGAACAGATCAAGGCCGCCGCAGCGGCGTTCAAGGTCTATTATCAGGTACCCACCAATGCGACGGACAACTATGAGGTCGATCACACAACATTGACCTATCTGATGATGCCAAAAACCGGCTTTGTGGATTTCTTTCAACGCGAGACTACATCTACTGACATGGCCGACAAGGTTTCTTGTTTTGTCGAGGCCGGTTGAAGGGGGCTTGCGATGATGGAAGAGCTGACCGTGGGGCTGGGATCTGACCGGACACTGCTGTTGGTGGATGATGACGAGGCTTTCGTCAAACGTCTGGCCAAGGCAATGGAAAAGCGCGGGTTTGTGCCCGAGACCGCAGAAACGGTTGCCGCCGGTTGCGCCATTGCCGCCGATCATCCGCCTGCCTATGCGGTGGTGGACCTGCGACTCGGCGATGGCAATGGCCTGCAAGTGGTCGAAGCTTTGCATGCCAAGCGCCCTGATTGCCGGGTGGTCGTGTTGACCGGATATGGTGCCATTGCTACAGCAGTTGCAGCAGTCAAGATTGGCGCCATCGACTATCTGTCAAAGCCCGCCGATGCCAATGATATCATGAATGCCTTGCTGGCCAAAACCGATGCCGATCCGGCACCGCCCGAAAACATGATGTCTGCCGACCGGGTTCGGTGGGAACATATCCAGCGGGTCTATGAGATGTGCGATCGAAATGTTTCCGAAACGGCGCGCAAGTTATCGATGCACCGGCGCACCCTGCAACGAATTCTTGCCAAGCGAGGACCGAAATAGATTCCGTGGGTTGATTTCCCTTCGTGTGGCGCGTAATTGGTTCTGACAAGAACAAAGGAAAA
>JBBQGU010000205.1:0-7338 GCA_038323315.1 Rhodobacterales bacterium | reverse complement strand
CCATAAGCCCATTGTTGTCCCCCCCGTTTGTGCCAGGTTCCTGGGGGGGGGGGTCCCCCTATTGGGTGACAATTGTTGGGCCCCGTCCATTTGGGGTATGGGGGGGGGCCTGGGCCGGGTTAAATACGGCCCATCAGCAACAGGACGATCAGGATGATGACAATGATGCCAAGGCCGCCGGATGGTGCGTAGCCCCAGTTGGAACTGTGCGACCAGGTCGGCAGAGCGCCCAGCAATGCAAGGATCAGGATGATCAGCAATATGGTTCCAATGCTCATGAACGGCTCCTTTGGGGGCAATGATTGTGGGGGCGTGCCATTCGGCATCATGGTCGTATCCTGATGATCACCGAGAGGTGGGGATCAGGGTGCGCAGTCAAGTTTGACCTGAATCATGTGGGTCGTTGCTTACATAGGTTAACTGGCCGTGGGAAAAGCGCGCTTTGGTTGTGGCTGAACTGGTCTGCGGGGTCATGGCGGCGGTGTGCGGGACGGAGATAGCCTGCGCATTGAAATGCGCAGGCTGACAGACACGCGGATGCGTGGGCGCGGCTGCGGCCGGGGTCAATGTGGTGGGATGGACGTGCGCGTGGCATAATTGGTGGCGATGTTGTCCTCCATCGCGCGGTCGACGCTTTGGGTCGGGTCGTAATCCGGGCTGGTTTTGACCTGTGCACGGGTCACATTCACGTGGATCAGCCTTTGTTCCCAGTCGATAGAGGTGGCGGCGCGGGGCGACAGCAAGACCTTTTTGCCCATCCACCAGTTGCTGGTATCGATCACCAGATAGCGCAGGGTCCAGTCGGCATCCTGCATCAGAATGTCGGACAAATGGCCAAGCTCGCCGTCGCTGGTGTGGATGTGGTAGCCCGTCACCTCGTCCGCGCTGCGCAGATGCGGTTCGGTGGGGGGTTTGGGTGCATCGTTTCGGTAGGTTTCGTGGCGGTCGGTTGTGTCGGGGTTGGTGATCATCATGGGGGCGGCCATGCCGCCATAGCCGGACATGATGCCGCTGGCACCCCAATACGGGTTCCACCGGTAGTGATCGTAGAGGTCGGCTTCGTATTGGCGCGAGACGGGCAGATGGGTCTCGGCGGTCGGGCTCGCCTCGATCTCGGCGCGGGTCAGGCGCACGCGGAAGCTGTGGGTGGCCTCGTCGGGGTGGCCCATGACCGAGGGCGGCAGCAGGACCTTGCGGCTGGCGGCCCAGGTGCCGGTGTCAATGACCAGCCAGCGGACGGTCCATGTGGCATCGTCGAACAGCAGGTCGGTGATGGTGCCGACGTCGCCGTCGGTCGCCGTGATGGTGCAGCCCGTCAGGCCCGAAATGTTTTGCAGCATGATGTGGTTCCTGTGCGATGGTTTTAGCCCAGACTGTCCCTGAAGGGGTCACGGCGAAAAGGATCGGAAACTACCTATGCGCGGGGTTTGCCGAGCACGTCAGGATTGCGGCACGGTGACGCGGTGGCTGCGGAAGGGCGGAACCATTGGGTCGGGCAGGCGTTGGTTGCCGCGATTTGGGTGAAGTCCGGGCGCGTTACCTGAAACAGCCGTTGCGGATGCCCAATCCTGTCCATGAAGGCTACCTGATGCAAGTTCACGCGAAACTGATCGCCGCGGCGACGGCTGTCCCCTGCAATGTCGTGCGGCAACAGGACGTCGCGCGCGCGATGGAAGAGGCGTTTCCGGGCGTGTTCGAAGCGACACCCAAGCTGGCGCTGGTCTACCGATCGGCCGGGATTGCCAAGCGCCATACGATCAGGCCGATCGACTGGTATCTGGAACCGCGCAGCTGGGCCGAGGCGACGGCCGCCTATCTGCAGGAGGGGACCGCGTTGTTCGTGCAGGCGGCGGGCCGCGCGCTGGCAGCGGCGGGGATGGCTGCGCGGGATATTGACACGGTGGTGACGGTCTCCTCGACCGGGATCGCCACGCCCAGTCTGGAGGCGCGGGCCGCCGCCGAGATGGGGTTTCGCGCCGATGTGCAGCGGGTGCCGGTGTTCGGCCTGGGTTGTGCCGGGGGGGTCAGCGGGTTTGCCATTGCGGCGCGTCTGGCCAAGGCGGCGCCCGGCAGTTCGGTGCTGCTGGTGGCAGTCGAGACATGCTCGCTGGCGTTCCGGCTGGATGATGCCAGCAAGACCAATGTGGTGGCGACCGCGCTGTTCGGTGACGGGGCTGCGGCCTGCATCCTGCGTATGGACCCGGACGGTTTGGCCGAGGTCGAGATGGCGGGCGAGCATATGTGGCCGGACAGTCTGGACATCATGTGGTGGGACGTGCGCAACGAGGGGTTGGGCGTGATCTTTGCGCAGGAAATCCCGGACTTTGCGACCCGTCATATGGGCGAGGCGATGATGGGCATCTTGCAGCGCGGCGGGCTGGTTGCGGGCGATGTGGATCGGTTCCTGTGCCATCCGGGCGGGGCAAGGGTCGTGACGGCGCTGGAAACCGCGCTGTCGCTGAATCAGGGCACGCTGGATATCGAGCGTGAGATCCTGTCGGAATACGGCAACATGTCGGCTCCGACCGTCCTGTTCGTGCTGGAGCGCGCCTTGCGGGCCGGACTGCCCGAGCGCAGCGCGCTGACGGCGATGGGACCGGGCTTTACCGCAAGTTGCGCTGTGCTGCGGCGGGCCGCGTGATGTGGATGCCGCTGGCCAGTGTCATCCTGGCGCTGGTCACGGCGGAACGCCTGGGCGAGTTGTGGCTGGCCCGACGCAACACGGCAAGGCTGCTGCAACGCGGGGCGGTTGAACATGCGGCGGGGCATTACCCGCTGATCGTGGCGCTGCACGCGGTCTGGCTGGCGGGACTGTGGGTGCTGGGTTGGGATGCGGCGGTCAATTGGGGCTGGCTGTCGATCTTTGTCGCGCTGCAGGGGCTGCGGGTCTGGGTGCTGGCGACGCTGGGGTCGCGCTGGACCACGCGGATCATCGTATTGCCCGCTGTGCCCTTGGTGGCAACCGGCCCTTACCGCTATTTGAGCCATCCGAATTATGTGGTGGTGGTGGGCGAGTTTCTGGTGCTGCCGTTGGTCTTTGGTCTGAGTTTCTATGCGCTGCTGTTCTCGGTTCTGAATGCCGCCGTGCTGTTCATCCGGGTGAGGGCCGAAAACGCGGCTTTGGTGGCCCATGGCAACAGGTGACGCGCCCCTGTCATCTGCCCGCATCTGGACCGGTTTTGCCATGATGTGCCTTGGCATGTTCATGGCCATACTGGATGTGCAGGTCGTCGCCACCTCGATCCCGACCATACAGACGGCCTTGGGCGTGCGTCCGGATCAGATGAGCTGGATTCAGACCGCCTACCTGATCGCCGAGGTCGTCGCCATTCCGCTGACCGGGTTTCTGACTCGGATTTTGACGCTGCGCTGGCTGTTCGTGGGCGCGATCACGGTGTTCACTCTGGCATCGCTGGCCTGTGCGGCAAGTGGCAGTTTCGAGAGCCTGATTGCGGCAAGGGTGGTTCAGGGCTTTGCCGGGGGCACGCTGATCCCGGCGGTGTTTTCGGCGGTGTTCCTGATGTTTCCGCCCGGCCGTCAGGCGCTGGCCACCACGATTGCAGGGGTGCTGGCAGTGCTGGCCCCGACCGTCGGGCCGATTGTCGGCGGCTGGATCACCGATACCTATTCGTGGCACTGGTTGTTCCTGATCAACGCCCTGCCCGGCCTGCTGGCGGCGTGTCTTGGGCTGCTGACCCTGCCCGCCGAGGCCGCGCGTCCGTCAGAACTGCGCCGCGTTGACGGTGCAGGATTGGCGCTGATGGCGATGGCGCTGGCCAGTCTGGTCGTGGCGCTGAAAGAGGCGCCGTCGCGGGGCTGGCTGTCGGCGGTGGTGCTGGGGTTGTTGATGTTTTCGGCGCTGTCCTTTGGGCTGTTCGTCAGCCGCAGCCTGCGCGTGCCCTATCCGGTGGTGAACCTGCGCACGCTGGGCGATGTGGGCTTTGCCACGGGCTGCGCGTTAAGTTTTGTACTGGGCATCGGGCTGTTCGGGTCGGTCTACATGATGCCGGTGTTTCTGGCCAAGGTGCACGGGCTGAACGCCTTTGACCTGGGGCAGGTCATGCTGGTGACCGGGGTGGCGCAACTGGTGACCGCCCCCATCGCGGTCTATCTGGAGGAGCGGAGCGATCCGCGTTTGCTGTCGTTGTTCGGGTTCGTGCTGTTCGCGGTGGGTCTGGCGATGAGCGCGTTTCAGACCATCGATACCGGATTTGCCGAGATGCTGTGGCCGCAGATCATTCGGGGCGTGGCGATCATGTTTTGTCTGTTGCCGCCGACGCGGATGGCACTGGGCCATCTGGCCGCCGACAAGGTGCCGGATGCCAGCGGCCTGTTCAACCTGATGCGCAATCTGGGCGGGGCCATCGGTCTCGCGCTGATAGACAGCGTTCTGTACGGCAGGGCGCCCGGCTATGGTGCTGCGATCGTGGTCAGATTGCAGGCCGGGGATCAGGCCACAGCGCAAGCGCTGGGCCTGCCGCCGGGGGTTTTGCCTGCGCAACCGACAGAGGCGCTGGATGCCACGATGCGGGCCTATCTGATGCCGCTGGTGGAAAATCTGGCCTTTGTGCAGGCGATGAACGCGGCCTGGGCCGTTGTCGCTGCCGTCACGCTGACCGCCGCAGTGACCCTGCCGGTGCTGGCGATGCTGCGCCAGCGGCGGCATATTTGATCTGTCGCGCGCCTTGATCGTGGCACCATAAAAGCTACGATCAAGGCCACAGGAGGATGGCGGATGGCAGCGAATACGGTTCCCGTTTCGGCGGGGGATGCCTTTGAGGTGCTGCTGGCGGGCTGGCAGGCGCAAGCGACGGGGGCGATGCGGGTGTCGTGGATGCTGCATGGCCGCCCCGGTATTGGCAAGACCGAGATCGTGCAGCAACTGGCCGACCGGGTTGGGGCGCAGCTGTTCGACCTGCGCCTGACGACGATCGAGCCGCAGGATTTGCGCGGTCTGCCCTATTACGACCACGCGACCCAGCGCACCGTCTGGTATCGTCCCGAGGATCTGCCCGACGATCCTGCACGCCCCGCCATCCTGTTTCTGGATGAGTTGACGGCGGCGGCTCCATCCTTGCAGCCGACCGTCTATGGGCTGTTGCAGGAGCGTCGGGTGGGGCGGCACCAATTGCCCGACGCCACCTTTATCGTCGCGGCGGGCAACGGGGTCGAGGATGGCGCGGTGGCCTATGAGATGGGCACGGCTTTGTCCGACCGGCTGATCCACCTGAGTTTACGGGCCGAGGCAGGGGATTGGCTGGCGCGCTATGCGGTGCCAAGGGGTCTGAATCCCGCCGTCATCACCTTTATCCGCACCCGACCCGACCTGTTGGAGACGACCGAAGACGCCCTGCGCCGGGGCCAGATGATCGCCTGCACGCCGCGCAGCTGGGCGCGGGTCAGCACGATCCTGAACGCCGTGCCCGACAGGCGGCTGCGCGATGTCATGATCGCGGGCACCGTGGGCGAGGCGGTGGCGGCCGAGTTCATCCTGATCGCCAACGAGATTGCCGCGACCGTGCAAGTGGCCGAGATGATCGAGGCCGGGGCGCGGGCGCGGGTCGCCCTGTACCCTGCCACGATGCACGGGATGACGGCGTTGGTTTACGGCCTGATCGCCATAGCCGATGCCCGGACCCTGCCCGTGGTGATCGACATCATGGCCGAGGTTCGTCAGTTGGGCGGCTTGCGACCCGGTGCGGCCTTTGCCCGGATGCCGCTGGGCGAATTGGCGACCTATGGCTTTGAACTGCTGATCGCCAAGGCTTTGACCAACGGCTGGCAGCAGGCCTTTGCCGCCTCGCCCGCCTATGCCGCCTATGCCGCCGAGCGCAAGGCGGCGGGCCTCGAATGACCCGGCATTCGCTCCGCGCCAGTGCGGCGTTGCGCGGGCTGGTCGCGACCGATCCTGCGATGGCCGCCCTGTCGCTGTGGTGCGACCACCGCGACGGCGAGGGGTCGACTGCGCGGACCGCCGGCACGATGATCACCTATGGGCCGGGTTTCGACGCCCTGCCCCGGCATGAACAGACCGGGGTGGCG
The DNA here is from genome assembly GCA_038323315.1 of Rhodobacterales bacterium. GTDB lineage: Bacteria > Pseudomonadota > Alphaproteobacteria > Rhodobacterales > Rhodobacteraceae > Stagnihabitans. Next base: position 1,296 of record JBBQGU010000205.1, on the reverse strand, counting down.
GCGCATCACATCCTGCATGTGGCGCTGCGGCATGGGGCGCGGATGTCGGCCATGGCCGCGCGGCTTGGCGACCGCTTCGACGCCGAGGTCTATGCCATCGCCGCCGACGCCGTGGTGAACGAGGCGCTGGTGCAGTCGGGTTATGCCATGCCGCGCCCGGCGTTGACGCTGACGGGGTTGCTGGGCGATCTGGGCACGTTGGTGCCCGCCGCCGAGGCGCTGGCGAAATGGGATGTCGACCGGCTGTACATCCGGCTGATGCAGGACGGCCCCGGCAGCGGTCGCGCGGCCGACCGCGCCAAGCAGCATGTCAAGACTTTGGTTTTCGAACCCGATCTGAACGAGGCCGAACGCAAGGCCGAGGCCGCAGAAGCCGCGGATCAGGCGCTGTGGCGGCAACATCTGGCGCAGGCGATGGAGGCGGGGCGGCTGGCGGGGCGCGGCATCGGACTGCTGGGCCATAGGCTGGCCGATCTCGCCTTGCCCGAAACGCCGTGGGAGGTGGTTTTGCGCGGGCTGGTCACCCGCGCTGTCACCACAGGCGCGCAGCCGACCTACCGCCGTCCCGCCCGGCGCTGGGTGGCGATGGAGGCCGAGGCGCGGCGGTGGGGCGGCCCGGTGCCTGCCTTTGAGCCGGGGCAGTTGAGGCGGACCGAGGTGCCGAGGGTGGTGGTGGGCCTTGATGCCTCCAGTTCCGTCGATGAGACGCGGCTGGAAATGTTCGTGGCCGAGATAGCGGGGATTGCCCGGCGGATGGCGGCAGAGATCTGGGTGATCCCGTTCGACGATGCGCCGCGTGACGCAGTGCGGCTTGATCCCGCGCGGTGGCGCACGCAACTGGCGGCGCTGGTCCTGCCACGGGGCGGCGGCACCAGCTTTGCGCCGGTGATTGCGGCGGCCTTGGCGCTGGGGCCGTCGGTGATCGTGGTGTTGACGGATCTGGAGGGAGAGACCGGACCAGCCCCGCGCGGCGTGCCGGTGATATGGGCGGTGCCGGATGCGATGCCAGCCCCACCGTATGGCAGGGTCCTGAGCCTCGCCCGTTAGGCCTTTGCCATCAGGGCGGCCAGCCTTGCATGGGCGGATACATTGCGCGGGTCAAACGCCATGTCGCGGATCTGTTCATCCTGCGCCAAGGTGATACGGTGCAGGGCGTGTTCGGTCAAAGGCGGCTGGAACAGCGTGTCACGGATCAGCGCTTCCTCGTCCGGATCAAGGCGCAGGACATGGGGGCCGTCCTCGGACTGGACGGACACCAGCGTCAGGGGGGCGACGCGGAACATGTCGGATTGCTCA
>JBBQGU010000204.1:0-7377 GCA_038323315.1 Rhodobacterales bacterium | reverse complement strand
CCGTCATCGCCATGGCATAGGCGGCAGCCGCCTTGTCGTTCACGCCCGCCGTCTTGATCTCTGCAGGCGAAGTGACGATCTGGATCGTATCGGCATCCTGACCGCGCTGCACCAGGTCGGCTTGAACGACCTGTGCCGTTGCTGCGTCAGGATATAGTCGTGTGATAATCGTTGTCATCTTGCACCCGCTGTCCTTTTGATCCGAAGTTTGACGTGATCCCTGGTTGACTTGGCCGCTGGGGCTTGTCCGTCCGCCTAGCGCGCCGCAACGCCCTGCGCCTCTTTTACCGCCGCAGCGTAGGGCACGTGCCCCGCATCGGCAACATCTGAAACCACGACCTTTTTGCCTCTGAGCGGCAGCGCCAGCAACAAGGCCAGCGTCAACAGGCCAACCTCGATGAAGAACACCGATGTATAGGGTTTCGCCGCCGTTGATCCCACGACTTCCGTCGCCAGCACCGCATCGCGCACGATACCGCCCACCGCAATCGCCAGCCCGGCGGCCGTTGCCTGCACCGCACCCCAGGCCCCCAGCGACAGACCGATCTGATCACGCTGCGCCGACCGCATCGTCGCCGTCAACGTGCCATGGCCGAACAGCCCCGCACCAAAACCCGCAACCAGCGTCGCCACCGTCAGCACAGGCACCGACAGCGTGGTCGAGGACAGCACGATCAAGCCAAAGGCCGGGATACCCACGACCAGACCAAAGATCGCCATGTCCATCGGGCGCGCGCCCCGGCTTAGCCAGCGTGAGGCCAGGGTGAAACCGACCAGCGACCCACAGGCCAGAAACACCGTCAACCGCGTCGTCTGGGCCACGGTCATCGCCAGCACCTGCCCGCCAAATGGTTCCAGCAGCACATCCGCCATGCCGAACCCCGCCGTCCCCAGGGCGATCACCGCCAGCAGGCGAAACATGCCCGGCCGACCGGTCAGACGCGCCCAAGCCTCGGAAAAGCCGACCTGCGGCCCCTGCGGTCCCATTGCCCGGCTGCGGTCGCGTGCCTCTTGCTTCCACATCGCATAGAAGTTCAGCGCAACCGTCACCACCGCTGTGCCCTGAATGACCTGGATCAGCCGGCCGGGCGAGTAATTCTCCAGCAACGCGCCATAGCAAAACGCACTGAAGATCATGCCCAGCAGCAGCATGACATACATCAGACCCACGACCTTTGGCTGATCGGATTCCGGCACCAGATCGGTGGCAAGTGCCAGACCCACGGTCTGCACGATATGAATTCCCGCGCCTACCAGCAGAAAGGCCAACGCCGCCGAGGCCAGGCCGATCCATCTGGGCGCATCAATCGCCTCGCCATAGCCCGACAAGACCAGCAAGGCAAAAGGCATGATCGCAAAGCCGCCGAATTGCAGCATCGTCCCCTTGAAGATAAAAGGCAGCCGCCGCAACCCCAACGCCGACTGGAACCTGTCCGACCGGAACCCGATCAGCGCCCGGAACGGCGCAAAGACCAAGGGCAGCGCCAGCATGATGCCGACAAGGGTTGCAGGCACCTTCAACTCGACGATCATCACCCGGTTGAGCGTGCCGACCATCAGGACCAGCGCCATGCCGACCGACACCTGAAACAGCGACAGGCGCAGCAGACGCGACAACGGAACCTCGGCGGATGCCACATCGGCAAAGGGCAGATAGGTCATCCCGACATTCGAAATCTTGCGCAGCGCAAAGCTTTTATAGTCGAACATCCGGCCATACCCAGTCATGATTGGGGATCAAAAGCCCCTGTGATGCAGTGGCAGTGTGGGACCTGATTGCCACTGCACCTCAGGCCCCACGCTTGTTTTGTGCCGCCCCAAGGGTGGGCGACCCAAGGTCAGTTCATGGCCAGTGTGGCAGGCTTGGTCAGCACGGCATGTGCGATTGTGCCATCTGGCATGGTGATCAGCACCTCTTGCGAGCCTGCCCCCACGAACGCCACCTTGGCGGTGTCCTGCTCGGGGATGACAAGCGCTGCCGAGGCGGCACCAGCGCCCAGCGGCTTGCCCGACAGATAATCTGCAACCCAGGTCGTGTTGGTCACAACAGCGACATGGACGGCAAAAGAACTGACGGCGACCGCGCCCAGAAACAGCGGGATGCCGACGGTCGGGTGGACGACGAGCCACATCTTTGCGTTATTCATGATGTGCTCCTCAGCCAAGCCACGGCGTCGAAACGGCAACCAGCAGATGCGCGATCAGGGCGATAACCCCGAATACCCTGGTGCCGTCAATCAGGTAGCTATGTACTTCTTCAGCTTCTCTCAAATTCAGACCAGTCGGCCAGACCTTATCCGGATCGTTTACCATTGCAGTTCCTCCGTCCCCATATCGTCACGGTCGAGCTCGGGCGAAGAGACGACATTAGCTTCGCCCGACGCAACCAAGGGACGGATCATACGTCATTCCCGGTGCGCCTGTGACAATCTGTCACTTTTGAATTACAGATGCAACTGTAAGCTAAGGTTGACATCGCAATAATTCGACACAAGTATTGTCGCCTTGACGCGCAAACTATCGCATATGGATCAATGCTTTGTCTTTAGGCGACGAACAAAGCTTTCAGTTTTGATCAATTATATTGTGCCATTCTTGCAGCAGCAGCGTCTGCTAACCACTGGAACTGACCTAGGCCGCAAAGGGGTTCATGCGCGACCTTCGAAGGTATCCCGACCGAGTTGGAAGAGGCCGCGATGGCTGTTTCGGTCGATGCAAGACCATTGCAATCAGATCGAGGAGCGTCCTGTTACCTTGCAACCGCTCGAACGCTTTGCCTTTTATGCCGCTGCCAAACAGGCGTTCTGCATCATCCGCACCGTTGAAAAAAGGCGTGATAAACCTGGCTCCCCTGGCCTGAAGCCTGTTGCGTTTCCATCGGTAAAGAAATTCACCTTGCAACCAGCGGTAGAGCCTGTATAGGTGCCTTTCGCGGGGTCATTAAAACTGAACGAAATGTAGCTGATCGCCATGTTGCCCGTCTGGTCGATTGCACCCGGCATTCCCAAGGGCGGTGACAGACAAGGCGTTCTTTGCAAAGCTGATCCGGGTCGATATAATCGCATGATCGAATACACATTAACCGCCAGTAAGACTGGGGCGGTTCGATTCGAAGGAGCAGCGCATGGCGCAACGTCAAACCACTGGCCAAGCTGCCATCGACCTGACACCACACGAGCTTGATCAGCGGCTGACCGAGGCCAAGGCCCGCGAATATGCAGCAATTGTGATGTCTTCGGCCGACGCGATTTTCAGCGCCTCCTTCGACGGCACGGTACTGACATGGAATCCAGCCGCCGAAACCTTGCTTGGCTATACGGCAGAGGCGGCGACAGGTAAAAACGTCAAGGACCTGATTGCGCCCGACCGGCTTGACGCGTTCCTCGCCCTGTACAACCAGGTCGCCGGTGGCGCGCCGAACCGTCAGGATACAGTTTGCTGCCGCAAGGACGGTGCGTTGATCACCGTTTCGGCCAGCTTGTCGCCCATTCGGGACCGCCAGATGCAGGCGCTCGGCATCTCGGTCATCTTGCGGGATATCACGCAGCGGCAACGGGTCGAAGCGGCACTAGGCGAATTGGAGGCGCGCTATCGTACCGTCGTCGACGGCTCGATCCAAGGCATCGTCACCCAACAAGATGGTCGGATCGTCTATGCCAACCGGGCGGTTGCCAGGCTGCTGGGTCGCGATAACCCCGACGAATTGATCGGACTAAGGCCCATCGACGATATGGTAGCCGAAACCGACCTGACGCCGTTCAGAACCAGAACCGAAGCCGCGCTGCGGGGTGAAACCGTCCAACCCAGTGCGCCGTGGCGCGCCCGCCGGGCAGACGGCCGGACGGTCTGGGTCTCCTCGACCGCGCATCGCACGATTTGGCAGGGACGCGGTGCGGTGACATCGTTTTACACCGACGTGACTGCGGCCCACGCCGCCGAAGCAGCTTTGATCGCGAGCGAGGCCCGCCACCGAGCGCTGTCCGAGGCAAGTGACACCATCGTCTGGCGCACGAACCCTGCCGGGGAGGTCGTGTTCGCGAATCGTCTGTGGAACGACCTGACGGGCCAGACCGAGGCGCAGAAGATCAACTGGGGCTGGCTGGACGCGATCCACGACGACGATCGCGCGCCTACGATTGCAGGATGGCAGGCGTCTTTACAGTCGCGGACCCTTCACAGGAATGAGTTTCGGGTTCGTCTTGCGAATGGTGATTTCCGCTGGTTCAGCATCCGGGCCGTGCCGATCCTGAACGACGATGGCAGCGTGCGGGAATGGATGGGCGCCAATACCGACATCCACGAACGCAAGACCACCGATGAAATGTTGCGGGCAAGCGAAGCGCGGTTGCGACGGATTCTGGATGGCGCATTGGCCTTTATCGGAATTCTGGATGTGGACGGCACGCTGCAAGAGGCGAATGAACCCGCACTCGCCGCCGGTGGCCTGACGCGAGATGACGTCGTCGGGCGAAAATTCTGGGATTGCTTCTGGTGGTGCCACGACGACGCAGAAGTCGCACGGCTGAAGCAAGCCATCGTCAAGGCTGCTGCCGGCGAAATCGTCCGCTATGACGCAGTCGTACGGATGCGGGGTGACACCCGCATTACCATAGATTTCATGTTGGCACCGATCCGCGACCGGGACGGTCAGGTCCGCCTGCTCGTCCCGTCGGGTTTTGACATTTCAGATCGCAAGCGTGCCGAAGAGGCCGTGCGCGAAAGCGAAAGCCGGCTGCAAATGGCCCTGCACGCCGCCAAAGCCGGAACTTGGGAGGCGGTTCCGGACCGCGGAGAGTTCGTGGCATCCGATCTGGCGCAAAAGCTGTTCGGCCTAGCGGCGGACAATGAGGGCACGATCAACAACGCCCTGGCCGCTATTGTCCCAGAAGATCGGCAGAACTTCGACATGGAATTGCGTCGCGCCGTCCAGACCGGCACAGCGTTCCAGGTCGAGTTTCGCACAAGCGACCCTGACGGTTCGGTCCGCTGGCTGAATGCCCAGGCAGAACCGCGCCCGGCGGCAGATCCCGATCGGCTGATCGGCCTCGTTCAAGACGTCACCGATCGCAAGCTGCGCGAGCAACAGATCAATTTCCTGATGCACGAGGTCAGTCATCGTTCGAAAAATCTGATGGCCCTGATCCTCTCCATCGCGCGGCAGACCGCAGGCCCGGTCAACCGTGACTTTGTCAAGCTGCTGACAGACCGCGTGACTGCGCTGTCGAAGAATCAGGATCTGCTGGTCGAAGACAATTGGAAGGGCGTCGATCTTGAGGATCTGGTCCGCGCGCAGCTGTCACATTTAAAGGGTTTGCTGGACAGTCAGATCATCCTGCGTGGCGAAAAGCTGCGTCTCTCGCCTGCCGCGGCACAAACCATCGCCATGGCGCTGCATGAGTTGGCCACCAACGGGAGCAAATATGGTGCCCTGTCGAGCACGACCGGGCGCGTCGATATTGCATGGAAGGCGGGTCATCCGCCGGAAGGTGAGGCGGTTTTCGCAATCAGCTGGCACGAGTCCGGCGGCCCGCCCGTTGCCGTTCCGGCGCAGCGCGGTTTCGGATCGACCGTGACTGTCGAGATGGTCGAACAAGGTCTGGATGGCAAAGTGACAGAAAACTTTGCCGAGACCGGCTTCAGTTGGAAGTTTGATTGCCCTGCGGATAACGTGTTGGAACCATCGCAAAGGCCGGATTCACCATAATGAGGCGTCCCCCACCGGTTAAAGGGTTCCGTCAGCCATTGGCCGCGTAGAACGCAGCAAAACTCAGCATGGCTGCGGGGCGGATCGCCATCAGGGCGGCCAGCCGCGCCGGGGTGTAGTAGCCCGGTTCGTGCAGGACATTGACCGTGCCCATGAACTGCCCGGCCAGAAACACCGGCAGGTTGATGACCGACCCACAGCCCAGTGACTTGATCACCTTGTGGTCGGGGAACACGAGGGCGATATCTGCCAAAGTGTTGGCCACAAAGGGCTTTCTGGCATCCAGCACCTGCGCGGTCCAGGCGTTGGGGATGATGTCTTTCAGGCCCGACACCGGATAGGCCTCGGGCTGATTGGTATAGATGCGGCGCGAATTGCGGGCGGCCAGATCAAAGGTCGAACAGGAAAAGATGATGGCCCCGACATCGTGCAGCACCCAAGCCTCAAGCCCGGCGAAAATCTGATCGACACTGCCGGTTTCGGCAAGGGCGCTAAAGCGGTCAAGCGCGGTCATGGCGCCCCCACAATCGTCAACGCACGCGGAAAGCTGGTCAGGGACTGCGCGCCGGTGGCCGTTGTCACCACGTTGTCCTCGATCCGCACGCCGATCTCGCCTGCGCGGTAGAGACCCGGCTCGATGGTAAAGACCGTGCCGGGGACCAGCGCGGCATGGTTGCCCTTCATGATCTGCGGCGCCTCATGCACGTCCAGACCCAGACCGTGGCCGGTCTTGTGCACGATCAGCCCGGCATAGGGCGAGGCGGCCAGCACCCCCGTTACCGCCATATCCAGATCATGCGCGGTCAGGTCCGGCCCCGATATGGCGCGGCCCTTTTCATTGGCGGCCAGAACGGTGTTATAGATCGCGGCATGGTCGTCGCTGACATGGTCGCAAAAGACCGTGCGCGTGATGTCGGCATTATAGCCGTCAACGCTGGCACCATAGTCGATCAGCAGGGCATCGCCGGGTGTCAGGGCGATGTCGCCGGGCGATCCATGCGGATTGGCGGCATTCCCTCCGATCAGAACCAGGGGTTCAAACGAAAACCCCTCGGCCCCGCCGGCCAACATCCGTGCCTTCAAAAGGTTCATGATCTGCCGTTCGGTCATGCCCGCGCTCACCTCGGCCAAAGCCTCGGCCAAGGCGAGTTCGCTGATGTCGATGGCGCGCTGCAGGCTGGCGATTTCGGCGGCGGATTTGGACAGGCGCAACGGAGTCAGATGCGCCTCGGCATCGACAATCGCGCCCTGCTGGAAATGACGGCGCAGCGCGTCGCCTTCAAAGACCCGCATTCGCATCCCCTCGACCCCGACCATCCCGCCTTTCAGCGCCTCGGCCGCTCCGGCAAAAGCGTGCTGATAGCCATCGCTGTCCTGCCAGAAGAAGGTCTGGGCGTTGGGGAAGGTGGCGTTCCACTTGTCTCTCTCCAGTTCAGGAATAATCCCGACGATCTGGTTTGCGGCGGTCACAAACATCAGGGTCGGACGCTCCATCAGGTGAAAATGCAGGCCGGAGACGTAGAAGAAATTGGCCCCCGGCACAAAGGCGATGGCCCCCAGTCCCTGATCTGCTGCAATCGCGGCCAGTCTTTGGCGACGTTCGGCGTGGATGTCGGTCATGGCGGCACTCCGGTGCGGGGCGACAGGGTCAGATGGTGCCCGAATTTGGGGTG
>JBBQGU010000203.1:0-7386 GCA_038323315.1 Rhodobacterales bacterium | reverse complement strand
GTGTTTTACGACGGCTCTTGCCCGCTTTGCACGGCTGAGATCGGACTGTACCGCGCGCAGGATACCGCGGGTGCGCTGACGCTGGTCGATGTCTCGAAGGCTGCCGAACTGCCCGCGGGCCTGACCCAAGCGGCAGCCATGGCCCGGTTTCACGTGATGACACCGCAGGGACGGGTGCTGTCGGGGGCGGCAGCCTTTTCCGAAGTGTGGCGGGTCTTGCCGGGGTGGCGTTGGCTCGCGCGCCTGTCGGACCTGCCGGGGATGCTGTGGGTGATGGAGCGCGCCTATCTTGGTTTTCTGCCGATCCGCCCCTTTTTGTCACGGACGTTTGACCGCGTATTCGGCCGCTAAACCTCGGCTCCTGACGCCAGCCGGGCCAAGATGTCCTCGGCGTCCGACAGCACGGTGGCGCGGTGAGTCTCGTCCATCCGGTCCCAGGTGCGGTACATCTGCGCCATGCGCGGGTTGGCGGCAAAGCGCGCCCGGTGGCGATCCAGAAAATGCCAGTACAGCGGGTTGAACGGGCAGGCCTTTGGTCCGGTGCGGTCTTTGACGCGGTAATGGCAGGTGCCGCAATAATCCGACATCCGGTCGATATAGGCGCCGGAGGAGACATAGGGTTTGGATGCCAACACACCGCCATCGGCAAACTGGCTCATCCCCAAGGTGTTCGGCGCCTCGACCCATTCAAAAGCGTCGATATAGACCGCCAGATACCATTCATGCACTGCCGCAGGGTCCACCCCCGCCAGCAGTGCAAAGTTGCCGGTGATCATCAGCCGCTGGATGTGGTGGGCATAGGCCAGATCGCGGGTCTGACCCACGGTCTTGGACAAACAGTTCATCCGTGTCGCGCCGCCCCAATAGGCAGGCGGCAGGGCGGCCGAATGGTTGAGGCTGTTCAGCGCCAGGTAATCCGGCCCCTTCAGCGCCCAAATACCGCGCACATATTCGCGCCAGCCGATGATCTGGCGAATAAACCCCTCGACCGCCGCTAAAGGTGCATCCCCTGCGCGAAACGCCGCCTCGGCGCGCTGACACACCTCCAACGGTCCCAAAAGGCCGATGTTCATGCTGGAGGACAGCAGCGAATGACTGAGGAATGGGTCGCTGTCCAGCATCGCGTCCTGTTCATCGCCAAAGCGCGGCAAGCTGTGGGTGATGAAATGGTCCAGCGCCTGCAGGGCCTGTGCGCGGTCGGTCGGCCAGTGGAACGGGCGGAGGGTGCCGAAATGGGTGGGGAATCGTTCGGCGACCATGTCCAGGACTGCCTCGGTCTCAGCATCCGGGGCAAAGCGCAGAGGCGTGGGGCGCAAAAGGTCCGGTTTGGCCGGCTTGCGGTTGTCGTGGTCGAAATTCCACTGCCCACCGGTGGGTTGGGTGCCGTCCATCAACAGGCCGGTGCGGCGGCGCATGTCGCGGTAGAACCACTCCATCCGCAGGGATTTGCGATCCTCGGCCCAAGCCACAAACGCCTCAGGCGGGCACAGAAATCGGGTATCGGGGACAAGGCGCAGTGGCAGCGGCGCGTCTTGCAGCGCCGCCAGCAGCCGCCAATCGCCGGGCGTGGTGGCGATGATCTGGTCGGCCCCGGTCTCATCCAGACGGCGCAGCAGTTCGGCAGGCAGGCTGGGGCCGGTGTCGGGGTCATCGAGGCGGGAATACGCGACGGTGAAGCCTTGGCCCCGCAGTTGCGCCGCAAACTTGCGCATCGCTGTCAACACCAAGGCTATCTTTTGCGGATGATGCGGAACCGAGGTTGCCTCGCTTATGACTTCGGCCATGACCACGACGTCCTGCAGCTTATCCGCCAGCCGCAGCGCCGACAATTCGACCGACAACTGGTCACCCAGCACGAGGATAAGGCGCATGTCTGGAACCTTTGCTTTCTGACAGGGTAGTTAGCACAGGCGAACCCGTTGCAAAGCCATGCCAGACGCATTGCCCTGCAACGTTCCGTCACTATCTTGTCACCGAGGCACATACGGTTGGGAAACGACGCAAGCATGCTGAACGTGGTCTGGTTCAAACGCGATCTGCGGGTGCAGGATCATGCCGCTTTGGCCTTGGCCGCGGCGGCAGGGCCCGTCTTGCCGATCTATATCGCGGAACCGGGGTTGTGGGCCGAGCCGGACGCCGCAGCCCGGCAATGGGACTTTGCGGCGGAGTGTCTGGCCAGCCTGCGGGGCGACCTCATCGGCCTTGGCCAACCCTTGCGCGTCTTTGTGGGCGAGGCTGTTCCGGTTTTGCAATGCATAGCCCAGACGCACAGGATTGCCGCCGTGTGGAGCCATGAGGAAACCGGCAACGCCTGGACCTTTGCCCGAGACCGCGGGGTTGCCGCTTGGGCGCAGGCGGCGGGTGTGGAATGGCACCAGATGCGCCAGACCGGCGTGATCCGGCGCCTGAAATCCCGCGATGGCTGGGCCAAAGCCTGGGATGCCGACATGGCGCGCCCCCTGTCTGCAACCCCTGCCACCGTGCCATCCGTGCCGGGCAACTGGCCGACGCACATTCCTTCAGCCCACGAGCTTGGACTGCCGGAAGACCCCTGCCCCCACCGCCAGCCGGGCGGTCGGGCGCAAGGGCTGCAAACCCTCGACAGCTTTCTGACCCGGCGCGGGCGCGACTATCGCTATCAGATGTCCAGCCCGTTGACCGCCTTTGACGCCAGTTCGCGCCTGTCGCCGCATATTGCTTGGGGGACGCTGTCACTGCGCGAGGTATCGCAGGCCACCATTGCCCGGTTGCGTGGTCTGGATGCTTCGTCCGAATCCAAGCGGTGGCGCGGCTCGATGATCTCGTTCGCGGGGCGGCAGCACTGGCACTGCCATTTCATGCAGAAGCTGGAGGATGCGCCAAGGCTGGAGTTTGAAAACCTGCACCACGCCTATGACGGACTGCGCCCGATGGTGCCCGATCCGGTGCGGCTGGCGGCCTATGCGACGGGGCGCACGGGGTTTCCGTTTGTCGACGCCTGCATGCGGGCGCTGCGGGACCATGGCTGGATCAATTTTCGGATGCGCGCCATGTTGATGTCGTTTGCCAGCTACCACCTGTGGCTGCCATGGCGTGACACCGGCTTGCATCTCGCTCGGCAGTTTGTCGATTATGAGCCGGGCATCCACTGGCCGCAGGTGCAGATGCAATCGGGGACGACCGGGATCAACACGATGCGCGTCTATAACCCAGTCAAGCAAGGCTATGATCAGGACCCGACAGGCCAGTTCGTGCGCCGCTTTGTGCCGGAACTGGCTGCAGTGCCGGATGCATTTGTGCATGAACCCTGGCGGTGGGACGGCGCTGCATCGCTGCGCTATCCCACCCCCATCGTCGACCACCTTGCCGCCGCCCAAACCGCCCGCGACGCACTGGCAGGTGTTCGCAAAACCCCGGCGCACCGCCCCGAGGCGGACGCCATCGCCCAGAAACATGGCAGCCGCAAAGCAGGTTTGCCGATGACCGGGCAACCCCAAGGGGCGGCGGCCAAACGCAAGAATGCCGCCTCTCCCGCACAGCTTTCCTTCAAACTCTGACAGGCCGGATATGGCAAAGATGATCAAGAAATCCGACCTGCCGCAAAAGACCTGTGCCACCTGCGGGCGGCCATTCATCTGGCGCAAGAAATGGGAAAAGGTCTGGGCCGAGGTCAAGTATTGCTCGGACAAATGCCGGGGCGCGCGTTGATCTAGGGCGCCTTGGTTGGCAGGGTCATCACCAGCGCCAGTGAGCCCAGTTTCAGCACGCAGGGGATGACGGCATAGGCCAGGGTCAGCGTGCCCAGCGCCGCCTCGGTATTGACCTGCCCCGGCACGAACCCCTGCCATTGCAACAGCGGCATCACGACAAAGGCCGCCAGCGCCAGCCCCAGCTTGCCCGCAAAGGCCCAGATGCCAAAGGCGAGCGAGGCTTTCAGCCCCGCGCGCGTCAGGGCAACCGAGAACATCGCCGGCAACAGCATGGTGTCCGCCCCCAGTGCCGCCCCCGACGCCACGCAGATCACGGCAAATCCCACCAGATCCCCCGGCCCCAGAAACGCGGCCCCCGCAAAGCCCGCAATCGCCAGCGGCATCGAGATCAGCAGCGTCGACCGGGTGCCGATGCGCTGACTGACCCGTGTCCACAAGGGGATGCTTACGCCCGCGCTCAGAAAGAACAGCGTGAGCAGCGGCCCGGCCCAGCCAGTCAGGGTCAGCCGATCCTCGACAAAGAACAGGAACAGGGTCGAGGTGATGGCGACCGGCAGGCTGTTGACCAGCGCCAGCGCCAGCAGGCGCAAGGCCCCCGCCTCGCCCAGACCCGCCAGTGACAAGGATTGGCCCAGCACCGGCACGCGCCGCCACATCGGATAGGACAGGGCTGCCGCCCCCACCGCCACAAGGCCGAGGAAAATCCCGAAGGCAGGATAGCCCTGCCCCGGCGCGCCCAACCCGGCAAAGACTGCCGGTGCCAGGGCCGCCAGAATGACGCCGACCAGCATGCCGCCCTCGCGCCAGGCGGCCAGCGTCAGCAGCGCCCCGGGCTCGGGGCGTTCGGCCAGCGTGGCGCTGCGGCCATAGAGCAGGATCGAGCCGAGGCTGTACGCGGCGAACAACAGCAGCAGAATCGCTGCCAGTTGCGCCATGACATAGGGTCCGGGCGTCAGCGCGAACAGCAGCGGAAAGCCGATGGCCATCCCCGCCGCCGCAGCCATCGCAAATCCCATCTGCGCGCCCGGCCAGCGGTCAATCGCCCAGCCGATCAACGGGTCCTGCACCAGATCAATCAGGCGGATCACCAGCAAGATCACCCCGATCGTCCCCAGCCCGATGCCCAGATTGATCGCGGCGAATTGCGGCAGATGGATATAAAGCGGGATGCCGGTGGCCGCCAGCATCACGGCATAGAGGCTGACACGGGGATAGTGCATCATGCCGGCACGACCGGGTTGCCCCGCCTCAGATCCACCGGAAAATTATGGCGCGCAACGCACCCGGTGCAGAAAGATCGTGGTTCTGATCGGTTCAAATCTGCCGTCCATCCATGCCGCCGACCCCGGCTTTCAGTGTCTACGCCGATCACCGTGCAACGGATCATCTTGGCAAAGGTAACGCTCCTGTCAGGCCTAAACCCGCGCCGCAGTAACTTCGACATCGACGAGAAACTCCGCCCTTGTGAAGCCCGACACGATCACCAGCGTCGAGGCCGGCAGCCGCTGGAACCCCGCCAGCCACGCATCCCGCGCGGCCATATATCCCGCCATATGTGCCCGGTCGGTGACATAGGCGTTGATCCGCACCACATCCTGCGGCCCCATGCCGCCCTCGGCCAGAATCGCGACACAATTGGCAAAGCACAAGGCCGCCTGCGCCTCGGCCCCCGCGGGCACGACATCGTCTGCCGTGATCCCCAACTGCCCTGAAGTGACCAGCCACCGCGCCCCTGCCGGTACCTCGACGCCATGGGCATAGCGCGCAAACGGCCTGCGGATAGAATATGGCACCAGGTCCTTGATCATCAGCCGTTCCCCAAAAGCCCCATCCTGCCCTGACGTCACCCCACTGCCCAGCCCCCATCAGAGTTTCGATTCCAATTCGCCGTAAAAATAGGCGATTGGCTTGCCTCACGCCGCCAAGCGGTCTATTTTCGCATCACAGTTCACGTTGCGCAAGGCAATGCGTTACCTGGCCCGTCACCTGTTTGAGAATGCAACGACAGAATCAGAGAGGTCTTTCCCAACATGTCCCCAACCACCCCCAAGACCACATCGCGCGCGACCCGTCTGGGCATGACCGCGATTGCCAGTGTCCTCGCCTTGACCACGCCGGTCTTGGCCCAGAATGTCAAAGTCACCTATGGCACCAACTGGGTCGCCCAAGCCGAGCATGGCGGTTTTTACCAATCCGTCGCCGATGGCACCTATGCTGCCTGCGGGCTTGACGTGACCATCGTTCCCGGCGGCCCTTCGGTGAACAACCAGGCCCAGATGCTGGCCGGCAAGATCGACTTTTACATGGGTGGCACGCTTGACGCCTTTTTCGCGGTCAAGGAAGATCTGCCGCTGATCAACGTCGCGGCGATGTTCCAGAAGGACCCGCAGGTCATTCTGACCCATCCCGGCGTCGCAACAACCTTTGAGGACCTGAAAAAGCTGAAACTGTTCATTTCGGACGGTGGGTATTCGGGCTTTTACCAGTGGATGATGTCGACCGGCTTTACCGCTGAACAGCGCGCTGTCTACACCTTCAACTCGGCCCCGTTCATCGCCGATCAACAGGCGGGGATGCAGGGCTATGTCACCTCCGAACCCTTCTCGATCGAGAAAGAGGTGGGTTGGAAGCCCGATCTGTGGCTGCTGGCCGACAACGGTTACACCGGCTATTCCACGATGATCCAGACCATGAAAGACACCGTGGCCGACAAGCCCGAGGTCGTGAAATGCTTTGTCGATGGGTCGATCAGGGGCTGGTACAACTACATCTACGGCGACAATGCCGCCGCCAATGCCCTGATCAAGACCGACAACCCGGACATGACGGACGAATCCATCGCCTTTTCCATTGCCACGATGAAATCGGCGGGCATCGTCGATTCCGGTGATACCGATACTTTGGGCATCGGCGCCATGACAGACGAGCGTACGGCCGATTTCTATGCCAAGATGGTCAAGGCCGGCGTGATCGAGGACGGCATCGACATCAAGCAAAGCTACACCCTTGCCTTCGTCAACCAAAAGGTCGGCATGGACCTGAAGAAGTGAAACTGACGGGCGCGGCATATCCTTGCCGCGTCCACCGACAACGCCGGACCCAGCATGACCCAACTTCAACGCGCCATTCTGCCACTAGGCCACCGCAAACGCATTCTGCTAATGCAGGACGTCGACAAGTCCTTCAACGGGACCGTGGCCGCCTTGCGCAAAATGTCCCTGACTGTGAACGAGGGCGATTTCATCTCGCTGCTGGGCCCGTCTGGTTGCGGTAAGTCCACCGCCCTGCGCCTGATCGCGGGCCTGATGCGCCCCACGGCAGGCCGCATCACATGGGAGGGGGGTCAGGGTGCCGATGACCTTGGCGTGGTGTTTCAGGAACCCACACTGATGCCGTGGAGCACAGTGGCGCAGAACGTCTACCTGCCGTTCCGACTGCGCGGCCAATCCTTCGCCGCGGTCCGCACCCGGATCGAGGAGGTTTTGCACTTGGTCGGGCTTGACCGTTTCGCCAAATCCTATCCCCGCGAATTGTCGGGCGGCATGAAGATGCGCGTGTCGATCGCCCGTGCGCTGGTGACAAATCCGCGGCTGATCCTGATGGACGAACCCTTTGCCGCCCTGGACGAAATCACCCGCCAGAAGTTGAACAACGATCTGTTGTCCCTGAAAGCCACGACCGGCTGCACGGTGATCTT
>JBBQGU010000202.1:0-7421 GCA_038323315.1 Rhodobacterales bacterium | reverse complement strand
GTGAACTTCAGTCGTCCGCCCTCCGGTGCATTCGTCGGGAAAACCATCCCCCGGATGGTTTTCCGACCCGCCTCATTCCCGCACCCGGGGCACCTTCACCGGCACTGCCCCGATGCCGGTCTGAACCTCGCGCTCGGGCAGGTGGCCGTGCCGGACCAACCGCCTGAGGTCAGCGGCACCGGTCTGGTCGGCATGGGCGGCGGGAAATCCGGCCACCTCGGCCCCGACCGCCTGTGCGATCAACTGCCGCGCACCGGCGCAAGCCAAATCCGTCAGCGGGTCGGACGAAAAACCATCTGGTGCGCGAAACACGACAACCGTATCCTGCGACATGTGGCATATCCTTTTCTCTGCAAGAACTGCGGCGCGTCAACAACGCCTTGATATGCCACCCAATCTCCCCGTCACCAACTTTCAGCTCCAGCACATGGTGGTGATGGGTTTGTTGCTGGGCGTGGTCGGCACCGACATCTACACCGGCACGCCGCGGTCGCTTTGGCCGTCGAAAGCGGATTTGAATACCATGATCGCCCATGCTGCGCGGCACGGCTATGGGCTCTGCGCTTGGCATCCTGCCGGGAGGCGGGGCAGTGCCGCTTGGATTCAAGTTTGAAGCGCGACAGTTGCTTTGATGGCCGCGAGTTCTTCGGCCATGGCTTCTGCGGGGGTATTCCTTCCCAAGGTCTTGCGGGGACGGTCGTTCATCAAGCGGGCGACGTCGTTGAGTGCGGTCTGCTGAGATCACTCAGATCAGAACCTTTTGGGGAAGAACTGAAACAGCAGTCTGTTGGTGTTTTCGTTGGAGCCGCGCTGCCAAGGGGCGTGCGGATCGCAAAACCAGATGTCGATCTTCAGGCGTCTCGCCAGTTCGGGGTGACAGGCCATCTCCGAGCCCCGATCGTAGGTCATGGACCGGCGCAGCGCCACGGGCAGGGGCCGCGAGCGTCAGAGGCATGACCGGAGCGGCGCAGCACCACCCACCAGTTCGCCGTAGCGATATTGACGCCGCCAGCGCACCATCAGCGTTCGGTCAATATCATGGCGACGCGCTGTCTTGGACATGCTCTCGCGCTGGCCGAAACTCTCGTCAACAATGCGAACCTTCTGTGCATCCGTCCAGCGCCGACGGCGACCGGTATCGGTGCCGGAAAGGATCTCGACTTCGGGTCTGTATCTATGGTCGGACATAACGTCGGACCTAAGCGGAAACACTCAACTCAAAAAGACGGCCCCCGGCGAAGGCTTACCAAAGATCAAAAGGGCCAAAGAAAGCCAACACCGCAAAGAGAGTCGGGCAACTTTCCCGACGGATCTTCCGACATGTCGGTGCACAGCATGTGTGCAAGGGTGGAATGACAGGTAATCTGCCGACCCTTGGCGGCGATTGAAGGGCTGCCAAGGGCTCGCTACGTCGGAGTGGCAAGTGGACGGCGGAGAGCGGGCATTCGTTGCCGTTGACGCCAATTTGCTTACTGATCATCGGACCGAAGTTTCTGCCATCTTTCACACACGGCGTCATATCGGCTGTGGCGCAAGCCTGACTGACCCCCGTAGAGCGGGCGAAGCCTTGCAATTTCGCATTTTAGGGGATGACCCATTCCAGGTGGTGGTCGAACAGGGTTGCGGGCAGCGGATGGCCGGTCTCGTCCCATCCCATCATCCGATAATACATCGCGATCACCTCGTGGAACAGAGCGCGGTCGATCGTGGTGCCCGCCCATTGTCCTTGGGTGATGGGATCGTCGTGAAACCGATCAGGCAATCGGTCGTCCCGGGCGCTCAGCCCCTCCCGCAGGTTGTAAATGCGCATCAGGTGCAGTCGCCGCTCGCCCCAGCGCATGATCTCGTGGCTGGAGGTTTTCCAGCCGGTGACCCCGGCAATCAGTGCCGCCATCTCGTCCAGGGAAAATACGCGTGTCGGTGCCACGGCGAAAACACACAGATCGAGGGCATCTGCCGCTGACCACAGGATGCTCAGTGCCTTGAAGTTGCGCACCTTGTCCAGACCCAGATGCTGCATCGGCAGGCGTTCGAGGATACCGAGGGTGCGCGAATTTTCCAGCGAATGCGGCCAGCCGACATGGGGATCATAGTCCCAGTCATGCTCGCAGATGTCATAGCGCGGACCGATCGGAGCGACAGCGAAGCCCAACGCAAGATTGGTCTGGGTTCTGGGCTCGATCGCCGACATTTCCAGCCCCTTGACGGTGAGGGCATAGGGTTCTGCTCCGGGCCCAATCGCCTTGGCCGCCCGCGCTGCACCCTCTGCCAAAAGATCGCCAAACCCCTCGCGGCGCGCGATGCGGGGGATCATCGCCAGAACGGCGGCCCCGTCGCCAAAGCAAAAGTCGGTCCCGGTGTCGATGCCGCGCGCGTTGCATTCCATCACCATCGACAATGTAAAGCCCAGCGAGACCGGATCGAGCCCCAGTTCGTTGCACAGGATGTTGGCGCGCAACACGTCATCAAGATCCCCAAGCCCGAGGTTGGAGCCGAGGGCGCCGGTGATCTCCTGATGGATGCCGCCTGCGCCCGGTGCGCTGTCGGCGTCGCCTGCGAAGAACTTGATGCAGGCATTCGGGCAGCCGGGGCAGTTGCCGTCGTGCAGATAGCGCTGCAAGAACTGCTGGGGGCCATAGGCGGCGGCAGCGTCAAACACACTGTCGCGGTAGTTGTGGGTGCAAAGCGCGGCATCGGTGCCGTGCACATGAATCCAGGCGGCAAAACCCGGTGGTTCGAACTGCCAGCGGGTCAGGGGATTGTCCATCATCCGTTGGCGGTAGGTCTCGGTCAGGTCTGCGCAGGCCTTGGGATCGGCCACGGCAGGCATCAGGTCGCCCTTAACCACGACCGCCTTCAACCGCTTGGACCCCATCACCGCCCCTAGCCCCATGCGTGCCGCCTGATAGCTGCCTGCGCTGACGATGCTGGCATAGCGCACACGGTTCTCTCCGGCGGGGCCGATGCAGGCCGTCTCGATCCCGGATCCGAACATGGCGCGCAGCCCGGTCACAGTCTGAGAGACTGTGCTGCCCCAGAGGTCCCCCGCGTCATGAAACGACACTCGGCCCGCGTCGATCATCAGGCTGACCGGGGTATCGCTGGCACCGCGGATGACGATGGCGTCATAACCCGCAGCCTTGAGCGCAGAGGCAAACGGCCCCTCGGCCCGCGCCTCGCCGACGCCACCCGTCAGCGGGCTTTTAGCCGAGGCGGTGAAGCGGGCAAGACCGGCATAGGGTTGCCCCGCCACCACGCTGGTCGTCAGGATCAGTGGGTTGGCCGGGTCGAAGGCATCAATGCCCGGTGGAGCAAGCTTCAGCAGGTAGTAGGTGGCAAGCAACCCACCACCGGCGTAAATGCGCCAGAAGGTTTCGGGCGGTTCCTCGACCGTCCAAGTCTTGCTGCCCAGATCGACATGCAGAATCTTGCCGTGGTATCCGTAACGATTGTCTTGCTGCACTGACTTCACCCGTCGTCTCTTGACCAGCCGGCGCAGGCTGCGCCGGGTGGTTTGCCTTCGCGGGCTCTGCACCGGCGATGCAGGGTCATGATTCTACCCCGCATAGCCGATTTCGACCATCTGATGCCCGCGCACCTCGGGGGTGGTGAACGTGACCCGGCCATCGTGCTCGGTGAACGGCAATTCTGTGCCATCGGGGACCAATGTCACGGACCGCACCTTGCCATGGGTTTCGACACTGACGGCGATGTCGCGCAACGTCACGAGGTCTTGCACCGGTTGGATCGGCTGACCGCCCAAAGTGCCGCGCAGGGCGGGCGTTGCGTGCAGCAGATGCAAGACATCGCTGTGGCGCTGCGGTGAATGCCGCAGCGTCGCCCGACCCGCGCGTGGCAGGCCGGTCACGATCATCTTGGGTTGGTCAAGCGCCTGTGCAATCACTTTTTCGGCAATCTCCAGCATCGCGACGGCACCGGCCGTGTGGTAGCAGGTAAAGATCGGATGCGCGAGCCAGGTGAACCCGCCTTTTTGTACCCCCGCAACATAGCCGGTCGGGTCGGGCTGGCTGGCGGCGTTGACATGGCCGGAAAAATGCAGCGGCGTGCGATCGAAATAGGGGGCATAAACATCGCCCAGTGTCTTGCCATCTGTCAGCGTGATGTGTTCGGAAGGTACATACATGAACAAGGGATCATTGACCGGATCGGCGCGCAGTTCGGGGATGGGCAGCAGATAGTCGCCGCCCAGCATGTCCGAGGTGCCCGCCCATGTGCCGCCCACATCAAAGGCCATCTGCCCATCCGGGGTAAGACCGCTTTTGCCGGTCATCAGGACCCGCCCGCCGCTGGCCTGATAGGCGACAAGTCGCCCTTGAAGATCAGCGTCCACGCTGACGGTGTCGGGCAGGATAATCAGCCGGTAGAGGGAAAAATCACTCTCCCGGTCCAGCACGTCAAAGGTGAACTGACCTTCCAGCAGCACGCGGACTGCGCCCTCGTCGGGTATGGTGTTGCGGATGGTGCGCCCGGACAGGCCCCTTTGGGTCATGGCTTCGACGCTGAGCAAACCAATTTCAGCGTGGTTTTCCGTGCCGATGCACCATGGCTCCCGCGCTTCTACCCAAGCATAGGCCGGGGCGATCACCGCCATGGTCGAGGCATCGATCCGCGCCGTCGGGTGCAAGTGGTCGCCGATCGAACAACGCGCCCCCTGTGCGATCATCGACCCGCATTCATAAAGCAGCGCGTCAGGCTTTTTGTAGCCGCCGACCTCGCCCCACAGCCAATGGAACTTGCCGGTCATGCCAAGATAGGGCAGGCCCATCTGCTCGACATAGCGCGCCGACAACGGGAAGTGGTCATAGCCCCAACCGGCAGTCGGCAGGCTTTCCAACTCCAGATGCGTATAGAACTGGTGGTAATGGTCCCTGAGCCCGCGCCGGATATGGCCAGAGTTGAAGAACAGAGGCATGTTGGCATCATGCTTGCGGACGGCTGCGGTCACCCGTTCGAAATAGGTCTGAACGGCCGTCGCGGAAAAGCGGTCGCGGTCCTCGGTCCGTGTCCAGTCCATCCCCTGCGCGACCATCCGGCGTTTGGCGTGTTCCGAGATCGACGGCAGTTGGAACGAGATGTCCATGAAGATGCCGTCGCCATCAGGGTAACGCAGCATGACCTCCTCGACCTGAGCGCAAAGGTAATCGAGATAGGGCGTGGCGAAATCCATGTAGGCCCAGCCGGGGTCGCCCGGCGACCGGGAGACATGCGGCAGGCATCCGTCCGGCGACACCGTGCGCCATTCGGGGTGCATCGTGGCGGCCAACTCGTCCCATGTCGCGGTCAGGTAGATGACTGCGTTGATCCCCTCAGCGTGCAGCGCGTCGATCTGGCCGCGCAGCAGGTCGAAATCCAGGCCGGAATGCATCTGCCCCACCTTGGTGGGGTGATAGGACACGCCGTGATGGCATTTGGAAAACACCGTGACACTGTCGACATTGGCCGCCTTGAACGCCGCGCCAAAGGCCTGCGGGTCAAAGGCCGAGCCGATGCCCGGGATCAGGTCGGATGTGTGGAAATCGAGGTGAATCTGGCGGTAACGCAGGTTCATCTGGGTCATGACTGTGCTCCATAGATGACTTCGACCATCTGGTGACCGCGCACCGATGGCACCGTGAACCGGACGCGGTCGGCTGTCACGGCATGTGCAATCGCGGTGCCTTCCGGTACCAGCCGGACGGCCTTGACCGGCCCTGATGCGGCCAGGTCCACAGCGATATCGGTCAGGGTGATCAGGTCCTGGATCGGCTGGATGTTGGAGCCGCGCAAGTTGCCGCGCAGGGCCGGGGTGGCGTGCAACAGGTGGACGACATCGCGGTTGTGGGCCGGTTGATGCCGCACCGTCACGCGACCCGCGCGCGGCAATGTGGTGGTCACCAGTCGCTCTCCGCCCAATGCGGCGCGGATAGTTTTTTCGGCAATTTCCAGCATCGCGACCGCACCTGCCATGTGGTAGCAGCTGAAAATCGGATGCGCGATCCAGGTGACCCCGCCAAGGCTGACCCCGGCTGCAAATTGGGTCGGCACAGGCTGGCTGGCGGCGTTCACGTGGCCGGAAAAATGCAGCGGAGTGCGATCGAAATAGGGGTCAAAGACCTCGCCCAGTGACGTGCCGGTCGTGGGGCTGATCTGTTCGGATGGCAGATACATGAACAGAGGGTCATTCACGCCATCGGCCCGCAGGTCCGGAACAGGCAGCAGGTAATCGCCGCCAGCCATGCCTGAGGTGCCGTGCCATTCGGCACCAACATCGAACATGGACACGCCGTCGCGCAGACCGCTTTTCCCGGTCAACAGCACTCGACCGCCCTTGGCGACAAAGGCATCGATCCGCGATTTCATGGCATCATTCACCTCGATCAGATCCGGCAGGACGACCAGCCGGTAACCGTCCAGATCGCTGTCCAAGTCGATGACGTCAAAGGCAAACTGCCCCTCCAGCAACACCCGCACGCCGCCATGATCCGGTCCGTCGAAACGATGATCGCTCTGACCCGGGATGCCGACAAGACCGGGGCGCGACGCGGCTTCGGCGCTGAGAAAGGCGATGTCGGCCCGGTTCACCGAGGCTTCTGCCCAAGGCTCGCGGTCCTCGACCCATTTGTAGGCCGGGGCGATGACCGCCATGGTCGAGGCGTCGATCCGGCCGGTCGGATGCAGGTGGTCGCCGATCGAGCAATGCGCGCCATGGGCCAGCATGGCCCCGCATTCATAGACCAGGGCGTCGGGCTTTTTGTAGCCGCCAACCTCGCCCCAATGGTAGTGGAACTTGCCGGTCATCCCAAGAAAGGGCAGCGGCAACTTGTCGACATAACGCGCCGACAGCGGGAAATGGTCATAACCCCAACCGGCGGTCGGCAGGCTTTCCACCTCCAGATGGGTGTAGTGCTGCAGGTAATGCTGACGGTTGCCGCGCCGGATGTGGCCCGAGTTGAAAAAGATCGGCATCGTCGGGTTGTGTTTGCGGACGGCCCCCCGCACCCGGTCAAAAAACTCCTCGACCATCAGCGTGGTAAAGCTGTGCCGGTCGTTCGCATCTGTCCAGTCAAGGCCAAGCTTTTCCATCCGCATCTGCGCCGAGGTGGACACAGACGGCAGTTGAAAACAGATATCCACGAAAATGCCATCCCCGTCGGGATAACGGCGCATGATCTCGTCCACCTGGGCGCAAAGATAATCGATGTAAGGAGTTGAATAGTCAAGGAAAGCCCAGCCCGCGCCGTTGGGTGTCGTCAGGAACCGGGGCGCACCGCCTTCAGGGCTGACCGTGCGCCATTCGGGGTGGTTGAAGGCGGCAAGCTCGTCCCATGTCGCGGTGGTATAGATCGGCGCATTGATCCCGACGGCGTGCAGGGCATCGATCTGGCCGCGCAGCAGGTCAAACTCCAACCCCGGATGCATCT
>JBBQGU010000201.1:0-7429 GCA_038323315.1 Rhodobacterales bacterium | reverse complement strand
GGGCCTTGCCTAACAGGCATAAGGCCGCGTGCCAACGGACAGGGCGATTGAAATCCGCCCGGATGATCCTATTCTGCCCGGAATGGCATAGGGGTGTGACAATGCGGCGCTTGATGGTTTCGGCGGTCTGTCTGGGTCTGGCCGCGTGTGGCACGCCGCAGCAGCAATGCGTGGGTGCTGTCACCCGTGATCTGCGCGTGGTGGACGGCTTTATCGCCGAGGCGCAGGGCAATCTGGCGCGCGGCTATGCCTATGTGACTGCGACCCGCACCATACCGCGCTTTGTCGATTGCACGCCGGATCCGACAAAGAAGAACCCGAACCCGCGCACCCAAAGCTGCCGCGTCGATACAGCGCAGGTCTACCGTGCGGCCGCCGCAATCGATCTGGACGCCGAGGCGGCCAAACTGGCCAGCCTGCAAGCCAAACGCGCGGCCTTGGCGACGGCGGCGGGGCCCGCCATCCTGACCTGCCAGCAGCAATATCCGGAATAGGGGGTAGGATGGGCAGTTTGCCCATGGTCCCGGATAGATGGGCGCATCGCCCATCCTACCTTTGCCCCATCGTCACGGCCGGGGCTGGCGCAGATCCTGCAGCATGACCCGCCGTGAATGCGAGGCGAATTCCCGCCGCATCAGCACCCCCGCCGTCACCCCCGTCGCCACCGCCAGCGCCCAAGGGCCGATCAGCCAAGCCAAGGCCGCCAAAGCGAAGTAGATCGAGTTCAACCCCCGGTCAAAGCTTTTGGCCGCCGTGATGTTGACCTCGGCCGCCTGACGTGCCCGGTGCTCGGCCATCGGAGCGTCTGGGTCGTTCGGCACCGCCGCCATCATGATCGCGCAATAGGCGAACAGCCGGTGCGACCAGATGAACTTCAGCAGCGCATTGGCGAGCAGACCCACCACCACCATCAGCTTGATGCGCAGCTGTGCGGCGTCGAGGCCAATCGTCAGATCCTGCGCCAGCCCCTCCAGCGTCGTGGCATTGCCGATCAGCGCCACCCCGCCACCGATCGCAATCATCGAGGCGCTGGCGAAAAACGCGGTCCCCTGACGCAGGCTGTCGATCAGCGACACGTCGAACAGCCGGGGCTGGCGGGTCACGAATTCGGTCATCCAGCGATAGCGGTATTCTTTCATCAGCACCGACACCGAGGGGCGCCATTTAGGCGGCACATCCGCCAGCCGCGCCGTGCCGACCCAAGCCACTACCAACACTACAAAGGCCAGCGAGTCGATCAGCGTGAAGGTGGATTCAAGGAAGGACAATATGTTCATGCCCGCGACGCTAACGCCGAAGCGGGGCGCTTGCCAGTGGCTTGCGCCCGACCGGCCCCCGGCCTAACACTGACTATGACAGGATCCTCCCCCTGACGGCATAGCGCAAGGAGACCGGCCATGGATATGCCCACGCCCGACATACGCGTTCTGGCAGCGCGTGACAGCATCGTGGCCCGCCTGCGCGCCGCAGTGCCGCAGGGCGTGATCGACAACCCGGTCGAGACGCGGACCTATGAATGCGACGCATTGACCGCCTATCGCTGCACCCCGCTGGCCGTTGTGTTGCCGCAGACCACTGCCGAAGTTGCCGCCGTTCTGGCGCTGTGCCATGGGATGGGCGTGCCGGTGGTGCCGCGTGGGGCGGGAACCTCGCTGGCGGGTGGCGCGATGCCCACGGCGGATTGTGTGGTGCTGGGCTTGGCCCGGATGAATGCAGTGATCGAGACGGACTATGACAACCGGTTCATCAAAGTGCAGGCCGGGCGGACCAATCTGTCGGTGACGGGGGCGGTCGAGGCGGAGGGGTTCTTTTACGCGCCCGACCCTTCGAGCCAGTTGGCCTGCGCGATCGGCGGCAATATCGCGATGAATTCGGGCGGGGCGCATTGTCTGAAATACGGGGTCACGACCAACAACCTGCTGGGGGTGACGCTGGTGTTGATGGATGGCACGGTGGTGGACCTTGGCGGGCCTTGGCTGGATGCCGGGGGGCTGGACCTGCTGGGCGTGGTCTGCGGAGCGGAGGGGCAGTTGGGCGTGGTAACCGAGGCGACCTTGCGCATCCTGCCCAAGCCCGAGGGGGCGCGGCCGGTTCTGGTCGCCTTTGACAGCAACGAGGTTGCGGGCGACTGTGTGGCCGACATCATCCGCGCAGGGTTGCTGCCGGTCGCGATCGAGTTCATGGACCGCCCCTGCATCGAGGTGACCGAGGCCTTTGCCCATGCCGGTTATCCAGATTGCGAAGCGCTGCTGATCATCGAGGTCGAAGGCAGCCCGGCCGAGATCGACGAGCAGTTGGCGGCCATCAGGGCCATCGCGTCGCGGCATAACCCGGTGGAATTTCGCGAGAGCCGCAGCGAAGACGAGAGCCGCCGCATCTGGCTGGGCCGCAAGTCGGCCTTTGGCGCGATGGGGAACATTGCCGACTATATGTGTCTGGACGGGGCTATTCCGGTCAGCGAACTGGCCTTTGTGCTGCGGCGGATTGGCGAGATGAGCCGCGAGGTGGGCTTGGCCGTCGCCAATGTCTTTCATGCGGGCGACGGGAATCTGCACCCGCTGATCCTGTATGACGCCAACAAGCCCGGCGATCTGGAAAAGGTCGAGGCCTTTGGCGCGGATATCCTGAGGTTGTGCGTCGAGGTTGGCGGCTGTCTGACCGGCGAGCATGGCGTGGGCGTGGAAAAGCGCGATCTGATGGCGGTGCAGTTTTCGGACGCCGATCTGGAGGCGCAGTTGCAGGTCAAGGATGTGTTCGATCCGGGGTGGTTGCTGAACCCGGCCAAGGTGTTTCCGCTGGCTGCGACGGCCAGCCGTCGTGTGGGTTGATGCATTTGGGGGTTTCACACCCCCAAACCCCTGTGGGATATTTGTGTCAGAATGAAAGGGGCAAGATGCGCCCGGCAGATGAGATCGAACTGTCAGAGTGGTTGCGCGCGGGTGCGGGGCCGGTCTTTGTGCAGGGGGGCGGGACGCGGCGGGTTGTGGCGGCTGTTGGCGAGGGGATCGACACCTCGGCCTTGGGCGGTGTGCGGATTTATGAGCCGGGGTCGTTGACGCTGGTGGCAGGGGCGGGGACGCCTTTGACCGAGGTGGAGGCGGTGTTGGCCGGACAGCGGCAGCGGCTGGCGTTTGAGGTGCCGGATCTGCGGGGGCTGCTGGGGCGGAATGGGGCTTCGACATTGGGGGGCGTGGCGGCGGCAAATGCCAGCGGCCCGCGCCGGGTGCAGGTGGGGGCGTGCCGGGATCAGGTGCTGGGGTTGCGGTTTGTCAATGGGGCCGGGGTGGTGGTGAAGGCCGGCGGGCGGGTGATGAAGAATGTCACAGGCTTGGACATCGGCAAGCTGTTGATCGGCTCTCATGGGCGGTTGGGAGTGATCACCGAGTTGGCGTTTCGGGTGCAGGCGGTGCCAGAGGCGGTGGCGACCCTGGTGGGGGAGCGGGAGTTGGGCGCGGGGTTGGCGGCCTTGCGGGCGGCGTTGGGGTCGCCGATGGATGTCAGCGGGGCGGCGTATTCCGGCGGCCAGGCTATGATGCGGGTCGAGGGGATGGCGGGGTCGGTGGCCTACCGGGTCGAGGCGCTGCGGGCGCGGTTGGGCGGCGATTGGGATGTGGTGGAGGGTGCCGGGCCTTGGGCTGCGGTGCGCGACGTCACCGCGTTTGCGGGGCGGGTGGGGCATGTCTGGCGGGTGTCGGTCAAGCCCGGGGATGCTTTGGCGGTGGTGGACGGGCTGGCGGCGGAGGCTATGTTTGATTGGGGTGGCGGGTTGATCTGGCTGCTGGCAGCACCAGAGGTTGATGTGCGGGCGCGGGTTGACGGGCGGGGGCATGCGACGCTGGTGCGGGGGGAGGGCGTGGTGTTTCAGCCCGAGGGGTCTGCGGTGGCGGCGTTGACAGCCGGAATCAGGGCGAAGTTCGATCCGAGGGGGGTTTTTGGCTGATGCAGACGTTCTTTACCGATGCCCAACTGACCGACCCCAAGCTGGCCGAGGCCAACAAGATCCTGCGGACTTGTGTGCATTGCGGGTTTTGTACTGCGACCTGTCCGACCTATCAGGTGTTGGGGGATGAGAATGACAGCCCGAGGGGTCGGATCTATCTGATCAAGGACATGCTGGAGAACGGTCGACCGGCGGACGCCAAGACGGTCAAGCATATCGACCGGTGTCTGTCCTGCCTCGCCTGTACCACGACCTGCCCGTCGGGGGTCGACTATATGCATCTGGTCGATCAGGCGCGGGCCTATATCGAGACGACCTATCGCAGGCCCTTGGGCGAGCGGGTATTGCGCGGGCTGTTGGCGCGGGTGATCCCCTATCCGACGCGGTTCCGGCTGGCCTTGTTTGCGGCGCGGTTGGCGCGGCCCATCGCGGGCTGGCTGCCGGACAAGCGGTTGCGGGCGATGGTGGCGATGGCGCCGGACCGGTTGCCGCCGGTCAGCCGAAACGATGATGCGCAGGTGTTTGCTGCGCAAGGGCCGGTCAGGATGCGGGTGGCGCTGCAAACGGGCTGCGCACAAAAGGCGTTGGACACCGATATCAACGATGCCACCATCCGCCTGTTGACCCGGCTGGGCTGTGAGGTGGTGATCCCGCAAGGGGTGGGCTGTTGTGGCGCGTTGGTGCATCATATGGGGCGCGAGGCGGAGGCGAAGGGCTTTGCCAATGCCAATATCCGGGCGTTCACGGCGGTTGATGGGTTGGAGGCGGTCGTCATCAACACCTCGGGCTGTGGCACCACCGTCAAGGATTACGGCCATATGCTGGGCACCGACGACGCCAAACGGGTCGCGGGGCTGGCGGTGGATGTGACCGAGATCCTGTCACGGCTGGGCCTGCCGAAGGGGGCGGCCAAGGGGCTGCGGGTGGCTTATCACGCCGCCTGTTCGTTGCAGCATGGGCAAAAGATCGTATCCGCCCCCAAGGATCTGCTGCGGCAGGTCGGGTTCGAGGTGGTGGAGCCGCGCGACAGCCATCTGTGCTGCGGCTCGGCCGGGACCTATAACCTGATGCAGCCGGAGATTTCGGGCCAGTTGCGCGACCGCAAGGTGTCCACGCTGGAGGCCAAGGCGCCGCAGGTCATCGCGGCGGGCAATCTGGGCTGCATGTTGCAGATCGGTCAGGCGACCAAAGTGCCGGTGGTGCATACGGTGGAATTGCTGGACTGGGCCACCGGCGGGCCTGTACCACGCGCATTGCGCCAGATGACCGCCGCAAATCCGCCTTTGTAGGGGGTTAGTGCGGACGGAGCTACCAAGGGTTGATGCAAATGCGGTTCATCTTGACCATCCGTTTCCTGATTGTTGGCCTGCTGCTGATGACCGGCCTGCCATTGGCAGCGCAAACAACGGCGCTGGTCAAGTTGCAGACGCTGGATGACAGCCGCGGCTGGGAGGCGGTGGGCAAGCTGGTGCTGGGCGATCGCGGGTTTTGCACCGGGGCGCTGATTTCGCCGCAACTGGTGCTGACGGCGGCGCATTGCCTGTTTGACAAGGACACCGGGGCGCGCATCGATCCCTCACAGATCAAGTTTCTGGCCGGGTGGCGCAACGGGCGTGCCGAGGCCTATCGCGGCGCGCGGCAGGCCGTGGCGCATCCGGATTATGTCTATGGTGGCGCGGATCAGTTGGACCGCGTGTCGGTGGATGTGGCGGTGGTCGAGTTGGATCAACCGATCCTGCTGCCCTCGGTCAGGCCGTTCGAGGTGGCTGATACCCCGGCGAAAGGCGATACGATCGGGGTGATTTCCTATGCCCAGGACCGCGCCGACATGCCGTCGCTGCAACAGTCCTGCGCGGTGATGGAGCGGCAAGAGGGTGTGTTGGTGATGACCTGCGATGTGGGATTCGGGTCATCCGGTGCGCCAGTGTTCCGGCAGGTGGACGGCGTGGCGCAGATCGTCTCGGTCATCTCGGCCAAGGCCGAAATGGATGGGCGGCCGGTCTCACTGGGATCGGCGCTGCAAATACCGCTGGCCAACCTGATGGCGGAACTGGCTCAGGGGTCGGTCAGGTCAGGTGTCATGGGCAATGTCCGCGTGCTGTCGGGCGGCAATGGCGGCGGCGCGAAATTCATCAAGCCATAGGGGATGGGCGCATCGCCCATCCTGCCCGGAACCCCTGTCACGCCAGATGGTCGATGCGGTCCATATACTGGGCCAGCGTCCGGACCTGACCCAGCCAGGTGTTGATCAGCACGGGTTGATGCGGGGCGGCATGGACCCCTGCCGCGATTTCCCGCTTTAGCAACGATTCGACAGCCATCGAGACCGGGGTCGACACCAGCCTGGCCATCGCCGTGCCGCGCGCATCGCCCCAGGCGTCCATCGCCCAGGTCTCGTGATACACGATCCGGCCATCACGCTCGGCCTTGAGGTCGACGAACAGCAGCACGCGGTCCGGCTCGCCCGGCGCATAGGAGTGGTCGCGGACGAACCCCGCCGCCATGTCCGCCAGCCGCGCATCGCCTTCGGGGCCGGACAACGTCTCGATCTCGCGGAACACCGGGGTCCAGGCCTCGGCCCAGCCGTTCAGGCGGATCGTGCCGCGCACGAAATCGCGCACCTTCCACGACGGATCAAACCGGTAGTCCTCCATGAAGGGATAGCTGTCACGGTTGGGATAAACCTCAAAGCTTTCCGGGGCGGGCAGCGGCGCGTCATAAGCGGTGATCGCGTCCCAGGGGCGCGCCGCCCGCAACTCGCTGAAGTTCCGCAGGCTGCGCGAGGGCGAGCGGAGCGCCTTCAGCACACCCAGCGGGGCCCAGCTGAATTTGTACCGGAAGGGGTTGGGGATCTTCGGCACACCGCCGCAATAGGATAGGAAGGACAAGGTATTCGCCGCGTCATAACCCTTGGACGCCCGGTAGCGCGCCACCAGATCATGCGCCATCAGATGATCGATGCCGGGGTCCAGCCCCACTTCGTTGACCGATACCAAACCGGCCGCCTGAAACTCGGCATCCAGCGCCTTCATCTCGGGCGAGATATAGGACGACGACACGAAATGTGCGCCCTTTGACAGGCAGGCCTTGGCGATGCCGACGTGGTGATCCACCGTCAGCATCGAAATCGCTATATCTCCGGGATGCAGGGCCGCTGTCAGCCCCTCCAGACTGTAGGCGCGGATGTCTTTGGCGATATCGCCCACCGCCTCCTCGGCCTTGCTGACGGTGCGGTTCCACACCACCACCTGATGCCCCGCCGCGATCAGTTTGCGCAAACCGGGGCCTGAAGACAGCCCCGTGCCACACCAATGTATCGTCATCTTGTCCCCCTCAGACCGCCACATGGCGGTCAAATTCCAGTTTTGCGCGGTGCCAGACACCCTGATCCATCGCCCCCAACGTCAGCAAAGACCCCAGCAACTGCCCGGCATAATCCTGACTGCTCTCGACCGGCAGCATCGAGGGCAGGTTGTCGATCGCCGTCAC
>JBBQGU010000200.1:0-7481 GCA_038323315.1 Rhodobacterales bacterium | reverse complement strand
CTTCCCGATCGCCACGCCCTCATCGGGCGAAATTCCGCCCTCTTCGGTCTCATCCGCCGTATAGCGCACGCCCAGCAAAAACCGCTCCCCCACCCGCTTGCGACACGCGGCCAACACTTCCATCGCAAACCGCGCCCGGTTTTCCAGACTGCCGCCGTAGGGCGCTGGCAAAGCGTTGGTGAACGGCGACATGAACTGGTCCATCAGATGGCCGTAGCATTCGAACTCGACCCCATCCAACCCCGCCGCCTGCATCCGTTCGCAGGCATCGCCAAAGTCCTTGATGATCCGCTGAATATCCCAATCCTCGATCACCTTCGGAAATGCGCGGTGGCTCGGTTCCCGCGACGGCCCCGCTGCGACCACCGGCAACCAATCGCCCTTGTCCCAGCGCGTCCGCCGTCCCAGATGGGTCAGCTGGATCATCACCGCCGCCCCCGCCTCGTGGCAATCATCCGCCAGCCGCTTCATCCACGGCACGACCTCATCCTTATAGGCCAGAATGTTGTTGAACACGGGCGGTGAGTCCTTGGACACCGCCGCCGACCCCGCCGTCATGGTCAGGGCCACACCGGCCTTCGCCCGCTCCAGATGATATAGCCGATAGCGATCCTTCGGCATCCCATCCTCGGGGTAAGCCGGTTCGTGGCTGGTCGTCATGATCCGGTTGCGCAGGGTCAGGTGTTTCAGCTGGTAGGGTTGCAGCAGCGGATCAGACGACATCGGGGCCTCCATTTGCGCTCAAGACTAGGCCCGGATTGTGGCATAGGTACACCGATTTGCGACTCAAACGCGCCGGATTTGTCAGGTCGACCTTGCCAAAAGCTCCGCACGCTCCGCCGCCCGAACCCACTGAGGGCGGTTCCACCGACCCCTGCCGACCCGTTTTGATCGCTCCGGACGTCGCACACTCGAAGGCAGTGCGAACTGATCAGGCACCTTTGTGCCGCCGCCAACCCATCCTGTCAAACATAGGCCCATATACCTGCGCCAAGGCCCGCAACCCTTCTCCATCCAAGCTGTCCCGCTTATCCCAGGCCTTGTTCGCCAACCCCAGGATACGCGGGGCCAGCATCGGCTCCATCTGCTGATCCTCGGTGGTGAACTCAGACCAGAAGCACCCTTGGATCCCGACGATCTTGTGCGCAACATCCTCGGCACCTTTGGGCACGGGCTTCCATGCCACCACATCTTCTAGCGCCACAAAAGCCGCCCAGGCGGCACCCCAATCATCAACCCCTGACGTATGCGCCATATCAAAATATACATGCTTCGCCGGGCACATCACCACATCGTGCCCCCGCCGCGCCGCCTCGATCCCCGGCCCCTGACCCGTCCAGCTGAACAGCAGCGCACCGTTGCCGATCCCGCCATCGCTGCCCTTGGCCGCCTCCTCCCATGCCGCGCTGCGGATGCCCCTCTCGGCCAGATGCGCCGCCAACCGCGCCATCATCCAACCCTGGACATCATCCGCCGTCTCCAACCCTTCGCGCGCCTTCAACGCCGCCACGGCAGGCGACCCCGACCACGCGCCGTGCGGAGCCTCGTCGCAGCCCAGATGCAACATCCCCATCGGGAACATACCCGAAATCTCGGCCATCAGCGGGTGCAGAAAATCCCATGTCGCAGGCATCGCCGGGTTGATGACATTTTCCAGATAACCATGCACCGAGACTTCTTCACCGATATCCCCCGGATCTCGCAACCCCGGCACCGCCTTGATCAAGGCATGGGAATGCGCCGGTATCTCGATCTCGGGCAAAACCTCTATCCGCAACTCAGCCGCCCTTTGCAAAACGCGCGCAACATCCATCTTGGAATAACTGCCGCCCGCCCTGATACCGCCGCCATAGACGCCCGGCATCATCTCCCGCTCACCCCGAAACGCGGTTTTCCGCCACAGGGCGGGCACGCAATCGACCTCCACCCGAAATGCCTCATCGTCGGCAAAGTGCCAGTGGAACCGGTTCAGCTTCAACAGCGCCATCAGGTCCAGCAGGCGCAAGATTGTCTCGACCCGGTAGAAATGCCGCGCACAATCCAGATGCTGGCCCCGGTAGCCAAAACGCGGCGCATCGACAATCCGACCCAACGGCAAGTCACCGCCCGTCGTCTGCAACAGGTTCAGCAAGGTGATCCCCGCCGCAAATACCCCCGCCTCCCCCGCAGCCCTGATCGTCACGGCAGATCGCGCGATCACCATCTGATAGGCATTTTCCGCCATGTCAGAGACGGTTTCAACCTCCACAGCCAGCGCGCCCCGCAAAGGCAGGTTCAACCGCCGCGCGAAAGCCTGCAACGGCTCCAGTGACTCGCCCGAAAACCCGTCAACCGCCACCGTCCCCCTGCCGGATGCCATTCCGTCGGCTGAGGCACCAACGGCAGACCCTTGAAATCGGCCACAACACGCGGCGGCACGTCACCCCGCACGCCCTCAACCAAACCGGGCAAGGCCACACAGCCGGTGGTCGTTCTCAGATATCCGCCCAACGGCAGCCATGCCCGATTGTGAACCGGGACCTCGACCCCGTCATGCCGCAACACAAAGCGCACTGTGCCGCCTGCAGGGATGTCCGGCAACAGCACCTCTGCGTAACCCGCATAGCGCCGCAGCAAATTGCCACCCGCAACGACCCCCGGCTTGATCATCAACGAAAAGCAGAAAATCGGCTCTGCAATGGCGAAATCTGCCCCGATTTCACAATGAATCTCCTCCCCCATTATCTTGGCGTCGAATGTCAGGATCAAGCACGTTCCTCCGGCCGCAATTCGGCAACAAAGTCATATAGGTCGGACCGGTACAGTCCCCGAGTGAACTCGATGGGCCGCCCGCTGGCCAAATAGGCGGTCCGGTCGATCCGCAGCACCGCCGCACCGACCGCCAGGTGCAGCAATCCAGCATTCTCTGCGCCCAGATTGACCGCTGTAATCCGCTGTACCGCCCGCGTCGGCGCATTGCCCCGCGCGCGCAGCACATCGTAAAGCGAGGTATCCACCCGCTCCGGTTCCGGCAAGATATCCATCGGCAGTGATGACCATTCCAGCGCCATCGGCATGCCATCGGCACTGCGCAGCCGTTCGACCCGCGCCACCCGGTCCGCCACACCCAGCGCCATCTGCTCATCCGGGCTGGGCGGAAACAACCCACGCCGCAAGATCTGGCTGGACGAGGTTTTCCCGCGCTGCCGCATGTATTCGGTAAACGACACTAGTGCCGACAGCAAATGCTCCATCCTGGCTGGCTGTGGCCGCACAAAAGTGCCAGCCCCCCTCCGCTGATCCAGCATCCCCTCCTTGACCAACTGTACCACCGCTTTACGGACGGTGACACGACTGACCTGCGCCATCTCGGCCAGATCCCGCTCCGGCGGCAGTTGAGCGTCGGCCTCCAGCACGCCCGAGGTGATCGCCTCGGCCAAATACCGATAAAGTTGCGCATACCGCGGCCCTCTACCGCTGCGGTACCAGCGAACGGGCGCGAAAATCTGAGTGGTGTCGCTGCTTCGCATCTGGGCCACTGGTATGGTTTTATGTGGTCAGACCAGACCACTATTCAGAGAAACACTGTTTTCAGGCTTAAAACAACGGTAAATTAGGGAATCGGGAGGTGTTTCGCAAAATTGGTATTATCTAGGTAGTAAAATAGTCCCAGCGCGCTAACATAACCCCATAAACAGATTCGGTCCCATCGCGGGCCGAACACGCATCAGGGGGATGCATGGCCGACATTGCCGCCCAATCGGCAACCTCCGTGGTCAAAGCCAGCCGCCGTGGCCTCTCCGAGGCGTGGTTCGCCTGGGCGCTGATCTTTCCCGCCGTCGCCTTTATCGCCGTGATCGTCGCGTGGCCCCTGATCGAGACCGTGCGCCTGTCCTTTACCGATGCCGATATGGGCAGCGAAAACTGGGTTGGCCTCGCAAATTACGAAAAGATGCTGTCCAGCCCGAAATTCCTGACCACGGTCAGCCTGACCTTCTTCTGGATGGTGCTGTCCGTCAGCCTGAAGCTGATCGTCGGCCTGATCGGCGCGACCCTGCTGAACGCCGCCATCCCCGGCCGCGCCCTGTTCCGCGCCCTGATCATGCCACCTTGGGTGATCCCGATTGCCATCGGCTGTATTGGTTGGTTGTGGCTCTATAATGGCCAATTCGGGTTCCTGTCCGGCATGGGCCAGCAGGTCGGCCTGCTCGACGGTCCGTTCGAGTTCCTCGCCTATCGACGCTCGGCCTTCTATTCGGCCATCGTCACCGATGTGTGGGTCGGCACGCCGATGGTCAGCTTGTTTTTCCTCGCCGCCATGCAAGGCGTCAGCCGTGACCTTTACGAGGCGGCCTGGGTCGACGGCGCCAGTCGCTGGTACAGGTTCCGCCGCATCACGATCCCGCAGATCATGCCGGTCATCGTCTCCATGGCTTTGCTCTCCGCGATCTGGACCTTCAACTCCTTCGACATCATCTGGATATTGACTCAAGGCGGCCCGCGCGGCGCCACCACGACCATGATCATCGACACCTACAAAACCGCCATCGGCAACTTCAAGTTCGGCGAGGGCTCGACCCGCGCCGTCGCCATCGTCGTCATGCTCGGCCTGTTCTCGCTCCTCTACATGGCCCTCTTGAACCGCGTGAACAAATACTATGGGGTCAAATAGATGCTGATGGACCGCTATACCCTGCTGCAAAAGGTCGGCATCTACGCCGCCCTCGCCGTGTTCCTGACCTTCATCCTCCTGCCGTTCCTCGAAATGTTCCGCACCAGCCTGTCTCCGATGAGCCACCTGTTCAGCGCACCGTACAAGATCTGGAGCGACAACTTTTCCTTCGACGCTTACCGCGCCATGTGGGTCAAAGTTCCGCTATTGGGTCGCTATATCTTCAACTCGATCTTCATCGCCTCGGCGGTCACGGCGATAACCATGGTCTTTGTCATCCCCGCCGCCTATGCCTATGCCCGCCTCGACTTCCCGTTTAAAGCCGCATCACTCGGGGCCTTCCTCGCCGTCAACATGTTCACCGGCGCGGTCTTGCTGATCCCGCTGTACCGCGTGATGCGCACCCTTGGACTGCTGAACAGCTACTGGTCGATGATCATCCCCGGCGTCGCCTTCCTGATCCCCACCGGCATCTGGCTGCTGCGCGGCTATCTGGAGAAGATCCCGAAGGAGCTGGAGGAGGCCGCCTATGTCGACGGTGCCAGCCGCCTGTATACCCTGCGCCGCATCGTGCTGCCCCTTGCCGTTCCCGGCCTGATCGTCGTCGGCGTCACGGTCTTCATCGGCGCTTACGCCCAGCAATACCTGTTCGCGATCACCTTCAACCAAGTGCGCGAATATCAACCCCTTGCGGCCGGACTGTTCGAGTTCATCGGCTATCAGACCGTCGAATGGAATCAGATGATGGCCGCCGCCCTGACCGGCATCCTGCCCGTCGTCGTCGTTTTCCTGTTCTTGCAGAAATACCTCGTAGCGGGCCTGACCGCCGGCGCGGTGAAAGAGTGACCCAAGAAACCACAACCAACCAAGGGAGTTACAAATGCACTACACCAAAACCCTGATGGTCATTGCAGCCATGATGGGCAGTTCGACCCTCGCAGCCCAAGCGCAGGATATCCAACTGTCCTTCATCATGTGCGGCGATTTGCGCCCCGCCGACCAAGCCACCATCGACACATTCCAGACCGCCAATCCCGGCATCAAGGTCAACATGGAGGTGGTTCCATGGGGCACCTGCCAGGATAAATCCATGACCCTCGCCGCTGCTGGCAGCCCGGTCTCGGTCGCTTATATGGGCTCGCGCACCCTGCTGAAACTGTCCTCCGAAAATCTGATCGTCCCCGTCGAAATCAGTGACGAGGCTGCTGCCACCTATCAACCCGGCGTGCTGAAAACCGTGTCTGCACAAGGAAAATACTGGGGCTATCCGCATGCTTTCTCGACCAAGGCACTGTACATCAACTGCGATCTCGTGACCGCTGCCGGCATGGAATGCAAAGCGCCCGAGACCTGGACCGACATGATCGCCATGGCCAAAGCGATCAAGGAAAAGAACAACGTCGCGGGCATCGGCATCGCTGGCAAGGATTTCGACAACACGATGCACATGTTCCTCGATTTTCTGTACTCCAACGGCGGCACGGTCCTGAATGCCGAGACGGGCGAGCCGACACTGGACAGCCAGCAGACCCGCGAAACCCTGCAGATGTACAAAGACATAATGCCCTATGCGATCGAGGGCGCGACGGCGTGGGAACGTGACCAGATGAAGGATCTGTTCAACGACGGCAAGCTGGGCATGTATGTCAACGGTCCATGGGGCTTTGGCCAGCACAAGGATAAGGTGCCGAACCAGATTGTCGTTCCGGTCCCGCATGGCCCGTCCGGCGTGTCGGGCACGATCCTGATCACCGACTCGATTGCCGTGTTCAAGCAACCAGACCCGGCGGTCGAGGCTGCCGCGCAGAAACTGGCGCAAGCCCTGACCTCGGGCGCTGCCCAATACGACCTCGACAGCACCTGGGGCCTGACCCCGATCCTGCAATATGACAAGGTCGGCTTTGAAAAGCCGTTCTACGTCGACGACCCATTCTGGAAGATTTTCGTCGACGGAATCTCGACCGGTGGACCCGAGCCGCTGGTCACCGATTTCAAATCGCTGCAAGGCGTGTTTACCAACATGATCCAAGGCGTGATCCTGGGCGAAGGCGGCACGGTTGACGAATTGGTCACACAGGCCGGCATCGAACTGGCCGAAGTGAAATAAACCCCTCGGTGGGCGGCTCACCCCGCCCACCCCTTCTCCGCCGAGGACCCTATGGCCACGTTATCCTTGCAAAACATCACCAAATCCTTTGGCGCCGTACAGGTGTTGCAGGGGATTGACCTTGCGATCAAGGACAAGGAATTTGTCGTCTTCGTCGGCCCGTCCGGCTGCGGTAAATCGACCCTTTTGCGGATCGTGGCGGGTCTGGAACAGGCCACCACCGGTCAGATAGTGATCGCGGGCACCGACGTGTCCGCCCTGCCGCCGGTCGAGCGCGGCATCTCGATGGTTTTCCAATCCTACGCCCTTTACCCGCACCTGACCGTCTACGAAAACATCGCCTTCCCCCTCCGTGTCCAAAAACTGCCGGAAAACGATGTCAACGCCAAGGTATCCAAAGCCGCCGAGATCCTGCAACTGACCGAGAAACTGCAACTGAAACCCGGCCAACTGTCCGGCGGCCAGCGCCAGCGCGTCGCCATCGGCCGCAGCATCGTCCGCAACCCCAAGGTTTTCCTGTTCGACGAACCCCTGTCCAACCTGGACGCCGCCCTGCGTGGCGATATGCGTGTCGAGCTTAGCCAATTGCACCGCGAGCTGTCCGCCACCATGATCTACGTCACCCACGACCAGATCGAGGCGATGAACATGGCCCACCGCATCGTCGTACTGAATGCCGGCCGGGTCGAGCAATTCGGCACCCCGATGGAACTGTACCACCAC
>JBBQGU010000199.1:0-7501 GCA_038323315.1 Rhodobacterales bacterium | reverse complement strand
GGAGCCGTACCGCGCGCGGTTCTTTGCCTATCTGTCGTTCTTTACCTTTGCCATGCTGATGCTGGTGACCGCAGACAATCTGGTGCAGATGTTCTTTGGGTGGGAGGGTGTCGGCGTCGCGTCCTATCTGCTGATCGGGTTCTACTACCGCAAACCCACCGCCAATGCCGCCGCGATCAAGGCGTTCGTGGTCAACCGGGTCGGTGATTTCGGCTTTGCGCTTGGCATATTCGGCCTGTTCTACCTGACCGACTCGATCCGCCTGGACGACGTGTTTGCCAATGTCGAGGAACTGTCCAAGACCAACCTGCACTTTCTGCTCTGGGATTTCAACGCGGCCAACCTGATCGGCGTGCTGCTGTTCATCGGTGCTGCCGGCAAGTCGGCGCAGCTGTTTCTGCACACCTGGCTGCCCGACGCGATGGAGGGGCCGACCCCTGTATCGGCGCTGATCCATGCCGCGACCATGGTGACGGCGGGCGTGTTCCTGATCTGCCGCATGTCGCCTTTGTACGAATTCGCGCCCGAGGCAAAGACCCTGATCGTCGTCATCGGCGCGTCAACCGCGTTCTTTGCGGCGACGGTGGCTCTGGTGCAAAACGACATCAAGCGTGTGATCGCCTATTCGACCTGCTCGCAGCTTGGTTACATGTTTGTCGCGGCGGGGTCGGGGGTTTATGGGGCGGCGATGTTCCACCTGTTCACCCATGCGTTCTTCAAGGCCATGCTGTTTCTGGGCGCAGGCTCTGTCATCACCGCGATGCACCACGAACAGGACATGCGGCACTATGGCGGCTTGCGCACAAAGATCCCGTTCACCTTTGCCATGATGATGATCGGCACCCTTGCGATCACCGGTGTCGGCATCCCGCTGACCCATATCGGCTTTGCAGGCTTTCTGTCCAAGGACGCGGTGATCGAAAGCGCCTTTGCGGGTGGTTCGATGTATGCCTTTACCCTGCTGGTGGTGGCCGCCTGCTTTACCAGCTTTTATTCGTGGCGCCTGATGTTCATGACCTTTTACGGGTCGGAAAAGGGCGATCATCACGCCCACGCACATGCCCATGAAAGCCCCCTGACCATGCTGATCCCGCTGGGCCTGCTGGCCTTGGGTGCGGTATTTGCCGGGATGATCTGGTACAACAGCTTTTTTGGCGAGCACGAGGTGATGAGCCATTTCTTCAACCTGACCGAGGGCGCCGCCCCCGGCCTGGGTGGCATCTACATCGGCGAGGCGAACAAGGTGCTGGAGGCCGCACATGACGCGCCGGTCTGGGTCAAGGTATCGCCCTTTGTCGCCATGCTGATCGGTCTGGGCATGGCGTATCTGTTCTACATCCGCCGCCCGGAATTCCCGGCGCAACTGGCCAGGCAGCAAGCGCCGCTGTACCGATTTCTGCTGAACAAATGGTACTTTGACGAATTGTACGACGTGATTTTCGTGCGGTTCGCCAAATGGCTTGGCACCTTTCTGTGGCGGCGTGGCGACGGCGATGTCATCGACGGCACGCTGAATGGCGTGGCGTTGGGCATCATCCCGTTCTTCACCCGCATGGCCGGGCGGCTGCAATCTGGTTATATCTTCACCTACGCCTTTGCGATGGTGATCGGCATTGGCATCCTGTTGACCTGGATGACGATGACCGGAGGGACGCATTGATGGACAACCTGCTTTCGATCATCACCTTCATCCCGGCGGTCGCGGCGGTCATTCTGGCGTTGTTCCTGCGCGGCGATGATGCGGCCTCGGCGCGCAATGCCCGCTGGCTGGCGCTGTTTGCGACCGTACTTAGCCTTGTGGCGTCGCTGTTCCTGCTGAAGGGGTTCGACCCCGCCAATACCGGCTTTCAGTTCGTCGAGGACCGGCCTTGGGTCATGGGTCTGCATTACAAGATGGGTGTGGATGGCATCTCGATCCTGTTCGTGATGCTGACCACCTTCCTGATGCCCCTGACCATCGCGGCCTGCTGGAGCGTCGAGACCCGCGTCAAGGACTATATGATCGCGTTTCTGCTGCTGGAAACCCTGATGCTGGGCGTGTTCTGCGCCCTGGATCTGGTGCTGTTCTATCTGTTCTTCGAGGCCGGGCTGATCCCGATGTTCCTGATCATCGGCATATGGGGCGGGGCGAACCGGATTTATGCGTCGTTCAAATTCTTTCTGTACACCTTCTTCGGCTCGGTCCTGATGCTGGTGGCGATGGTGGCCATGTATTTTGCAGCAGGCACGACGGATATACCGACGCTGATGGCGTTCAAGTTCAGCCATGATCCGATGGTCGTTCTGGGTCTGCATGTGGCGGGTGGGTTGCAGACGCTGCTGTTCCTTGCCTTTTTCGCATCGTTTGCGGTCAAGATGCCGATGTGGCCGGTGCATACCTGGTTGCCAGACGCCCACGTACAGGCCCCGACGGCGGGGTCTGTGGTGCTGGCCGCGATCTTGTTGAAGATGGGCGGCTATGGGTTCCTGCGGTTCAGTCTGCCCATGTTCCCGGTGGCTTCGGACATTTGGGCGCCCATGGTGTTCTGGCTGTCGGCTATTGCCATCGTCTACACGTCGCTGGTGGCCTTGGTGCAGACCGACATGAAAAAGCTGGTCGCCTATTCGTCGGTCGCCCATATGGGCTATGTGACGATGGGGATTTTCACCGCCAACCAACAGGGCGTGGATGGCGCGATCTTTCAGATGTTGTCGCACGGCTTCATCTCGGGCGCGATGTTCCTGTGTGTCGGCGTGATCTATGACCGGATGCACACGCGCGAGATTGACGCCTATGGCGGCCTTGTCAATCGGATGCCGGCCTATGCTTTGGTGTTCATGTTCTTTACCATGGCCAATGTCGGCCTGCCCGGGACATCGGGATTCGTTGGCGAGTTTCTGGTGCTGATGGGGATCTTCCAGGTCAACACGCTGGTCGCGGCGTTCGCCACCTTTGGCGTCATCCTGTCGGCGGCCTATGGGCTGTGGCTGTACCGGCGTGTCGCCTTTGGCCCGCTGGTCAAGGCCGCCTTGCAAACCATCGGCGACATGTCGCGGCGTGAGAGGTTGATCTTTGCGCCTTTGGTGGCGATGACCCTGTTGCTGGGTATCTATCCGGCGGTGGTGACCGACATCACTGGCCCCTCCGTCGGTGCCCTGATCACCAATTTCCGCGCCGCGGTTCCGGTGGAGCCTGTCCAAGCCGCCGAAGCCGAACTGAACTGAAGGACCCGGATCATGTCTGACTACACCATTGTTTTGCCAGAGCTTATCCTGTCCATCTATGCCATGGCCGCCCTGCTGGTCGCGGTCTATACAGCCAAGGACGCGCTGACCGATGCGCTGACTTGGGCCACGGCGGGGTTGATGGTGGCACTGGCCCTGTGGATCGGCATGGGGAAAAGCGGCAGCCAAACCGCGTTCGGCGGTATGTTCACCGACGACGCCTTTGCCCGCTTTGCCAAGGTGACCATTCTGGTCTCGGCGGCAGCGGTGCTGATCATCTCGCGCGATTTCATGACGCGCAGGGGGTTGGGGCGGTTCGAATACCCAGTGCTGGTGGCTTTGGCGGTCGTTGGCATGATGGTCATGGTCTCGGCCGGTGACCTGATGGCGCTGTATATGGGGTTGGAACTGCAATCGTTGGCGCTGTACGTCGTCACCGCGCTGCAACGCGACAATGCCAAATCGACCGAAGCGGGGTTGAAGTATTTCGTGCTGGGCGCGTTGTCCTCGGGGCTGCTGCTGTATGGTGCGTCGCTGGTTTATGGCTATGCCGGGACCACCCTGTTCAGCGGCATCCTGAGCACGGTGAACGACGGCGTGCCCTTGGGCCTGCTGTTCGGTCTGGTATTCCTGCTGTCGGGTCTGGCGTTCAAAGTTTCGGCGGCGCCGTTTCACATGTGGACGCCGGACGTCTATGAAGGTGCGCCGACCCCTGTCACCGCCTTCCTTGCAACCGCACCCAAGTTTGCCGCCATGGCCCTGATCGCCCGGCTGGTGCAGGACGCCTTTGGCGGCATCACGACGCAGTGGGGGCAGGTGCTGGCTGCGCTGTCGGTCGCCTCGATGTTTCTGGGGGCGATTGCGGCCATCGGCCAGACCGACATCAAGCGCCTGATGGCCTATTCCTCGATCGCGCATATGGGTTTTGCGCTGATGGGCCTCGCCTCGGGAACCGAGGAAGGGGTGCGCGCCATGCTGATCTATATGGTGATTTATGTGACCATGAATGTCGGCACCTTTGCCTTCATCCTGTCGATGGAGAAGAACGGCAGGCCGGTGACCGATGTCGCCAGCCTGAACCAGTTTTCCAGACGCGAGCCGCTGAAGGCACTTGCCATGCTGATCCTGCTGTTCAGCCTGGCAGGTGTACCGCCGATGCTGGGGTTCTTTGGCAAGTTCTATGTGCTGAAAGCGGCGGTGGATGGCGGAATGGCGTGGCTGGCCCTGTGCGGTGCCGTCGCCTCGGTCATCGGGGCGTTCTACTATCTGCGGATCGTGTTCTTCATGTATTTCGGGGACGAGGTCGAGGGGGCCGAAAGCCGGATGGTGCCTGCGCAATGGCTGGCTTTGGTGGGTGTCGCCGCGATCATGGTGCTGGGCATCGTCAACTTTTTCGGTCTGGAACCAGCAGCAATGGCTGCGGCGAAGTCGCTTGTCGGCTAAGCCCCAATGGCCCGCAGGGGTGGGGCGCCACATCCTTGACACCGTCGACAGCACCAATGCGCATGGTCTGCGGCTGGCGAGGTCTTTGCCCGGCCTGGCCTGGTTCGTGGCAGGGGAGCAGACGGCCGGGCGTGGTCGCCGGGCGCGGCATTGGGTCAGCCCGCGCGGCAATCTGCACGCAACGCTGATCCTGCATCCGACCGAACCCGCAGCGCAAGTTGCCCTGCGCAGCTTTGCCGCTGCCCTGGCCCTGCGAGAGGCGCTTATCGCCCTGACCGACCTGCCTGCCGCCTTTGCGTTGAAATGGCCGAATGACGTGCTGCTGAATGGCGGCAAAGTCGGGGGGATATTGTTGGAAAGCGTGTCTTCGGGGGCCGGTGTTGCCCATTTGGCGATTGGCATTGGCGTCAATCTGCTGGTAACCCCCGACGCCAGCCTGGTTGAACCGGGTGCCGTAAGGCCCGTCAGCCTGCTGTCCGAAACCGGGCTCAAGATCACGCCCGAGGCTTTTCTGGACCACCTGGCCCCCGCCTATGCCAGATGGGAGGCGCGCTTTCAGGCCGAAGGCTTTGCCCCTCTGCGGCAGGAATGGCTGGCCCATGCCGCCCGGCTGGGCCAACCCATTCGCGCCCGCACCGGCACGCAAAGCCGCGAGGGGCGGTTTTTGACCATCGACGACACGGGCGCGTTGATTCTGGCGCAACCCGGCGGGACCATCGCGATTTCGGCGGCGGAGGTGTTCTTTTGAGGACCGTCCAGGAAAAGATGGATATTTGGGTCAGAATGAAAGGCAAAGCCGATGCTTTTGGCGATTGATTGCGGCAATACCAACACCGTGTTTTCGATCTGGAACGGCGTGCGGTTTTTGGCCACCTGGCGCGTCGGCACCGATCACAAGCGGACGGGGGATGAGTATTTCGTCTGGTTGTCCTCGCTGATGACCCTGACCCGGACCGAGGCGCAGGTGACCGAGGTCATCATCTCCTCGACCGTGCCGCGTGTGGTGTTTAATCTGCGGGTGTTGTGCAACCGGTATTTTGACTGCCGTCCCTTGGTGGTGGGCAAG
This sequence comes from Rhodobacterales bacterium, assembly GCA_038323315.1. Lineage (GTDB taxonomy): Bacteria > Pseudomonadota > Alphaproteobacteria > Rhodobacterales > Rhodobacteraceae > Stagnihabitans. The sequence goes on along the minus strand of JBBQGU010000199.1, from coordinate 1,788 downwards.
CCGGAATGCCGCCTGCCGGTCGCGCCGCGGGTGGATCAGGGCACGATTGTCGGGCCCGACCGGCTGGTCAACACGGTGGGAGGCTTTGATCGGCATGGCGGCGACCTGATCGTGGTGGATTTTGGCACCGCAACCACCTTTGACGTGGTGGATGGCGACGGCGCCTATGTCGGTGGTGTCATCGCGCCCGGCGTCAACCTAAGTCTTGAGGCGCTGCATATGGCCGCTGCCGCACTGCCGCATGTCGATGTCAGCAAACCCTTGCGCGCCATCGGTACGAATACTGTGGCCTGCATGCAGTCGGGCGTGTATTGGGGCTATATCGGCCTGATCGAAGGCATTGTCCGCGAGGTGCGGCGCGAGCGCCATCACCCCATGAAGGTGATTGCGACCGGGGGCCTCGCGTCCTTGTTTGCGCAAGATACAGAGCTATTTCATAGCGTTGAGGACGATCTGACGATGCACGGTCTGGTCCTGATCAACAACTATAACAAAGAGAATGCGGATGGTCGGTGAAAGATTGATATATCTACCCTTGGGCGGTGCCGGGGAAATCGGCATGAACGCCTATGTCTATGGCTATGGGCCAAAGGGCAAGGAACGGCTGATCCTGGTCGATCTGGGTGTCGCGTTTCCGGACATGGACAGCTCGCCCGGTGTCGACCTGATCATGCCAGACATTGCCTGGCTGCTGGCGCGGCTGGACCGGCTGGAGGCGATTTTCATCACCCATGGCCATGAGGATCATTTGGGCGGTCTTGCGCATCTGTGGCCGCAGTTGAGAAAGCCGGTCTATGCGCGGCGGTTTACCGCGACGCTGGGCCGGTTGAAGTTCGAGGAAGCTGGCCTGCCGCAAGATACGTTCCGCGTCGTGGAGCCGCGACCGACGACAGTGAAGGCCGGGCCATTTTCGGTGCAATTCGTGCCGGTCAGCCATTCGATCCCGGAAAGTGCTGCGCTGATCATCGACACGCCGCTGGGTCGCATCGTCCATTCCGGCGATTTCAAGCTGGACGCCAATCCGGGCGTGGGCGAGGGCTGGGACGATGCGCGGTTCGAAGCCATCGCTGCCGAGCAGCCGATCAAGGCGCTGGTGTGTGACAGCACCAACGTGTTCTCGCTGCATGCCGGCCGGTCTGAAAACACCATCGGTCAGCCGATTGCCGAGCTGATTGCAGGCGCCGGGGGCATGGTGGTGGCGACGACCTTCGCGTCCAACGTCGCAAGGCTGAAGACCCTGGCGGAGGCGGGGCGGGCGTCGGGTCGCTCGGTGTGTCTGTTAGGTCGGGCCATGAAGAAGATGGTGACGGCCTCGCAGGACTCGGGCGTGTTGACCAGTTTTCCGCCCACCATCACCCCCGAAGCCGCCCTTGAGGTGCCGCGCCGCAATCTGATGCTGATCGTAACCGGTAGCCAGGGCGAACGCCGTGCCGCATCGGCGCAGCTGGCGCGCGGCAAGTATCTGGGGATCGAGATGAAAGAGGGCGACATGTTCCTGTTTTCTTCGAAATGTATCCCCGGAAACGAGCGGGAGGTTGGCAAGGTCATCAACGCCTTTTCCGAGATGGGCGTGACTGTCATCGACGACAGTACCGGCAAATACCACGTTTCGGGCCATGCCAATCGCCCGGATCTGGAGCATGTTCACCGCCTGTTGCTGCCCGACATGGTGATCCCGATGCATGGCGAACACCGCCACCTGCGCGAACATATGCGGATCGCGCATGAGGCGGGCATTGCGTCCGCCATCGCCGCCAATGGTACGATGCTGGATATCTCTGGCGATGT
>JBBQGU010000198.1:0-7555 GCA_038323315.1 Rhodobacterales bacterium | reverse complement strand
TATTCGCCCGACCCCGAACAATTTACCGTCCAGACCACCCCCTATCACATGCCGGTCGAGGATTTCATCGGTCAGGACCTGGTGGCCGACCTGACCACCCGCGCCGACTATGCCGGTCGCCGGGCAGCGATCCATAAATACAACGCCACCAGTCCGATCCTGAAACGCGGCATCGCCATCGTGCCCGTGAAATTCGGCATCTCTTTTACCCTCACCTTCCTCAATCAGGCGGGAGCCTTGGTCCATGTTTACCAGGACGGCTCGATCCACCTGAACCACGGTGGCACCGAGATGGGTCAGGGCCTGAACCAGAAGGTCGCGCAAGTCGCGGCTGCCGTCTTCGGCGTGGATACCGCCGCCGTAAAGATCACCGCCACCGACACCGGCAAGGTCCCCAACACCTCGGCCACCGCAGCCTCCTCCGGCTCTGATCTGAACGGCATGGCCGCCCAGAACGCCTGCGAAACCATTCGCGCCCGCATGACCGACTTCATCGCCGCCAAGCATGGCGTCAAACCGCAAACCGTTCGCTTTGCCGATGGCAATGTCTGCGTCGCAGACAAAACCTACACCTTCGCCGAAGCTGCCATGCTGACCTATCAGGCCCGCATATCCCTGTCCTCGACCGGTTTTTATGCCACCCCCAAGATCGTTTGGGACCGTATCCGCGGCACCGGTCGCCCCTTTTTGTACTTCGCCTATGGCGTCGCCATCACCGAAGTCGTCATCGACCGTCTGACCGGCGAAAACCGCATCCTGCGCACCGACATCCTGCACGACACCGGCAACTCCCTGAACCCCGCCATCGATATCGGCCAGATCGAGGGTGCTTATGTCCAGGGTGCCGGATGGCTGACGACCGAGGAGTTGGTCTGGGACGCAAAGGGCCACCTCATGACCCACGCCCCCGCCACGTACAAAATTCCCGCCTGTTCCGACCGCCCGGCCATCTTCAACGTCGCCCTGTGGACCCAACCCAACCGCGAGGATACCGTCGGCAAATCCAAAGCCGTCGGCGAGCCGCCCTTCAACCTCGGCATTTCGGCGTTCCTCGCGTTGTCCGATGCGATTGCGGCCTGTGGCGATGGCACCACATATCCCGCCCTGGATGCCCCAGCGACAGCCGAGCGCGTGTTGGCAGCCATTGGTAGGATGGGCAGTTCGTCGGTCTTTTCGGCTGGTCGAAAAGACCGACTTGCCCATCTTGGTCACGATGTTTGACCTGACCGCCCTGCAACAGGCCATCGACCGGCAGGGCCGCGTCGCCCGCATTGTCGTGGCCGCCACCGAAGGCTCGGCCCCGCGCGATACCGGCGCGGCCATGCTGGTGTGGACGACGGGTCAATCCGGCACAATCGGCGGCGGCACCCTGGAATGGCAAGCGGTGCTGCGCGCCCGGGCGCTGATCGCAACCGGCGGCACCATCCTGACACGAGAGGCGCTGGGCCCCAACCTTGGCCAATGCTGCGGCGGGGCCGTCACCCTGCTGACCGAAACCTATGACACAGCCCCGACCGGTCCCTTGATCGCCCGCGCCACGGCGGATCAACCCATGCCCCTCGCCGTGAAAAGACTGCTCGCGACGGCGCGCAATCAAGGACAGCAGCCGCCCGCCCAACTGGTTCAGGGGTGGATGGTCGAACCCACCGCACCGCCGCGCCGCCCGTTGTGGATCTGGGGCGCGGGCCATGTTGGCCGGGCGCTGGTCGAGGTCCTGACCCCCCTGCCCAATTTCGTCCTGACCTGGATCGACATCGCGCCCGACCGCTTTCCCGCCACACCCCACGTCCGCACCCTGCCCGTTGCAGACCCCGCCGAGGCCGTCACGCTCGCCCCGGCAGATGCCCAGCACCTGATCGTCACCTTTTCTCACACCCTCGACCTTGAACTGTGCCACCGTCTGTTGGCCCACGGTTTCGCGGGCTGCGGCCTGATCGGCTCGGCCACCAAATCGGCGCGGTTCCGGTCGCGTCTGAGCGCGCTCGGCCACATGCCCGATCAGATCGCCCGCATCACCTGCCCCATCGGCGACCCGGCCTTGGGCAAACACCCGCAGGCTATTGCCATCGGCGTGGCCTCGGCTTTGCTGCGCCCCGTGCAGGCCCGTCAAGCCCTAGTCACCGGACAGCGCAGCCAGGCCCCCCGCGCATAAGCCTGACAGCCAAAGTCCACCGTCCCTTGCGGCCCACATCCGGCTCGGGCAAACTGGCGGCAAAGCAGCAGGAGCCGGGCATTGGACGCAGATTTCATCATCATAGGCGGCGGCATCGCGGGCGTTTCGGCGGCGGCGCGGCTGGCCGAACTGGGCTCGGTCTTGCTGTTGGAGGGGGAGGATAGCTTGGCCCATCACGCCTCCGGCCGGTCGGCGGCGCTATATGAACCGCATTACGGCGCGGCACCGGTGGTGGGGCTGTCGCTGGCCTCGCACGCATATTTCTTTGCCCGAAAGGACGTTCTGTCGCCGCGCGGCCTGCTGACCGTCGCCCAAGGCTTTGAGATGGAGGCGCTGCGCGCGGATGCCGACGCCATGAACCTGACGCTGATCACCGGCGAACAGGCCTGTGCCATGGTGCCGATCTTGAACCCGGATGTCGTCAAAGGCGGGGCGACGGCAGATCATGCCTGGGATATCGACACCGATCTGTTGCTGCAGGGCTTTGCCAAGGTGGCACGCGGTCACGGCGCGCGGATCATGACCAAGGCGCAGGTGACAGGTATCACCCGCACCACCGGCGGTTGGTCGGTTGCCACCAAGGCGGGCGATTTCACCGGCGCGACCCTGATCAACGCGGCAGGGGCCTGGGTCGATCAGGTCGCGCAGATGGCCGGGGTGCGGCCACTGGGGTTTCAGCCCAACCGCCGATCCATGGCGCGCATCCCGGCCCCCGGCGGCCATGATGTCCGCCACTGGCCCATGCTGTTTGGCGTCGGTGAGACCTGGTATGCCAAGCCTGACGCCGGCGCCATGCTCGTGTCGCCCGCCGAAGAACACCCGATGCAACCCCATGACGCCTTTGCCGACGACCTGGTGCTGGCCGAAGGACTGGCGCGGTACGAGGCGATGGTGACCGAACCCGTCACCCGGCTGATCACCAGTTGGGCGGGCTTGCGCACCTTTGCCCCGGACCGCGTGCTGGTCATCGGGCGGGATGTGCGGGAGCCAGCCTTCTTCTGGCTGGCAGGCCAAGGCGGCTATGGCTTTCAAACCTCGCCCGCCGCCAGCCAGTTGGCCGCCGACCTGATCGCAGGCCGCCCGCCGGAAATCGCGCCCGATCTGGTCGCAGCCCTGTCGCCTGCCCGCTTTGGTTAACCCCGCTACCCCAGTCAGAACGCAGGCTTGGCCGCGATCACCCGGTCGGCCAGCCGCTGCGCCGCCGGGGTCAGCGAGACGCCCTGACGCGAGATCATGCCATAGGGCGCGACCGCGATCCCCAGGTCCAGCGGCACAATGGCAAGCGCGGCGTCCGGACCACTGGCCAGTTGCAGTGCGGTGGCGCGGGCGACCGTCGCCAAATCGTCGGATTGCTGCAACAGCGCCAGCACCAGCATGAACGACGTGGTCGAGACGCGGACACGCGGGGCGGGCAGCCCCAGCGCTTGCAGCCGGGCCAGCACGGTCCGCGTCATCAGGCTTTCAGGCCCCGGCATCAGCCAGTCATAGTGCAGCGCGGCTTCGGGGGTCAGTCCGCCGGTCAGCAACGGATGGCCGCGTCGGGCGATCAGGGCCAGCGGCTCGTCCTCCATCGGGTCATAGGTCAGCATCTGGGCCTGCGGACCTTCGGTCAGGCGACCAAGGGCAAAGTCCAGACGGCCCGACAGCAATTGATCACACAGCGCGTCCGAGGCGGCGACGACGACCTCGACCGTCACCGAAGGGTGGTGCTGACGTTCATGTTGCAGGGCCGGCAGCACGCGGTCCAAAGCCGCACCCGTCACTGTACCGATGCGCACATGGCCGGCGCCCCCCGCCGCGACCTCGGCCAGATCGCGGGCCGCGTCGTTCAGTTCCAGCCGCACACGTTGCGCGCGCAGGGCCAGGGTGCGGCCGATGGCCGTCAGGCCGATGCCGCGCCCGGTGCGTTCGTGGACGGCCGCACCGATGATCCGCTCGATCTCGGTCACCAGACGCGAGGCGGCAGGTTGGGATATCCCGATGCCGGCAGCTGCCTGCGTCAGCTGTTCCGTGTCGGCCAAGGCCGCCATCAGCCGCAGGTGGCTGAGTTTCAGGCCCTTTCGCAGCAAAATATCAGATCGGTCGTCTGCAAACATACCTAAACCGTAATGTTTTCATCACCAATCATCATTTGACTGATATGCAGCGCTGTAGCAAGGCTGCTGTGGCGATGGGGTGGGGAGAGACGCCCCATCGACTGCAATCTCCGCCCGTCAGAGGCGGCATGGGAGGACTATCATGAACATTTCCAGACGCGCCCTTTTGGCGCTGGTTGGCGCTACGTCGGCCTCGTCCGTCCTGAGCACCGCTGCGTTCGGCCAATCCAAGGGCACCATCGGCATTGCCATGCCCACGAAATCCTCGTCCCGCTGGATCCGCGACGGCGAATCGATGGTCGAGCAGTTCGAGGCCGCAGGCTATGACACCGACCTGCAATATGCCGAGGATGACATTCCGACGCAGTTGAATCAGATCGAGAACATGATCACTTCGGGCGTCAAAGCCGTGATCATTGCCGCAATCGACGGCACCACGCTGTCGAACGCGTTGGCCAACGCCAAAGCTGCCGGGATCATCGTTGTGGCGTATGACCGCCTGATCCGTCAGTCGGGCGATGTCGATTACTATACCACCTTCGACAACTTTCAGGTTGGTGTTCTGCAGGCCAACAGCCTGGTTGCAGGTCTGAAAGAACGGTTTTCGGACGTGAAGCCGTGGAATGTGGAACTGTTCGGCGGCAGTCCGGACGACAACAACGCCTTCTTCTTCTTCGACGGCGCGATGTCGGTGTTGCAGCCGATGATCGACGCGGGCGAAATTGCCGTCCTGTCGGGTCAGATGGACATGAAAGTGGCCGGCACACTGCGTTGGGATGGGTCCGTAGCACAGGCCCGCATGGATAACCTGTTGTCGTCGAATTATGGCGACAAGACGCTGCATGGCGTTCTGTCGCCTTATGACGGGCTGTCGATCGGCATTCTTTCTTCGGTCAAGGGCGTGGGCTATGGCTCTGGCGATCTGAAGATGCCGATCGTCACCGGTCAGGACAGCGAAATCCCGTCGGTCAAGTCGATGATCGCGGGCGAGCAGTATTCATCGGTATTCAAGGACACGCGCGAATTGGCCAAGGTGACCGTGGCGCTGGTGGACGCCGTTCTGGCGGGCGCCACGCCCGAGATCAACGACACCAAGACCTATGACAACGGCGTGAAGGTCGTGCCTTCGTATCTGCTTGTACCGGTTCCGGTCGATGCGACCAACTACAAGGACGTGCTTGTCGGTTCGGGCTATTACACCGAAGATGAACTGAAGTAAGCCTTTGCCGGGGCAGGCTTTCGCTCTGGTATTTTGGCAAAACGGGACCGCCGCTGTGGCCTACGGCGGCGGTTCTTGTTTGGGGGGCGGGGATGACGAACCTTCTGGAAATGCGCACGATCACCAAGAAATTTCCGGGCGTCAAGGCGCTGGACAAGGTGTCGCTGAACGTCAAAGTGGGCGAGATTCATGCGATCTGCGGCGAGAATGGCGCGGGCAAGTCAACCTTGATGAAGGTGCTGTCCGGCGTTTATCCGCACGGGTCCTATGACGGCGAGATCACCTATGACGGCGCACCCCTCGCCCTGCGCGGCATCCGTGACAGCGAAGATCGCGGCATCATCATCATCCATCAGGAACTGGCCCTTGTTCCCCTGTTGTCAATTGCCGAGAATATGTTTCTGGGCCATGAGGTTGCGCGGAACGGTGTGATCAACTGGCCAAAGGCGTTTCAGCAGACCGAGGGTTGGTTGAGGAAGGTCGGTCTGCAAGAGGCGCCTGGCACCATCGTGGGCAAGCTGGGCGTAGGCAAACAACAGTTGATCGAGATCGCCAAGGCCCTGGCCAAGGATGTGCGGTTGTTGATCCTGGACGAACCGACCGCCGCCTTGCAGGAAAACGACAGCGAGAAACTGCTGGACCTGATGCTGGAGTTGAAGGCCCAAGGCGTCACCCAGATCATCATCAGCCACAAGCTGAACGAAATAGCCAAGGTCGCCGACCGGATCACCGTGATCCGCGATGGCACCTCGGTTTCCACGATCGACGCGCATGATATTTCCGAGGACCGCATCATCCGCGATATGGTCGGGCGCGACATGGCGCACCGCTATCCCGAGCGGGTATTGAACCCCGGTGCAACACTGTTCGAGGTGAAGAACTGGTCGGTCTGGCATCCCGAACAGGCCGGGCGGCAGGTGATCAAGGATGTCAGCCTGACCGTCCGCAAGGGCGAGATTGTCGGGATTGCCGGCCTGATGGGCACTGGTCGCACGGAACTGGCCATGTCGATCTTTGGCAAATCCTATGGCAAGGGCCATCGGGGCACCGTCTTGATGAACGGTCAGCCGGTGGATGTGTCCACTGTCACCAAAGCTGTTGCTGCCGGGATTTCCTATGTGACCGAGGATCGCAAGGCGCTGGGTCTGGTGCTGGAAGAACCCATTGTGCGCAACATCACCCTCGCCAATCTGCCGGGCGTGTCCTTGCGTGGCGTGTTGGACAAGCGGCGCGAAACGCGGGTCGCCGAGGAATATCGCAAGCAGTTGGCCATCCGCACGCCGGGGGTGCAGCAAAAGGTCGTCAATCTTTCGGGCGGCAATCAGCAGAAGGTCGTGCTATCGAAATGGCTGTTCACCGATCCGCAGGTCCTGATCCTGGATGAACCCACGCGGGGCATCGACGTGGGCGCCAAGTTCGAGATTTACACCATCATGAAGGACCTTGCCGAACAGGGCCGCGCGATTGTGATGATCAGTTCGGAAATGCCCGAGCTTCTTGGGATGTGTGACCGCATCTATGTGATGAACGAGGGCCGCATCGTGGGTGAACTGTCGCGCGACGAGGCGAGCCAGGAGAAGATCATGGGAATGATCCTGCGCGGTGAGGGGAGGGCAGCATAATGGCCGACAACAGTTTGAGCGCGTCTTTGGGCGGGCGTCTGCGGGAAAACGGGATGCTGCTGGCGCTGGTCGCCATCGTGATGTTCTTCACAATCATGCTGCGGCTGGATGGCAAAGACTTTCTGAACTCGGCCAACATCACCAACATCTTCCTGCAAAACGGCCATATCATCATCCTGGCTTTGGGAATGCTGCTGGTCATCGTGGCGGGGCATATCGACTTGTCGGTCGGCTCGGTTGCGGCCTTTACCGGGGCGGTTGCGGCCTATCTGTCGGTCGAAGTGGACCTGCCGTTCTATGTGGTTATCCCGCTGGTACTGGTGGTGGGCGGGATGATCGGGGCAGCCCAAGGGTACTGGGTGGCCTATTGGCGCATCCCATCCTTTATCGTCACGCTGGCGGGGATGATGGTGTTTCGCGGGGCGACGCTGTGGTTGCTGGGCGG
>JBBQGU010000197.1:0-7564 GCA_038323315.1 Rhodobacterales bacterium | reverse complement strand
CCCTTTGCCGTGCTGGGCCCACATCATGTCGGGGGGGAATGGATTGTCACTGCCTTTGTGCCGGGGGCGGAAAAGCTGTTCCTGCTGGGCCCGAAATTTGCCAAGGCGATCGAGGGGACGCAGGTGCCGGGCTTTGACGGCCTGTTCCAGATCACCATGGCCAAAAAGGGTGCCTACCGGCTGAAGGCGCACGGCAATGGCACGGAATGGGAGTTCGAGGACCCGTTCCGCTTTGGCCCGATCATGGGCGAGATGGACGAATATCTGCTGGGCGAGGGCACCCATGCCCGCATCTGGCAGGTTCTGGGCGCGCATCTGATCACCCATGACGGTGTGGATGGCGTGCATTTCGCAGTCTGGGCGCCGAACGCACAGCGGGTTTCGGTCGTCGGTGACTTCAACATCTGGGACGGGCGGCGTCACCCGATGCGCAGGCGCGGGGCGACGGGCGTCTGGGAAACCTTTGTGCCGGGGTTGAAGGACGGGGCCAGCTACAAGTACGAAATCCGGGCCAACGGTGGCGCGTTGATGCCGCTGAAGGCCGATCCGGTGGGGTTCGGGTCGGAACATCCCCCTGCAAACGCCTCGGTTGTGCGCGATATCCGGCCTCGGGTCTGGAGCGATCAGGTCTGGATGGATGCGCGGCAGGCGGCGCAGAACATCGAAAGCCCGATCTCGGTGTACGAGGTGCATCTGGGGTCATGGCGGCGTGCGCCGGGCAACCGGATGCTGTCTTATCCGGAACTGGCGGAACAACTGGTCGATTACGCGGCCGACATGGGCTTTACTCATATCGAGTTGATGCCGGTCAGCGAATACCCTTTTGACGGGTCATGGGGCTATCAACCTGTCGGCCTGTTTGCCCCAACCATCCGCCACGGCACCCCACAGGAATTTCGCGACTTTGTCGAAGCTGCGCATGCCAGATCGATCGGCATCTTGCTGGATTGGGTGCCGGGGCATTTCCCGACCGACCAGCATGGCTTGGGCCGTTTCGACGGCAGTGCCCTGTATGAACACCAAGACCCGCGTGAGGGGTTTCATCAGGACTGGAACACCCTGCTCTACAACTATGGCCGGGTCGAAGTCTCGAACTACCTCGTGTCCAACGCCTTGTATTGGTTGGAGGAATACCATCTGGACGGCTTGCGCGTCGATGCCGTCGCCTCGATGCTGTACCGCGACTACAGCCGCAAGGCGGGCGAGTGGATCCCCAACAAGGACGGCGGGCGCGAAAATTACGAGGCCATCGCGGTCCTGCAACGCACCAACATCGTGGCCTATGGCGAGGTGCCGGGCATCGTGACGATTGCCGAGGAAAGTACGGCCTTTCCGGGCGTGTCGCGGCCTGTCAGCGATGGGGGGTTGGGGTTCGGGTTCAAGTGGAACATGGGCTGGATGAACGACACGCTGGCCTATATGCAGCGCGACCCGATCTATCGTCGCCATCACCACAACCAGATGACCTTTGGTCTGGTCTATGCCTGGTCCGAAAACTACATCCTGCCGATCAGCCATGACGAGGTGGTGCATGGCAAGGGCAGCATGCTGGACAAGATGCCCGGCACAGCTTGGGAAAAGTTCGCCAATCTGCGGGCCTATTACGGCTTCATGTGGGCGCATCCGGGCAAGAAACTGCTGTTCATGGGCTGCGAGTTTGCTCAAGGCGCGGAGTGGAACCACAATCAAAGCCTGGACTGGCACCAGTTGGACCTGGCCGAGCATAAAGGGGTGCAAACGCTGGTGCGCGACCTGAATGCCGTCCTGCGCGCGACCCCGGCCTTGTACCTGAACGACACCCGTCCAGACGGGTTCAAGTGGCTGGAGGGGGGGGACGCCGAGGGGTCAACCTTCGTCTGGGCGCGCAAGGGCGGGCCGCAGGACAAGGTGCTGATCGCCGCCATCAACATGACGCCCATCGAACGCCGGGTGCGGATCGGCCTGACCGCCATGGGGCATTGGGACGAGATTTTGAACACCGATGCGGCAGTCTATGGCGGCGGAAACCGCGGCAATCTGGGCGGCGTTCAAGCCGAGCAAATTCATTGGCACGGGCAGCCGCAATCTGCCCTTGTCACATTACCGCCCCTGTCTGCTGTGTATTTTCTGCAAACCTGACGTTACAGGACCAAATCATACGGCGCAAACGCCGCATCTCGGGAGGATGATATGTCGCCAAAACCCAATGCCCGGCTTTCCACACAAGCCATGGCGTTCGTCCTGGCCGGAGGGCGCGGCTCGCGTCTGAAGGAGTTGACCGACCTGCGGGCCAAGCCTGCGGTGTATTTTGGCGGCAAGACCCGGATCATCGACTTTGCCTTGTCGAACGCACTGAACAGCGGCATCCGCAAGATGGCGATTGCCACGCAGTACAAGGCGCACAGCCTGATCCGCCACATGCAGCGCGGCTGGGGCTTTTTCCGGGCGGAGCGCAACGAATATCTGGACATCCTGCCCGCCTCGCAGCGGGTAAGCGAGAGCAAATGGTATCTGGGCACGGCAGACGCTGTCACGCAAAATATTGACATCGTTGATTCTTATGGGATCAAGTATGTGGTCATCCTGGCAGGCGACCATATTTACAAGATGGATTACGAGATCATGCTGCAACAGCATGTGGACAGCGGTGCCGATGTGACCATCGGTTGCCTGACCGTGCCAAGGATGGAGGCTGTGGCCTTTGGCGTGATGCATGTCGACCGCGACATGCGCATCACCGACTTTCTGGAAAAACCCAAAGACCCCCCCGCCATTCCCGGCGACCCGGATCATGCCCTCGCCTCGATGGGGATCTATATCTTCGACTGGGCCTTCTTGCGCGATCGGCTGATCAAGGATGCCGAGGACCCCAATTCCAGCCATGATTTCGGCAATGACATCATTCCGGATATCGTGAAAAACGGCAAGGCCATCGCCCACCGCTTTGCCGACAGCTGCGTGAAATCAGGGTTGGAGACCGAGCCCTATTGGCGCGACGTCGGCACGATCGACGCCTTCTGGCAGGCCAATATCGACCTGACCGACTTTGTGCCCAAGCTGGATATCTACGATCAAAGCTGGCCGATCTGGACCTATTCCGAAATCGTACCGCCGGCCAAGTTCATCCATGACACCGATGGACGGCGCGGGATGGCGGTATCCTCACTGGTGTCGGGCGACTGCATCGTCTCGGGGTCCGAGGTGCGCAATTCGCTGCTGTTCACCGGCTGCCGCACGCACAGTTTCAGTTCGATGGACTATGTGGTGGCGCTGCCCGGCGTGGTGGTAAACCGCAAGGCCGATCTGCGCAATTGCGTGATTGATCGCGGTGTGGTTATCCCAGAGGGTCTGGTCGTCGGCAGAGACCCGGAGGAGGACGCCAAATGGTTTCGCCGTACCGACAGCGGGATCGTTCTGGTGACGCAGAATATGGTTGATGCCCGCGCCAAGGCCTTTGGGTAAATCCGGGAGCGAAATTGGGGTGCACGCCCCTCAGACCCCTTGGGTGTTCAGGAATAGATGAAATGGGGTTGGACATGAAGCTGGTTGGGCGGGTTCTGTCGGTCGCGTCGGAATGTGTACCCTTGGTCAAGACCGGTGGTCTGGCGGATGTGGTCGGCGCTTTGCCTGCTGCCTTGACTGCACATGGCTGGCAGATGCGGGTGCTGATCCCAGCCTATCGGGCGCTGCGCGCGATGGCCGTGGATTGGCCGGTTGTTTGGCACGAACAAGGGCTATGGGGTGGCGAGGGGCGCGTGCTGGCGGGTGAGGTCGCCGGGATTGCCATGCTGTTGCTGGACGCGCCGCATCTGTTTGACCGCGATGGCGGGCCGTATGGTCCGCCGGGTGGCGACTGGCCGGACAATCCACAGCGTTTTGCCGCTTTGTCCTGGGTGGGGGCCCGAATTGCGCGCGAGGGGCTGCTGGATGGCTGGAGGCCGCAAATCCTGCACGTCCACGACTGGCAGGCGGGCTTTGCCCCGGCCTATCTGGCCTATGGCGGCTCGAACGGCGTGGGGTCGGTGATGACCGTCCACAACATCGCCTTTCAAGGCTGGGCCGATGCCGATCAGCTGGGCAACCTGCGCCTGCCTTCGGACGAATATTACCCCGATGCCTTGGAATACTATGGCGGGCTGTCCAGCCTGAAGGCGGGTCTGGTGACGGCGGACCGCATCACCACCGTGTCACCAACCTATGCAGCCGAGTTGATGCGTCCGGAATACGGCATGGGGATGCAGGGCATCCTGGCCCGTCGCGCTGATGTCGTGTCTGGCATCCTGAACGGCGTCGACACCAAGGTCTGGTCGCCCGGGGCCGAGCCTGTGCCCTACACCTCCGCCACGCTCAAGCGCAAAGCGACGGCCCGCGCTGCATTGTGCGACGAATTCGGACTGGAGGTGCCGGGGCCTTTGGCGATCGTCGTCAGCCGTTTGACCGACCAAAAGGGCATCGACCTGCTGCCGGCCGTGATCCCGGAGTTTATCGAGGCGGGCGGCGGGCTGGTCATCCTGGGCGCAGGCGACCCGGCATTGGAGGGGGCGAGCCGCGGCCTCGCCACCCGTTATCCCGGCCGGGTCGGTCTGCGCATCGGCTATGACGAACAACTGAGCCACCGGATGTTCGCAGGTGGCGACGCCGTGCTGGTGCCGTCGCGGTTCGAACCCTGCGGCCTGACGCAGATGTATGGCCTGCGCTACGGCACCTTGCCCGTCGTGGCGGCGGTGGGTGGCCTGGCCGACACCGTTATTCATGCCAATCCGGCGGCCATCGCGGCAGGTGTTGCCACCGGCCTGACCTTCCACCCGACCGATGCCACAGCCTTTGCCACCGCCCTGCGGCACTTGGTGGCCTTGTACAATTCTCCGACCCTTTGGGCCAAATTGCAACGCAACGCCATGAAACAGGATGTTGGCTGGGACCGTTCCGCCGCCGCCTATGCCGCCCTTTATGCCGAGATCACCGGATGAGCGGACCGCGCAGCAATCTGCCCGGGGTGCCGCCCGGCATGAACCAGACCGCCGGACGCGCCTTTCCGATGGGTGCCAGCGTCGATGTCGGCGGCGTCAACTTTGCCGTGTTTTCCGCCAATGCCCATCTGATGGAACTCTGCCTGTTTTCCGACGATGGCCGCCGCGAAATCGCCCGTCTTTTGTTTACCGAACGCGACGGCGATGTCTGGCACATGCGGGTCGAGGGGATGATGCCAGGCCAACGCTATGGACTGCGCGCCCATGGCCCCTATGCGCCCGAGGATGGTCACCGCTTCAACCCCCACAAACTGCTGATGGACCCCTATGCCCGCGCCTATGACGGGCGCCTGCGCTGGTCGGATGCCGTGATGGGCTACCGTATCGGCTCGGCCCGGTCGGACCTGAGCTATGACACCCGTGACAGCGCCTTTGCCGTGCCGAAATCGGTGGTGGTCGAGGATCAGGTGGATTGGGGCAAGGACGTGCCGCCGCGCCATCCGTGGTCGGATACCGTCATTTACGAGGCCCATGTAAAAGGTCTGACTGCCCTCCATCCAGACCTGTCGCCAATGCAGCAAGGTCGCTATGCCGGGATCGCAGCACCCGATATGATCGCGCATTATCATCGACTTGGCATTACCACCGTCGAACTACTGCCGGTGCAGGCCTTTTTCGACGAACGCTTTCTGGTGGCGCGCGGATTGACCAATTACTGGGGCTACAACACCATGGGTTTCTTTGCGCCCGAGCCGCGCTATGGTGGCCGCAACACCTTGGCCGAGTTCCGTGACATGGTCCGACGTCTGCATGCCGCAGGGATCGAGGTCATTCTGGACGTCGTGTACAACCATACCGGCGAGGGCGATGAGTTCGGGCCCACCCTCAGTTTCCGGGGCCTGGACAACCGCAGTTACTATCGCTTGGCGGGGGGCGGGCGGCATTATGTCAATGACAGCGGCACCGGCAATTCGCTGAACATCAACCACCCCATGGTGCTGCGCATGGTGATGGACAGCCTGCGCTACTGGGTCCGGCAATGCCATGTTGACGGCTTTCGGTTCGACCTTGCAACCTCGCTGGCGCGTGAGGCGCATGGCTTCGACATTGGTGCAGGGTTTTTTGATGCCATCCGGCAGGACCCGATCCTTTCCACCGTCAAACTGATCGCCGAACCTTGGGATATCGGCCCTGGCGGCTATCAACTCGGCGGCTATCCGCATCCCTTTGGCGAGTGGAACGACCGCTTTCGCGATAGTGTGCGACGGTTCTGGCGCGGCGATGCCGGCCTGGTCCCTGATCTCGCCAAACGCCTGCTGGGCACAGCGGATGCCTTTGACCATGACGGACGGGCAGCGACGTCGTCGATCAACTTTCTGACCGCGCATGACGGGTTCACCTTGCAGGATCTGGTCAGCTTTACCGTCAAGCGCAACCTGGACAATGGCGAGGACAACCGCGACGGCCATTCCGAAAACTACAGCGACAATCTGGGGGTCGAAGGAGCCACTTCCGACCCCGTGATCACTGCCGCAAGGGCGTTACGCAAGCGGAACCTGCTGGCTACCATGTTCCTGTCGCAGGGCGTGCCGATGCTGTTGGCGGGCGATGAGTTGGGCCATAGTCAGGCCGGTAACAACAACGCATATGCGCAGGACAACGCGACCACATGGATCAATTGGGTCAGCGCGGATACCGGGCTTGCCGCCTTTGTCGGGCGGTTGGCTGCTTTAAGGGCGAACCATAAGGCCCTGCGTCAAATACATTTTCTGCACGGTCGACCGCGTCCGCATGATGAGGTGCCCGATGTCATCTGGCGCCGCGCCGATGGCCTTACGCCCGAGCCGGGGCAATGGCATGATGCAGGCTTTCGCTGTCTGGGCCTTGAACTGCGGATCAGCAGTCAGGCACCGCCGAACGACGATGTAATCTTCGCCGTGTTCAACATGGGTCCCGAGCAGGCGCTGACCCTGCCTTCGACGGCGGTTGCCTGGCGGATGGTGCTGGACACCACCCGCCCCGCGGCCGCCGATGGCCCCGCCCAATCCGGGCTGCTGTTGCCCGCCAATTCCGTCACCGTTTTCATCCCCGACCCTGCTGGAGGCCCGCCATGACCGTCCTGACCATCACCACGAAACCTATTGTCGGCCAGAAGCCCGGCACATCGGGCCTGCGCAAAAAGACGCCGGTTTTCATGGGGCCGCATTACCTCGAGAACTTTGTCCAAGCGATTTTTGATGTCGTGGGGGCGCAGGGGAAAACCTTTGTGCTGGGCGGCGACGGGCGCTATTTCAATGACCGTGCGGCGCAGGTGATCTTGCGGATGGCGGCAGCCAATGGTGCCGCGCGGGTGATCGTGGGGCAGGGGGCGATCTTGTCCACGCCTGCGGCCAGCCATCTGATCCGCCTGAACAAAACCGATGGCGGGATCATCATGTCCGCCAGCCACAATCCCGGCGGACCGCAAGAGGATTTCGGCGTCAAGTTCAATATGCCCAACGGCGGCCCGGCACCCGAGGGTGTGACCGAGGCCATGTTCAAACGGACGACTGAAATAACCTCCTATCACATCACCCAGGCGCAGGACGTAGATCTGTCCATCATCGGTCAGACCA
>JBBQGU010000196.1:0-7573 GCA_038323315.1 Rhodobacterales bacterium | reverse complement strand
ATGCCGGAAAATGACCACCAACACCCCCGCCGGGACCTGCCCGACGACCTGAGCCCGAACCCCCGCGCGGCCTATGTCGAACTGGCCGTGGCCACGCCGTTCTCGTTCCTGCGCGGCGCGTCCGAGGCGGTCGATCTGGTGCAGACCGCCCATGATCTGGGCTATGACGCGCTGGGCGTGGCCGATCTGAACACCATGGCCGGGGTGGTGCGTATCCATGGTCAGGCGCGCCGCGCCCAGATGCGGCCGGTGATCGGGTGTCGTCTGAAACTGACCTCGGGCGAGGAGTTTCTGGCCTATCCGCGCGACCGTGCCGCCTATGGCCGCCTGTGCCGCCTGCTGTCCAAGGGCAAGATGAACGACCCCGAGGGCAATTGGCAACTGAAAGGCGTCTGCGACATCACCCTGAACGACCTTGTTGCCCATGCCGAGGGCGTGCAGTTGATCATCCTGCCCGACGCCGACCTTGCCACCCGCCTGCCCCGACTGATCCGCCGTCTGCCCACCCTGACCCATATCGCCGCGAGCTATCTGTACCGGGGCAATGACCGCGCAAGGATCAACCGGCTGGACCGGCTGGCCAAGGCAAACGGCATCGGCATCCTTGCCACCAACGATGTGCATTACCACGCCCCCGACCGCCGCCCCCTGCAAGACGTCATGACCTGCATCCGCGAAAAGACCACCCTTGCGCAGGCCGGGTTCCTGCTGAACGCCAATGCCGAGCGCCACCTGAAATCGCCCGCCGAAATGTGCCGCCTGTTCGCCGAATGGCCCCATGCGATCCGTGCCGCGCGGGCCGTGGCGGATGCCTGCACCTTCAGCCTGAATGAACTGGCCTATCACTACCCCGAACTTGACCTGCCCCCCGGCGAAACCGCGCAGAGCCAGCTTGAAAATCTGTCCTGGGCGGGGGCTGTGACCCGCTATCCCCAAGGCGTGCCGGAGGAGGTGCGTCAGACCATCGTCAAGGAACTGGCGATGATCGCGGTCAAGAAGATCCCGCAATACTTTCTGACCGTACATGAGATTGTGGTGTTTGCCCGCAGTCAGGGCATTCTGTGTCAAGGTCGCGGCTCGGCTGCCAACTCGGCCGTGTGCTATGTGCTGGGCATCACCTCGGTCGATCCGGCTGAACAACAGTTGCTTTTCGAACGTTTCATCAGCCTGGACCGCGATGAACCCCCCGACATCGATGTAGATTTCGAACATGAACGGCGAGAGGAGGTCATTCAGCACATCTATGCCAAATATGGCCGCCACCGTGCGGGCCTGTGCGCGACCGTCATCCACTATCGACCCCGATCCGCTATCCGCGAGGTGGGCAAGGCCATGGGGCTGTCCGAAGACATCACCTCGGCCCTTGCCAAAACCGTCTGGGGCAGTTTCGGGCGCGAGATGGGGGAGAAGAATGTCGATGAGGTGGGCCTGGACCTGAAGGACCCCCTTCTGGCCCGCACCATCAAACTGGCCGAGCAGATGATCGGGATGCCGCGCCACCTGTCGCAGCATGTCGGCGGTTTCATCCTGACCGAGGGGCATCTGACCGACACCGTGCCCATCGGCAACGGGGCCATGCCCGACCGCAGTTTCATCGAATGGGACAAGGATGACATCGACGAATTGGGCATCCTGAAGATCGACGTGCTGGCTTTGGGGATGCTGACCTGCATCCACAAATGCTTTGACATGCTGCGCGTGCATTATCAGGTCGATCACAGCCTCGCCTCGATCCCGCATGACGATGCGGTCTATGACATGCTGTGCAAGGGCGACAGCGTGGGGGTGTTTCAGGTCGAAAGCCGGGCGCAGATGAACATGCTGCCGCGCCTGAAACCGCGCCGGTTCTACGATCTGGTGATCGAGGTTGCCATCGTTCGGCCCGGCCCGATCCAGGGCGACATGGTGCATCCCTATCTGCGCCGCCGCAGTGGGAAGGAAGCCATCGACTACCCCTCGCCCGCGCCGCCGCATGATCCTGACGAGTTGAAAAAGATCCTTGGCCGCACCCTTGGCGTACCGATCTTTCAGGAACAGGCGATGAAGATTGCGATGGATGCGGCCAAGTTCTCCTCGAAAGAGGCCAATGAACTTCGCAAGGCGATGGCGACATTCCGGTCACGCGGCACGATTGGCGCGCTGGAGGACAAGATGGTCGGCCGGATGATCGCGCGGGGCTATGACCCGGAATTTGCGGCGCGGTGTTTCAACCAGATCAAGGGGTTCGGCGATTACGGCTTTCCCGAAAGCCATGCCGCCAGCTTTGCCTTGCTGGTTTATGTCTCCAGCTGGTTGAAATGCCACTACCCCGCCGCCTTTGCCGCCGGCCTGCTGAACTCGCAGCCCATGGGGTTTTACGCCCCCGCCCAGATCGTCCGCGATGCCCGCGAACATGGGGTCGAGGTGCGCGGCGTGGACGTGAATTTCAGCGATTGGAACAACCTCTTGGAGCCTTCGGGCACCGGCTGGGCGTTGCGGCTGGGGTTTTGCCAGATCGACGGGATGCGGCAGGATGCCGTGGAACGCCTGATGGCCGCCCGCGACACGCCCTTTGCCGATCTGGATGATCTGGCAGCCCGCGCGGGGCTGACCACGGCCAATATCCGTGCCATGGCCGCCGCCGATGCGTTCAGGTCGATGAGTCTGGACCGCCGCGCCGCCCTTTGGCAGGCCCGCGCCCTGCATGATGCGCCCGATTTGCCGCTGTTCAACGGCCAACGGGATGAGGGGGCGGAGGTGGCGGTGGCGCTGCCCGTCATGCCGCTGTGCGAACATGTCGTGGCCGATTACCAGACCCTGCGCCTGTCGCTGAAGGCCCATCCGATCAGCTTTCTGCGCGCCAGCATGACGCGGCAAGGCTACAGGCCCGCCGCCGATCTGGCCACGATGCGCAATGGTCAGAAGCTGTGGCTGGCCGGGATCGTGCTGATCCGCCAGCGGCCCGGCACCGCAAAAGGTGTGTGCTTCGTCACGCTGGAGGATGAGACGGGCGTGGCCAACCTTGTCGTCTGGCCCAAGGTGATGGCGCAGTTTCGCAAGGCCATCATGACGGCGCGCCTGATGGAGGTGCGCGGCCATGTGCAGCGCGACGCCGACGTGATCCATGTGGTCGCAACCGAGATCATCGACCGGTCGGATGCCCTGTGGCGGCTGTCGGGCGACAGGTTTCAGGTGCAGATGTCGCGCGCGGATGAGGTTGTCAGGCCCGTCGCAGGGTCACGCGGCGGGCATCCGCGCGACGCGCGGATCATTCCGGGGTCGCGGGATTTTCATTGACCAGCGAGCGCCCTCGGCCCGGTAATTTATTTTGCAACAATGGCGGAACCAAACCGCAACAGCTTGCGTTGGCTTTATGAACCAATCTGTGGACCGTAAATGCCAGCCATATCCGCCAATGCCAGCCGGTAACCAGTCCGTTCACAAGCTGGAAGGCGAGTATGTGCTGAAACGGTTCCGGGCCCTGCCATCTGACCTTGGGTCCGGCAAGGTATTGGACATAGGCGGCGTCACGGCACTGGATACGGCAGGCGCATGGGTGATTCTGTCATCGGCACGGCGGTCGGGGGCCGAAGTCGTCGGCGCGACCCCTGCGCAAGAGGAATTGCTTGCCACGGTTCGCGCCGCCTTGCCGCCAGACCAGCGGCAAAAGCGCCCGCCGCCTCATGTCGAACTGATGGACCGGGTTGAAAAGCTGGGGCGCACAACCTTGGCGGCCTTGGGCGACCTTGCCAAGATTACGGGCTTTTTCGGTCAGGTCATGCTGACGCTGGTGATGACGGTGCTGCGTCCGTGGCGGATGCGCTTCACCTCGCTGGTGTTTCACATGCAGGAAGTCGGGGTGAATGCGGTTCCCATCGTCGCCCTGATGTCGTTTCTGATCGGCATCGTCATCGCCTATCAGGGTGCAGACCAGTTGCGCCAGTTCGGAGCCGAGATTTATGTCGTTGATCTGATATCCGTGTCGATCCTGCGCGAATTGGGCATCCTGTTGACCGCGATCATCGTCGCGGGCCGGTCCGCCTCGGCCTTTACCGCCGCGATCGGGTCGATGAAGATGCAAGAAGAGGTGGACGCAATGCGCACACTTGGCCTTGACCCGATCGAGGTGCTGGTTCTGCCCCGTGTGCTGGCGCTGCTGTTCATGCTGCCGGTGCTGGGTGTAATCGCCAATATTGCCGGGTTGCTGGGCGGCACCTTGATGGCATGGTACGAACTGGGCATCTCGCCGGGGTTGTTCCGGACGCGGCTCTTGGATGTCGATGTGATCCACTATGTGGTCGGTCTGGCCAAAGCGCCGTTTTTTGCGCTGATCATCGGCGTGATCGGCTGTTTTCAGGGCATGCAGGTCAAGGGCAACACCGAATCCCTCGGGCGGTTGACCTCAAGCGCGGTGGTGCAGGCGATTTTCATGGTCATTCTGGCGGATGCGACGTTTTCCATCCTGTTTGCGGCTGCGGGGTTGTGATGGCGCAGGAACCGGTTATCCAAGTGCGCGGTCTGGTCAACAAGTTCGGCAAATCCGTCATCCACAACGGCCTGGACATCGACCTGATGCGGGGCGAGGTTCTGGGTGTCGTCGGCGCATCGGGCACCGGCAAGTCGGTGCTGCTGCGCACCATCGTCGGCCTGCAAAAGCCGAGCGCGGGCAGCATCAAGGTGTTGGGTGCGGACGTGCTGAAGGGCGACATGACCGCCACGCAGGCCCGTTGGGGTGTGATGTTTCAGAACGGTGCGTTGTTCTCGGCGTTGACGGTGCGCGAAAATGTGGAAGTGCCGCTGAAAATGCATGCGAACCTGCCGGCCGACACCCGCCGCGCCTTGGCCGATCTGAAACTGGCGATGGCGGGATTGCCGCCCAAGGCGGGCAGTCTGTACCCGTCGGACCTGTCGGGCGGCATGCGCAAACGGGCGGGGCTTGCCCGTGCCCTGGCGCTGGACCCCGAGATCCTGCTGCTGGACGAGCCCACCGCAGGGCTGGACCCGATCGGCGCATCAGAATTCGACGCGCTGATCAATACTTTGCGCAAGGCGTTGAACCTGTCGGTGTTTCTGGTGACGCACGACATCGACACCCTGCACGCCACCTGCGAGCGGATTGCCGTGCTGGCCAAAGGTAAGGTCCTTGTCACCGGAAGCATGGCCGAAATGCTGGCCGTCGAGGACCCTTGGGTCCATTCCTATTTTCACGGCCCGCGGGGCCACGCAGCTTTGGCGGGATAAATCATGGAAACCCGGGCCAGCTTTGTCCTGATCGGTGCCTTTACCCTGCTGGCGATCTTTGCCGGTCTGGGCTTTTTCCTGTGGTTGGCACAGGTCGAGATCAACAAGAGCTATACCCAATACGACATCCTGTTCGATCAGGCCTCGGGCCTTAATCAGGCGAGTCCGGTCAAGTTCAACGGCGTCGATGTTGGCAAGGTATTGAACATCGCCTTGGACCGAAACGAACAATCCAAGGTGCGCGTGCGCATCGAGGTGTCGGCCAACACGCCGATCCGGCAGGGCACCGAGGCGACACTGTCCTCGCAAGGGGTGACCGGCGTCGGATTTGTCGGGCTGGAGGGCGGGACAACCAGTGACCCCCGCCTGCCAATCGACCCGGTGACGGATGTGGCACAAATTCCGTCCAAAAACACGGCAGTGCAAAGTCTGATCGAGGATGCACCGGATCTGTTGAAACAGGCCACTGCGGTTCTGGCAAACATCGAAAAATTCACCTCGGACGAAAATGCCGCGCATGTTGCCCAGATCCTTGCCAATCTGGATACATCCTCGGGCAAGGTCAGCCAGCTGATGGATGACCTGAGCACGGCCTCCGACAGCTTGTCTGGCGCTGCGGAAAACATTGCATCCTTCTCGGACAAGCTGGACAGTGTTGCCACGAATGCCGATGGTGCCATCACCGATGCAAGGGAAGCCCTGACCACTGCAACCAAATCGCTGGATGACCTGCAGGTGGCCTTTGCGGATTTCCGCAAGGTGATGTCAGATGCGCGCACCGCCATCAGCAATGTCAACGATTTTGCCGCGAAAGGATTGCCGCAGTATACTACGATCGGTGAAAACGGCGCCCGGCTGATCCAGGATATTTCCAAGCTGGTCGCCCGGATCGAACGTGACCCCACCCGGTTTTTCCTGAGCAATCGCACGCCGGAATACAACAAATGAGGATGATCATGACACCAACGGCAACACGCACCCTCCTCGCGGTCAGCATGCTGGTGCTGCTGGCGGGCTGTGGTCTTTTTAACAAGGCGGCTGAAACGTTGGACGCCTATACGCTGTCACCGTTGGCGGGCAATGGTGATGCGCGGGGGTCGAGCCAGCATCTGGTGGTGGAGTTGCCGACCTCCAGCGGGGCATTGGCGACTGATCGCATCTTGATCAAACCGAACCGGTTGCAGGCCGAATACCTGCCCCAAGGCCGCTGGGTCGATGCGACGCCGGTGCTGATCCAGACATTACTGGTCGCTTCGCTGCAAAACAGCGGGGCGTTCCGGCTGGTCGGGCGCGACGGTGCCGGGCTGTCGCCCGACTATCGCCTGCTGGTCGAGTTGACCGACTTTCAGGCCGAAGCCCCGGCCGAAGGTGTTGCCGAAATCGCTGTCAATGTCGGCCTGACCATGACCATGTCGCGGGACGACGATGGCAGCCTGATCGCCACCCGCCGTTTTGAACATACCGCCCTTGCCAGCAGCAGCGACACGCTTGCCCTGGTCTCGGCCTTTGATCAGGCGACCCAAAGGGTGCTGGCGGATAGCGTTGCGTGGAGCGTCAGGCTGACACGTTAAGGGATAGCGGGTACTGCGGGTCAGCGCCCGCCACTGACAGGCAGAATTGCGCCGGTGACATAGCTGGCCGCATCCGACAGCAACCAGATGGCAGCCTCGGCGACCTCCTCGGCACGTCCGATCCGCCCCATCGGCACCGTTCCGACCAGCCGCCCCAGACGGTCCGCCTCGCCACTGCCGCGTTGCATTTCGGTGTCGATCAGCCCCGGCCGGATGGCATTGACGCGGATGCCCTTTGCCGCCACCTCACGCGACAATCCGATGGTCATCGCCTCGACCGCCGCTTTCGAGGCGGCGTAGTCGACGAACTCATGTGCGGCACTCAATACGGCAGCCATCGAGGACAGGTTGACGATGGCACCGCCCTGTCCGTGATTCACCATCCGCCGGACGGCCTGTCGCGCGGCCAGTGAATATAATTATTTCGTTTAATGTCAATGACTTGCGGGAGAAGCAAATGGTTTCATCCCCCACCGTATCCCCCACGCCAACAATCTTTGGTTTGTTCTTTCTGCGATCTACACCATCGATGATCGCAGTCCAAACCTGCCGTCTTGCGACTAAACCTTCACGGCAAGGATCGATTTAGATGTTACAGAGGCGGGCCACAGCATGACAATCCCCCTAAGGTTTGGTAGGCGCGGACTCATTGTCCAGGCCGCAAGAGTCGGCTGAGGCGAGCCAGTCGTCCGCGCGACACCCACCAACATCACGTTCCAACATCCAATTCATGATGTGGCGGATCTTCCCGGGATATTCTTGTCATAGTTCAACAAGAAACC
>JBBQGU010000195.1:0-7581 GCA_038323315.1 Rhodobacterales bacterium | reverse complement strand
CATGCGTGACAAAGACAAAGGTGATGCCGGTTTCGGTTTGCAGGCGTTTCAACTCTATCTGCATTTCCTTGCGCAGTTTCAGGTCCAATGCCGACAAAGGTTCATCCAGCAGCAACACCTTGGGCGCCGGGGCCAGGGCGCGGGCGAGGGCGACGCGCTGTTGCTGGCCGCCCGACAGCTGGGTGGGCTTGCGTTCGGCGAAGGTTTCCATCTTCACCAGTGCCAGCATCCGCTTGACGGTGGCGGCGACTTCGGATTTCGGGCGGCCCTGCATTTGCAGGCCAAAGCCGATGTTTTCGGCGACGGTCAGATGAGGGAACAGGGCATAGCTTTGAAACACGGTGTTCACGGGCCGTCTGTTGGGCGGCAGAAAGGTTATGTCCTGACCTGACAGCAGAATATTACCCGAGGTTGGCATCTCGAACCCGGCAATCAGGCGCAGAAGCGTGGTCTTGCCGCAGCCGGATGGCCCCAGCAGGGTAAAAAACTCACCCTCACGGATGCTGATGGACACGTCGTTCAGGGCGCGCACCGCTGCGGGCCCGGTGCCGAATTCCTTGATCGCGTGGCGCGCCTCGACGGCGATGGTTTGAGCCAAGGTGACTCGCCTCCTGTTGTTTTGATCATTTGCGCGGCAGTTTTCATGGCGCGCAAGAAGATTCATCACCGGGGCAGTTCAGGCGCGCGCCGTGCCATCCAGGGTTGCGCAAGTTCCAGTTCTGCGCAAAGGGCGATTAATTCTTCATCTTTTCCAAAAGGGGCGGCCAGGTGGATGCCGATGGGCAACCCGTCGGAGGACATCGCCAAAGGCACCGAAGCCGCAGGCTGACCCGAGGCGTTGAAGATCGCGCAAAACGGCGAATAGGCAAAAATGCCATCGGGACCAATGCGGTAGTCCACGTAATCCGTCGTCGTATGGGCAAAACGGCCGACGCGGGCAGGCGGTTCGGCCAGGGTCGCCGACAACAGAATGTCGGCCCCCGTGTCGAACCAGCGGGCCATCTGGCGGCCAAAGCTGTGGATTTCGTTGACCGCCTCCAGATAGCGCAGGGGTGACAGAGTCTCGGCGTAGTCTGTGGCACCACGGCCAACACCTTCGACCAGATCGTCGGTCAGCGGACGCCCCTTCAGCCCGCCACGCACCGACAAGGCAGTGCCCACGGCCACGATATCGGTCCAGGCGCGCATCATCATGCCGATATCGGCGTCAGGGTGGCCGGGGGTGACATGGTGGCCCAGATGTTCCAGCGCGCGGCCCGTGGCGCGGACGGCGGCGGCCACCTCGGGGTGGATCGGCTGACCTGTCAGGGTGGTGTCACACAGGGTCACGCGCAGGCGGCGCGGCGGGCGGCTGATTGCATCGGCATGGCTGCGATGCAAGGCTGGGGAGGCATAGGGCGCACCAAGGTCGGGGCCGGAACAGGCGTCCAGCATCACGGCGGTGTCGCGGACCGATCGCGTCAGGAAGCCGTCGATGGACATGCCGGCCCAACCCTCGCCCGAG
Organism: Rhodobacterales bacterium; assembly: GCA_038323315.1. Lineage (GTDB taxonomy): Bacteria > Pseudomonadota > Alphaproteobacteria > Rhodobacterales > Rhodobacteraceae > Stagnihabitans. Next base: position 6,077 of record JBBQGU010000195.1, on the reverse strand, counting down.
GCCGGGCCATCCGGCAACCGCGCGCGGGTGGGTTTGAACCCGAACAGGCCGCAACTGCTGGCCGGGATGCGCACCGATCCGCCGCCGTCTGACCCATGGGCAAAGGCCACGATCCCCGCCGCCACCGCTGCCGCAGCGCCGCCAGACGATCCGCCCGAGGTGTGGTCCAGGTTCCACGGGTTGCGCGTCGGGCCGCCGTAAACGGCAGCCTCGGTCGCGGCACCGATGCCGCCTTCGGGGCTGGTGGTGCGGCCAAAGGTGACGACGCCGGTCGCGCGCATCCTGTCAAAGATCGCACTGTCATAGCGGTAGCGGGTGTTCGCAAACAGCCGCGAGCCATTGTGGGACGGGAAATCAATCGCCTCACAACCAAGGTCTTTCAGCAAGAACGGCACGCCCCGGAACGGGCCAAACGGCAGACCGCGTGCAATGGCGGCGCGGGCGGCGCCCTCTTGCACCAGCACGACAGCGTTCAGCGCGGGATTGTCGCGCGCGACGGCGGCCAAAGCGTGATCCAGCAATTCGCCGGGGCTGACCTGACCGCTGGCCACCAGTGCGGCAAGGGCGGTGGCATCGTGATCGGTGTGGTCTTGCATGAGGCGGCTCCGGAATAACGTCATGCGATGGTGCGCCGGCACCTGCGAAAGCGTCCCGTTCAGTTGCGCCGTGGCGTGTCGCTTTCGGCGTGCCGAGCGGCGATGACGGCCTGCAAGGCCGCGCCCAGCAGTTCGGGCGAGATGGGTTTGGTCACATAACCATCGAAACCTGCGGCCAGACAGGCGCGGCGGCTGTCGTCCGAGGCATCCGCCGTCATGGCGATGACCGGGGTCCGGCCCGCGTCACCCGGCAAGGCGCGGATGCGCTGAAACGTCTCCATCCCGTCCATCCCGTCCATCAGCATGTCCAGCAGAACCATGTCTGGCCGCGCACGGGCAATCTCCTCCAGCGCCTGATGTCCCGATTCGACCGCCTGCGGAATCGCCTGCATGATTCGCAGATAGCTGATCGCCACCAGACGATTGGTCGCCACATCATCCACCACCAGCACGCGCCGCTGAGCAAGGTCGACGCGCACGGGTTCCGCCACAACGGGTCTCGCGGTCAGCGCAGGCGGGATCGCGATGGTCAGACGAAAGCAGGCGCCGGTGGTGCTGGGGATCAGGGTCAGGTCGCCGCCCATGCGCCGCGCCAGGGTGCGGCTGATCGACAGGCCAAGTCCGGTGCCCGCGACCGTACTGCCACCGCGATCAAAGGGGTCAAAAATCCGCTCCCGGACATCCGCCGAAACGCCGGGGCCGGTATCGGCGATGTCGATGGACAAAAGATTTGGCGACACGGTCGAGACGTCGACGCTGACCTTGCCGACCGCCGTGTATTTGATGGCATTCGCCACGACATTGGACAGGCATTGCCGGAACCTTTGACCGTCGATCAGCACATAGTCGGGCAGGTCGTCGGGGATGCTGACCTGCAGGTTCAGCCGGGATTGGGTCAGTTGCAGATGGAACAGCGCCAGCGTCGCCTCGATCTCGGCCCGCAGCCCGACCGCTGTGGGCCGGATCAGCAGCCGCCCCGCCTCGATTGCCGACAGATCCAGAAGATCGTCCAGCATGACCGCCAGCGACCGCGCCGAGGACACCATCGTCGCCAGCCGGTCCTTGGCCTGCGGCGTGGTGGCATGGGTCATTTCGGCATAGCCCATGCCCAGAATGGCATTCAGGGGGGTGCGCAGTTCATGGCTCATCTGCGCCAGGAAGCGCGACTTGGCGGCATTGGCGGATTCGGCGATCTGACGTGCGTGATGGGTCTGGGAATGGACAGCGTGGCTGGATCGCATCATGATGAAGGCGAAATACAGCGCGGAAATCAGGCAGAGTGTCGATACGAAAAACCCGCCAGGATTGCCGATCCGCAGCCAGTAATAGCTGTTGCCGATCAAGGCGGCAGCCGAGGCTGTCAGGAAATCGCTTAGGCCAAGCGGAAAATGAACGGTGCGTACCGCAGCGACATGCAGAATATTCACCATGATCGCGCCCATCGCGAACGCCTTGGAAAACGGGTCTTCGACCTGCCACGTCAGGGCCGGTACCAGCACATAGGCCAGGTTCGAGCCTGCAAGCAATGTCAGCGCCATCAGATAGCGCAGCGGTTGGCGCTGCGGATCGACGTGGTTCATCAGCCGCCCACCTGCCACGTCCAGCATCAGGTTGGCTGCGGCAAGCAGCGCACAGATCATGGGTGAGATGAACAAGGCTCCCGTGGCAAAGGGTAACAGGACCATGACGCGCAGACGTATCTCGATATGGTCAGACAGGGCAGACTGGCGCCTGATTTCCTCGGCGGGCTGCGACTTTGCGAAGTGAACCAGCGTCGCGAACATCGTTAACCCCTGGCCCACATCGCCTTGGCCCGGGGGGGGCCGTGCAACGGTTCGGTCAATTTGCAGTTGTCAGTCGGTTTTCGGCACGTTTGTCAGTCGGTTTTCGACACGTTTGTCAGTCGGCTTTCACCACGTTTGTCAGTCGCCCTTCAGCACGATGGGAATATCTTGCAGCAAAGTCCCGTCATTTGCAAAAACCAAGATGTGATCATTTGATGTAACCACGGCAATCCAGCCGGTGCCCATGGTGACCGCCCGCGCCTGTGACCCCGCAGGCAGCACCAGCCCCGCAGGCAGTCCGGGCGGCGGGCTGACCTGCTGTAGCTTGGTGACAAGCACCGCCACCACAGTTATGACCCCCACAATCATGGTGACGGTCAGCACCGTCACCAGATGTTTCAAAAAGCGCAGCGAGGGTGGCAGCTCTGGCTCGATCAGCGGAGTTTCAGTCATGGTCCTGCTTACCTTATCCGACGAAAGCCCCGAGGATGGCTTGGTCCTGACGATCGGCCCGGATGCCCCCAACCGTCTGGATAAGGCACTTGCCGCCCTTGTGCCAGAGGATGCCGCCCTGTCGCGCACCCGTCTGATGCGGATGATCGCGGACGGTGCCGTGTTCCTGGACGGCGTGGCGGTGACCGACCCCAAGGCCCGCGTGACCCAGGGGCAGGTCTATGACCTGCGGCTGGACCCGGCGGTCGAGGTGGAAACCCTGCCCGAGGACATCCCCCTGTCGGTGATCCATGAGGATGGCGACCTGATCGTCATCGACAAACCGGCCGGTCTGGTGGTGCACCCAGCACCCGGCACGCCCACCGGCACGCTGGTCAACGCCCTGCTGGCCCAATGCGGCGACACGCTGTCGGGCATTGGCGGCGAGCGTCGGCCCGGCATCGTGCACCGCATCGACAAGGACACCACCGGCCTGCTGGTCGTCGCGAAATCCGACCGGGCGCATCATGGCCTTGCCGCGCAGTTCGAGGATCACTCGGTCAACCGCCGCTATCTGGCCGTAGTGCATGGCGTGCCCTTGCCCAGCGATCCGCGCATCCGGGGGCTGAAGGGCGTCAGTTTCGAGGCGGGCAGCATCCTGAAAATCGCGACCCATCTGGCCCGGCACAAGACCGACCGTCAGCGGCAGGCCGTCGTCTGGGAACAGGGGCGGCACGCCATCACGCGGGCGCGGACCATCGAGGATTTTGCCGGTGGGGCGGCCCTGGTCGAATGCTGGCTGGAAACCGGGCGAACCCATCAGATCCGCGTCCACATGGCCTATGTCGGCCACGGCCTGGTCGGCGACCAGACCTATGGCGGCAAGAAACGCCTGTCGCCCAAGCTGTTCGGTGCCGCTGCCGACCTGGGCAATGACTTTCCCCGGCAGGCGCTGCATGCGGCGACTTTGGGGTTTGTGCATCCGGTCACGGGTGAGACGCTGGAATTCACGTCGCCCCTGCCCGCCGACCTGACAGACCTGCTGGCGGGCCTGCGCGGATGACATTCCCGTTATTGATATGTAACAAGCCTTCACATCCGGCGGAACATATTCATCTAATGTTAGTTCGGATATGTATGATGGGCCTTGAACCGGACTATCAGCCTAGCCAAATCGCCCGATCCCCGGGGGCGCAATCGCACCGGGACAATATGGGCCAACACCCAAGGGAGCGTCATTGTGAGCACCTATGCCAATCTGCCTGCCCCAAGTCCCGAACAGGGCTTGAACCGCTACATGCAGGAAATCCGCAAATTTCCGCTGCTGGAACCCGAAGAAGAATACATGCTGGCCAAAAGCTGGGTGGACCATCAAGACAGCAAGGCCGCGCACCGCATGGTGACAAGCCACCTGCGTCTGGCCGCAAAGATCGCCATGGGTTATCGCGGCTACGGATTGCCGCAGGCCGAGGTTATCTCCGAGGCGAATGTCGGCCTGATGCAGGCCGTCAAACGCTTTGACCCCGAAAAGGGCTTTCGTCTGGCGACCTATGCGATGTGGTGGATCAGGGCGTCGATCCAGGAATATATCCTGCGGTCGTGGAGCCTTGTGAAACTGGGCACCACGTCCGCCCAGAAAAAGCTGTTCTTCAACCTGCGCAAGGCAAAAGCCAAGGTCGGCGCGTTGGAGGAGGGCGATCTGCGTCCTGAAAACGTCGCTCGTATTGCCACCGACCTGAACGTGACCGAACAGGAGGTCATCGACATGAACCGCCGTCTGGCGGGCGGCGATGCCAGCCTGAACGTCACGGTTGGCGCAGACGGCGAAGGCTCGACCCAGTGGCAGGATTGGCTGGAGGATGAAGACAGCGATCAGGCCGGCGACTATGCCGAAAAGGATGAGTTTGACGCTCGCCATGCGTTGCTGATGCAGTCCATGTCGGCGCTGACCGACCGCGAAAAGGATGTGCTGCAAAAGCGCCGTCTGGCCGATACGCCGATCACGCTGGAAGAGTTGTCCGAAATCTATGGCGTCAGCCGTGAACGCATCCGCCAGATCGAGGTGCGGGCCTTTGAAAAGCTGCAAGACCGCATGCGCGATCTGGCACGGGGCAAGGGCATGGCGGTTCCAGCCTGAGGTTTCCGGCCTGACAGGGCTGCGGCGTAATCCCGCAGCGCGGCGAAGTTGTTGAACTTTGCCGCGCTGCAGCTTATGACCCGGACTGGCCCAGCCCTAGCGGCCTGATGAAACGGGGACCCAACCGATGCGTATGATCGACACCTTTATCAAGCCGATGCACCCCGAAGGCATCCGCTTTGTCGGCATATTTGCCGTGGCTACGCTGGTGCTGTTTCTGATATGGCAGCCACTCGGTTGGATCGGCGTCGGTCTGACCGTCTGGTGCTATTACTTTTTCCGCGACCCCAAACGGTCGGTTCCCTTGGGGGATATGCTGGTCATCAGCCCCGCCGACGGCACCGTGTCGCTGATCGAGCCTGCCGTGCCGCCGCTGGAACTGGGTCTGGGTCAGCAGGCGTTGACGCGGGTATCGGTGTTCATGTCGGTGTTCAACTGCCATGTGAACCGGATGCCTGTGGGTGGCCAGATCACCGCCATCGCCTACCGCCCCGGCAAATTCTTCAACGCCTCGATGGACAAGGCCAGCACCGACAATGAACGCAACGGGTTGGCCATCCGGCTGCCGGACGGGCGGCAGGTCGGCGTGGTGCAGATCGCGGGCCTGATCGCCCGGCGCATCGTGTGTTTTGCCAAGCCCGGCCAATCCCTGCGCGCGGGCGACCGCTTTGGGCTGATCCGCTTTGGCTCGCGTCTTGACGTGTACCTGCCGGTCGGGGTGGCGCCGATGGTGTCGCTGGGTCAGACCATGATCGCGGGTGAGACGGTGATCGCCGACCTGTCCTCGACCGAGGCTGCCCGTCTGGCGCGCGTGGAATAGATGGCGCTGCCCCCCAAACCCCGGTCGGAACTGTATCTGGCCCAGCTGTTGCCCAATCTGATCACGTTTTCGGCAATGTGCGCGGGCCTGACCGGCATTCGTTTTGCGATCTTTGGCCAGTATCAGGCTGCGGTGGGCATGATTCTGGTTGCCGCAGTTCTGGACGGGTTGGATGGACGGCTGGCACGCCTGTTGCGCAGCGAGAGCGAGATTGGCGCAGAACTGGATTCGCTGGTCGATTTCGTAAACTTTGGTGTCGCACCCGGCCTGATCATCTATATGTGGGGCCTGCACGGGCTGCAAAGCGG
>JBBQGU010000194.1:0-7647 GCA_038323315.1 Rhodobacterales bacterium | reverse complement strand
CGTCAAGCCTCCAACTAAGTCAGACCATGTGACATTGGCGCCGCCGGACCCGTTCCGGCGGCGCTTTTCTTTGATCGCAGGGCGGCGCATCATAGGCGCAGGAGGTGCCATATGGGCGAGAATTTGACGGCACTGGCACTGGACTGGCACCGCGGGGGGCGCGGTGTGGTGATGGCGACGGTGGTCGAGACCTGGGGCTCGGCCCCGCGCGGGGTCGGTTCGCAGATGGTGGTGGATCGGGCAGGGGCGATGATGGGCTCGGTCTCGGGCGGCTGTGTCGAGGGTGCGGTGGTGCTGGAGGCGGCGGAGGTGTCGCAGATCGGGCAGGCCAGGCTGCTGACCTATGGCGTGAGCGACGCGGATGCCTTTGCTGCCGGACTGGCCTGTGGCGGGACGATCCGGGTGATGGTGCAGCCGGTGACGGATGAACGGATTCTGGCGGCACTGCTGGCGGCGCAGGGCGAGGGGCGGGCGGTTGCCGTCGTCACGGACCTTGCGGATTTCAGCACGGCGCTGCTGGGGCCCGAAGATGCTGCGGTGGCCGCGCGGTTGAGGTCGGATCAGTCGGGCATCGAGGAGGGGCGGTTCATCGCCGTGCACAATCCGGCGCTGCGGCTGATCATCGTCGGGGCGGTGCATATCGCGCAGGCCCTGATCCCGATGGCGCGGTTGTGCGGGTATGACCCGGTGCTGATCGATCCGCGCGCCGCGTTCGGCGCTGCGGCGCGTTTTCCGGGTGAGGTGATTGTGGACGAATGGCCGGACGCGGCTTTGGCCGCGCTGAAGCCCGATGCCAGAACTGCAGTGGTGACGCTGACCCATGATGCAAAGCTGGACGACCCGGGGCTGGCGGCGGCGTTGCGGGGGCCGGCGTTTTACGTCGGCTGTCTGGGATCGCGGCGCACCCATGCCTTGCGATTGGAGCGGTTGCAGGCGTTGGGTCTGGGCCCGGCAGAGTTGGAGCGGCTGCACGCGCCGGTGGGATTGAACATCGGCGCCCGGACCCCGGGTGAGATTGCGCTGTCGATCATGGCGCAGGTGACCTCGGTATTGCGGAGCGTCGGGCAAAGGTAGGATGGGCAATGTGCCCATCGATGGGGAAGATGGGCGCATCGCCCATCCTACCTGTGGCCCAGGTCGGTTTGACTTTGCCGGCCGTGTTGAATAGCCTTTTGGCATGGATTCCCCACGACAAACGCTCCGCCGCCCGCCCTCGCGCCATGCCATCCTGTTCGTCCTGATCACGGTCTTTCTGGACATGGTCGGCTTTGGCATCGTCATCCCCGTCCTGCCCAGTTTGATCGAAGAGGTGGGTCAGATGTCGCTGGCCGAAGCCTCGATCATCGGGGGCTGGATGTTCTTTGCCTATTCCGTCGGGCAGTTTCTGTTCGGGCCGCTGATGGGCAACCTGTCGGACCGCTTTGGCCGCAGGCCCCTGCTGTTGCTGTCCATTCTGGGGTTGGGCCTGGACAATATCCTGCAGGCCATGGCGCCCAATCTGGAATGGCTGTTCGTGGCACGCCTGATTTCGGGCGTCTGTGGCGCGTCCTGGATCATCGCCAATGCCTATATCGCCGACATCACGGAACCCGAGGAGCGGGCGCGCTATTTCGGTCTGATCGGGGCTGCCTTTGGCCTCGGCTTTGTGCTGGGCCCGGCGATTGGCGGGCTATTGGGCGAGTTCGGGCCGCGCGTGCCGTTTTATGTGGCCGCAGCGATCTCGGGGATCAATCTGGTCTATGGCTGGTTCGTTCTGCCCGAAACGCTGGACCCTGCCAACCGCAGACCCTTTGAGCTGGCCCGCGCCAATCCGTTCGGGGCGTTCAAGGTGTTCAAAAGCTATCAAGGCGTGGTGCCGTTGTGCGTGGTGCTGTTCACCTTTTTCTTTTGCGCCTCGGTCTATCAGGCGATCTGGTCGTTTTGGGGCATTGCCAAGTTTGGCTGGTCGCCCGCAATGATCGGGGTGTCGCTGGCCGTCTTTGGCATCGTCACGGCGGCGGTGCAGGGCGGGCTGATCGGACCTTTGGTCAAGCGATATGGCGAATACCGCCTGCTGGTGGTCGGGCTGGTGTTTTCGGTGATCGGTGCCCTTGGCTATGGGCTGGCGGCTTCCTTGCCGGTGGTGATCATCATGATGTTCATCCACGCGCCAGAGGGGTTTGTCATGCCTCTGTTGCAAGCCAGGATGACCAAAGCCGTGCCCGAAAATGCCCAAGGCGAGTTGCAGGGCGGCATCTCTGCCGTGATGAATGTGGCGGCTTTGGCGGGGACGGTATTTTTCAGCCAGATCTTCGGCTATTTCCTGAGCGAGGCCGCCCCGTTCCAATCGCCATCGGTCGCGTATTTTGTGGCGGCGGGGGGGCTGGTGGTAACATTGGGCTTGTTCATGGCGCTGATCAGGCCACCTATCGCCAAGGTTCAGGTTGCCGGTTGATGCAGGCTGCGAGGCATTGAACAAAGGTTGCGATGGAAAAGTTTGCCGGCAGTTTCACCCAGCATGAGCCGATCCCCGACGCGGGGATCGCCGCCGCCATGGCGGTTTTGCAGCATGGCCGCCTGCACCGCTATAACGTCGCCCCCGGCGAGGTGGCCGAGACGGTTTTGCTGGAGGAGGAGTTTGCCGCCTTGACGGGGGCAAACTATTGCCTTGCCGTCGCGTCGGGCGGTTACGCCATGGGCTGCGCCCTGCGCGCCTTGGGGGTGATTGCGGGCGATGCGGTGCTGAGCAATGGCTTTACGCTGGCCCCGGTGCCGGGGGCGATTGCCTCGGTCGGCGCCAGGCCGGTCTTTGTCGAGGTGACCGACGATCTGGTGCTGGACTTCGCCGATCTGGAGGCCAAGGCGCTGTCCAGTGGTGCGCGGGTGCTGCTGCTGAGCCATATGCGCGGCCACGTCTGCGATATGGCCGCGCTGATGGCGCTGTGCGACAGGCTGGGCCTGCGGGTGGTCGAGGATTGCGCGCATACGATGGGCGGCAGTTGGGACGGCGTCGCGTCGGGGCGGCACGGCGTCGTCGGCTGCTATTCGATGCAGACCTACAAGCATGTCAATTCGGGGGAGGGCGGCTTTCTGATCTCGGACGATGCCGATCTGATGGCGCGGGCGGTGCTGCTGTCGGGGTCGTATATGTTGTATGCCGCGCACCGTGCCGCCCCCCCGCCCGAGGCGTTTGCTGCCGTGCGGATGGTGACGCCGAATGTCAGTGGCCGGATGGACAATCTGCGCGCGGCGATCCTGCGGCCGCAATTGCGGCTGTTGCCTGATCGCGTGGACCGCTGGGGGGCGCGGTATCGGGCGTTGGAGGCGGGTCTGGCGGGTGTTGCAGGTGTGACGCTGATCCACCGGCCAGCGGTCGAGCGGTTCGTCGGCTCCTCCTTTCAGTTCCGGCTGGCCGACTGGTCCAGGGCGCGGATCGGCCTGTTCCTGACCCGCACCCTGGCGCGCGGGGTCGAGTTGAAATGGTTCGGCGCAGATCAGCCCGTCGCCTTTACCAGCCGCTATGACCATTGGCACTATGCCGAGCCGCAAAGCCTGCCGCAGACCGACCGCATTCTGGCGGGGTTGGTCGACATGCGGGTGCCCCTGACCTTTTCGGTGCAAGATTGCGCCCTGATCGCACGGATCATCCGTGAGGAGGCCTTGGGGGTGGGGCAGGGGCCGGAACCTGAAGGGGTCGTGGCACCGGTGGTTCAGTGACGACGCTCGGGTCTGTTGCGGCTTGGGTCTATCTCGCGCTGACAGTGGTGGTGTGCGCCTTTCACGCAAGTGTCGTGCTGGGCGCGCCTTGGGGTCATCTGACGATGGGCGGACGCTGGGATGGCGTCTTGCCGCCCGAGGGTCGTGTCGCCTCGCTCGTGTCGCTGGGGCTGGTGGCGGGGCTGGCGGCGGTGGTTCTGGCCCGCGCAGGGATCGTGGCATGGGGCCTGCCGTTCTGGGCGATCTGGGGGGTGGTTGGGATGCTGTGTGTCGGCGTGATCCAGCATATCGCCACGCCCAGTGCCGCCGAGCGGGCGCTGTGGCTGCCGCAAATCCTGTTGATGCTGGTCTGTGCGGGTATTGTGGCGGTGAGCCCGGCTATACCTTGACCGACCCATACAACGGCACGGTCGAGATCGACATCTTGGCCGAGCCGTTGGTCAACTCTGCCGCATGGGTCAGATAGATCAGCACCTGATTTTTCGAGTCAAAAACCCGTGTCACCATCAGCGATTTGAAGATGATCGAGCGGGACCGGCTGAACACATCCTCGCCCCCCGCCGACAGGTCGATATCCCCCACCGCAATCGGCCCGGTCTGTCGGCACGCGATGGATGAATTCGAGGGGTCTTCAAAGAAATTGCCATTCGACAGCCGGTCGATGAACGAGCGGTCGAAATAGGCGACATGGCAGGTTACGCCCTGCACCTTGGGGTCGGGGATCGCCTCGATCACGATGTCATTGCCGACCCAGTCGACGCCGATGCGGCCAACCTCCTGCGCTGCGGCGGGCAGGGCCAGCGCGGACAGGACGGTCGCAGACAGGGCCAGGCAAAGGGCAAGGGCGCGCATCGGACACTCCGGTTAAGGTCGTTCCGATATGGGGGCAGGGGGCGACCAGACAAGGGCAACCCGCCCAAGACCGAGCGTCGGGCTGCGACAATCCGATACATGGCAATTGATGTGCTGCAGGTGCGAAATGCCGTGAGGCTTGGTTGACCCCGGACAGGTGGGGCGCTAAACCAGCCTCAAGACCGGGGCGGCAATGGCCTTTGCCCGGCACTACGGTTGAAGGAGCCCTTCGTGGATAGTCTTCTGCGCGACTACATGCCCATTCTGGTTTTGCTAGCTGTGGCCACCGGCCTTGGCCTTTTGCTGATGCTGGCGGCAGCGCTGATTGCGGTGCGGCATCCCGACCCCGAAAAGCTGTCGGCCTATGAGTGCGGTTTCAACGCGTTTGACGATGCCCGGATGAAGTTCGATGTGCGGTTCTACCTGGTGTCGATCCTGTTCATCATCTTTGACCTCGAGGTGGCGTTCCTGTTCCCATGGGCGGTCGCATTCGGACAGATCAGCATGGTCGCATTCTGGTCGATGATGGTGTTTCTGGCCGTTCTGACGGCGGGCTTTGCGTATGAGTGGAAGAAGGGGGCCTTGGAATGGGCGTGATGACAGGCAACGCTGCCGGGCCGGACCGCGATGTCGCCACCGTGGCGCTGAATGCGGAACTGCAGGACAAGGGGTTCTTGCTGACCTCGACCGCGGATATCATCAACTGGGCGCGCAACGGGTCTCTGCACTGGATGACCTTTGGTCTGGCCTGCTGCGCGGTCGAGATGATGCACACCTCGATGCCGCGCTATGATCTGGAACGCTTTGGCACGGCACCGCGTGCCAGCCCACGCCAGTCCGACCTGATGATCGTGGCGGGCACCCTGACCAACAAGATGGCCCCGGCGCTGCGCAAGGTTTATGACCAGATGCCGGAACCGCGCTATGTGATCTCGATGGGGTCCTGTGCGAATGGCGGCGGGTATTACCACTATTCCTATTCGGTGGTGCGGGGCTGTGACCGGATCGTGCCGGTGGATATCTATGTCCCGGGCTGCCCGCCCACCGCCGAGGCGCTGCTGTACGGCATCCTGCAATTGCAGCGCAAAATCCGCCGCACCGGCACTTTGGTGCGTTAGGGGGGCATGATGGATCTGCACGAACTCGGGGCTTTGATCGCCGCCAGACAGCCTGTGACGGCGGCGGTGACGTTGGGTGAGTTGACGTTGACCGTCGGTCTGGCCGATCTGGTCGGGCTGGCGGCCTTTCTGAAATCCGATCCGGACTGCCATTTCACCAGCCTGGTCGACATAACGGCGGTCGATTACCCCGAGGCGGTCGAGCGGTTCCAGATGGTCTATCACTTTTTGTCGATGTTCCGGAACCACCGCATCCGCGTCAAGGTCGCGGTCAGCGAGGCGGATATGGTGCCGTCGCTGATCGACGTCTATCCGGCGGCCAACTGGTTTGAACGTGAGGTGTTCGACCTGTTCGGCATCCTGTTCAGCGGCCACCCTGATCTGCGCCGCATCCTGACCGACTATGGCTTTCGGGGTCACCCCCTGCGCAAGGATTTCCCGACCACAGGCTATACCGAGGTTCGTTACGACGAGGTGCAAAAGCGCGTCGTTTACGAACCGGTCAGTCTGGTGCAGGAATACCGTCAGTTCGACTTCATGTCGCCTTGGGAGGGCGCAGAGTACATTCTGCCGGGCGACGAGAAAAAGGCCTGATCCGTGAGCCAGGCTCCCACCATGCTGTTCTGTGCGGGTGCCGTAAAGGCCGGGACCACCTGGCTTTACGACTACCTGCGCGAACACCCCGAGACCTATCTGCGCACCATCAAGGAGATGCAGTATTTCGACCGGCTGGAGGGCGGCAACCTGAAAGGTCGTATCAAGAAGCTGGATCAGGAAATTGCTGCGTTCGAGGCCGAGTTGGAAACGGGCCGCGCCAAGTGGCCGACCTGGGTTCTGCGTCAGATCGGTGACCGCGCGGAATACCGCAAACTGCTGCAATCGGGCGATGCCCCTACGGCGGCCTATCTGCGTTATCTGTCGGCCGGGGCCGAGGGCAAGCGGTTGGTGGGTGAGATGACGCCGGAATATGGCCTGCTGCCGCCAGCGCGGATTGCCGAAATGTCGGCTCTGGCGCCCGATGTGCGTTGGATTTTCCTGTTGCGCGACCCGGTGTCAAGGTTGTGGAGCCATGTTCGCATGCTGGTTCGCCGCACCAAACCCGCGCCCGAGGCGTTTGCTGCGGCCTGTGAAGCGAAGTTTGACGAGGTTCTGGCGGGCAAGGCCAGGGACGTCACGCAGCGCGGCGACTACAAGGCGATCCATGGCCGGTTGGTTCAGGGCGTGGCGGCGGAAAAGCGGTTGATCATGTTTTATGAGCAGTTATTGACCCCCGCAGGCGTGGCGCAGGTCACGGGATTTCTGGGCCTTTCGAACCATCCCGCCAAGCTGGACAAACGCGTGCATGAAGGCGTGGCGGTCGATATGCCTGCCGCCCTGCATGTCCGCGCCCGCGACTGGCTGAAGCCGCAATATGCTTTCGTGGCACAGACGTACGGTCTGCCGCCGGAATGGGATACCTTTCCCGAACTTGACAGTGAGGTTGCGTGATGGACGGCGATATCCGGAACAACAGCTACGATGACGGCACGCAGGACATGCTGACGGGCGAACAGCGCATCCGCAATTTCAACATCAACTTCGGCCCGCAACACCCTGCCGCACATGGCGTCTTGCGTCTGGTGCTGGAACTGGACGGCGAGATTGTCGAACGCTGTGATCCGCATATCGGCCTGTTGCACCGCGGCACCGAAAAGCTGATGGAATCGCGGACCTATCTGCAAAACCTGCCCTATTTCGACCGGTTGGACTATGTGGCACCGATGAATCAGGAACATGCCTGGTGTCTGGCCATCGAACGCCTGACCGGCACCCCCGTGCCGCGCCGCGCCAGCCTGATCCGGGTGCTGTTCTGCGAGATCGGCCGCGTGTTGAACCACCTGCTGAACACCACGACCCAAGCCATGGACGTCGGCGCGCTGACCCCGCCGCTATGGGGCTTTGAGGAACGCGAAAAGCTGATGGTTTTCTACGAACGCGCCTC
>JBBQGU010000193.1:0-7649 GCA_038323315.1 Rhodobacterales bacterium | reverse complement strand
CGGCCCGCCGGATGAAATGAACCAGGACGTCGGTGACACCCGTTCGCTGGTCAAATCCGGACGCTGCGCCCAGACCATCGATTGGGGCGATGTAGGCCCGTTGTCGATCGGCGACGACGCAACTGCCATCAAGGACAAGATGTATGCCGTCATCAACCCCGGCTGGACTTCGGTTCTTGATCCTGCAACCGGCAAGATGGCGGCATGTGATGCCACGACCTGCCCCAATGCGGTCGACGGCGTAAACTACTCGCCGTTCGGTGCTTTCGGCGGGTGGGCTGGGGTGGTCAACGCGAAATCCGACCAGAAGGTGAAGGACGCCGCCTATGGCTTCCTGTCCTACATGAACCAGGCCGCGCAGTCGAACGTGGACGTGACCATCGGCTGGACGGGCTACAATCCCTACCGCAACTCGCAGCTTGAAGACACCAAACTGTGGGTGGATGCAGGCTTCAGCGAAGCGGCCGCCGTCAACTATCTGGGCGCCATCAAAGACTCGCTGAACAACCCGAACATGTCTTCGGACCTGCGTATCCCGGGTGCACAGCAGTACAGCGGCGTCATCCTTGACACCGAACTGTCGCGCTATCTTGCAGGTGAGATCACGGTGGAAGAGGCGCTTGCCAACATCGAATCGGGCTGGGAAGAAGTGACCGAAGACTTCGGTCGCGACGGACAGCTTGGGCTGTACACAAAGTCGCTTGGCGCGACAAACAAGTGATCTGCGCCAAGACATGAGCATCGACTTACAAAGTGTATCGACGCGACCGGGGGGGCTTTCCCCGGTCGCTGTTTCGCGGCGGGACCAGTTCCGCGAATGGCTGGATCTGCATGCGGGGCGGCTGTTCATCGCCCCGGCAGTAACCTTGATCCTGCTGTTTTCGATCTTTCCCACCATCGCCTCGCTGGTCATCGCGGTGTCGCGGGTCAAACTGTCGGGCGAGGGGTTCCGGTTCCGGTTCGTCGGCCTGCAGAACTTTACCAAACTGTTCGCGGGCAATGACCAGATCCATTTCCTAGGCCGTTTCAACGAGATGAGCGTGATCGGCTGGGTGCTGATTGCGGCCACCGTCGGGTGGTGTCTGCGCTGGCTGTGGCGGCAATGGCGTGCAGGCTTCAGTTTCATAGGTTTCGTCGGTCGGCTGATCACGATCTTTGCATTGATCGGGCTGGCGGTTGTGCTTGCCGGAACGGCGCTCAGCGGGAATGCGTGGGGCACGCTTGGCACCACGATGTTCTATGTGATCGTCGGCTGCACCGTGCAGTTCGGCATCGGCCTTGGCCTGGCGATCCTGTGTTCGCAGCAAATCCGCGGCAAGAATTTCTTCCGCGTCGTGTTTTTCATTCCGATGATGATCACCCCACTTGGCGTCGGTTACGCCTTTCGCATGGTGGCCGACCCGACATTCGGCCCGTTCGCACCTGTCTGGCAATGGGTCGGTCTTGGCACCTTTGCCTGGGCGTCTGATCCCTGGACGGCGCGGGTGTTCATCATCATCGGCGACAGTTGGCAGTGGATCCCGTTCATATTCATCGTGATGCTGGCGGCGCTGGAAAACGTACCGCGCGATTATGTCGAGGCGGCGCAGGTCGACGGCGCGTCCGGCACCCAGATTTTCCGCGAGATCGTCTGGCCCGCAATCATACCGGTGGCGGCCACCGTCATGTTGATCCGCGCGATCGAAGCCTTCAAGATCGTCGATCTGCCCAACATCATGACCTCGGGGGGGCCGGGAATTGCGACGGAATCGATGACGTTGCAGGCGCTGTTCGCGTGGCGATCCAACGATTTCGGCAGCTCGGCGTCGGTCGCATATCTGCTGTTGTTCGTCACTGTGGTGCTGTGCGCCTCGTTCTTCAATTTTGTGGTGCTCAAGCACATTCGCAAGGATCAGGGCACATGAGCGATACTCCGGCATTTCGACCCCAAGCGCAGCCCGGCCTGATGCAGCGCCTGTTCGAGCCGCCTGCGGTGGGCAAGATGGCACCCGTGACGGCGGTGTTCGTTTACGTCGTGCTTGCGGTCTGGACGGCCTTTGTCGTCTTTCCGCTGTACTGGGTGTTCATCACCTCGTTCAAGCTGCCGCAATCGGTCAGCCAGGGGCCGTTCTATCTGCCCTTCGTCGATTTCCAGCCAAGCCTGCATGCCTGGAACGACCTGCTTGTAAAAGATTGGGAGGATACGCTGCGCGCCTTTGTCAACTCGGTGATCATTGCGCTGGGCGCTACGGCATTGGCGGTCATGTTCGGGTCGATGGCGGCCTACGGCCTTGCGCGGATTCAGTACCGGCCCAAATTCGGTTCGATCATGCTGTTCGTTGTGATCCTGCTGGGCGGCGTCGTGGCGGCGGTGATGACGGGTCTGGACTGGAAGATCGTGTTCGCGGTCGCGTTCGCGCTGTTCGTCCTGCTGCTGCGGGCGGTGTCGCGGTTCTTTGTCCGGACGCTAAGCAACGGCGACATCCTGTTCTGGATGATCTCGCAACGCATCCTTCCGGCGATTGTGGTCATCATTCCGGTTTACATGATGTTCCAGTCGATGGGTCTGGTGGATACGCATTTCGGGCTGATCCTGGCGTATTCGGTCACAAACCTGCCAATCGTGGTCTGGTTGATGCACGACTTTTTCGCCGGAATCCCGTTGGAACTGGAAGAAAGCGCGCAGCTGGATGGGGCCAGCCGTCTGTTCATCTTTTGGGACATCGTGCTGCCGCTGACCCGTCCGGGTCTGGCTGCCACGACGCTGCTGACCATGATCCTGTGCTGGAACGAGTACCTTCTGGCCGTGTTCCTGTCGACCTCGCGGGCACAGACGATGCCTATTCTGGTGGCTGCGATGAATGCGGGCGACCGGGGAATTCTGTGGTGGACCATGTGCGTCGTGATCGTGGTGATGATCGTGCCGGTGGTCCTGATGGCGGTGCTGTTGCAACGCTTCATTGCAAAGGGCGTCCTGACGGGCGCAGTGAAAGGCTGACTTGACGTGATGCAAACTGATATTCGTGTACCGGTCCAGTTCGACAAGGTGGCCAAGTCGTTTGGTGCCGTGAAGGTTCTGGAAGAGCTGAGCCTGATGGTGGAGCCGGGGGAGTTTCTGGTGCTGCTGGGTGCCTCGGGTTCTGGCAAGACGACGGCCTTGCGCATCCTTGCGGGGCTGGAGACTGCCAGTTCGGGGCGGGTGCGGATCGGCGACCGCGACGTGACCGAGACGTTGCCGAAGTACCGCGATGTGGCGATGGTGTTCCAGTCTTACGCGCTTTATCCGCACAAGACGGTGGGCGAGAACATCGGCTTTCCGTTGAAGGTAAGGGGCGAAGCGCCGTCTGCGATCGAAGCGGCAGTAAAAGACGCGGCCCGGCAGGTCGAGTTGGATGCCTTGCTGGACAGGTATCCGCGGCAACTGTCGGGCGGACAGCGGCAGCGCGTCGCACTGGCCCGCGCCATCGTGCGCCGGCCGTCGGTGTTCTTGATGGACGAGCCGTTGTCGAACCTGGATGCCAAGCTGCGCGGGCACATGCGGGCCGAATTGAAACACATGCAGCACAGCCTTGGCACCACCACGATCTATGTGACCCATGATCAGGTCGAGGCGATGACGCTGGCGCACCGGGTTGCCATTCTGGAAAAAGGCGTTCTGCAACAGCTGGATACGCCCCGCAACATCTACAACGATCCGGCGAACCTGTTTGTTGCGGGCTTTATCGGTTCACCACCCATGAACTTTCTGAAAGGCACGCTGAAGGATGGGCGGTTCGACATGCCGGGCGGCAGTATGGGCACCTCACTGAAGCACAGCCTTGCGTCCGCCACGCTTGGTCTGCGGCCCGAGGATGCACGGGTGGTTCCGGCGGAGGGTGCGGCCATTCAGGGGTCGATCTATACCAATGAGCTGATCGGGGATCACACGCTGATCACCTGCGATGTGCAGGGGCAGATGATCACGGTGAAGGCCACGAAGGATTTCGCAGGTCAGCCCGGCGACCCGATGGGGATTGAGGCAGGCACTGCCGCTGCCTTTGTCTTTGACCCAAGCACCGGCGCACGGCTGCGCTGAGCGGCGCAGCCCTCTTTGGCGAAGGCGCGTTTCATGGGGCCGTCACCTGCCCCCGATGCTGCGCCCAAGCCAGGTCTGGACAAGGGCGCTGAGCAAAAGTGCGGGCATCATCGCCAAAAGTGTGGCGGCCGACAGATGCGCCCATTCCACGGCCTCGCCGCCGATCTGCGCCTCTTTCAGCGATAGTTGCCCGACGGCCCATGGCGGCAGGGTCAGGGCATGGTCTGCGGTCAGGTAGGCCGCGAAGAGATATTCGTTCCAGCACAAAAGGAACACCACCAGCCCCGCGGCAGCAACACCGCCGCGCGCCATTGGCAAAAGCACCTGGAACAAGATGTAAATCCGCGACGCGCCATCAAGGGTTGCGGCCTCCTCCTGCTCGGTCGCGCGCGGACCCAGAACCGGCAACAAAAGCCACAGCGCGACAGGCAGGTTAAGGGCGCTGTAGACCAGGATCATCAACGCATGCGTGTCACGCAGGCCGGCAGCCTGCGCCATCAGGTAAAGCGGCAGTACAAGCACAGCAGGGGACAAGGCGCGCGTGGCAAGGAATGCAAAGATCATCCCTTCGGACGATGTCATGGGGCCGCTTCCGCGCAAGCCATAGCCCAGCGTCAGGCTTGCAGCGGCGGTTGCAAGAAACCCAATCCGCAAAAACCCACCCGACAAAGACAAGGCCGCCAGAAGGCAGCCCGCGGTCAGGGCCGCGCAGACGAGGGTCGACCAACGCAAGACAGGCGGAAAACGGGTCAGCGCATAGATCGCCATGGCGGCGGTCGTCACTGTCAGAACGGTTGCAACCCCGCCGATCGTCAAGGAATTGACAAGGCGCGAGACGAGATTTTCGGTGTGATCGAAAAGGATGAAGCGCCACGAGTCCAGTGTCGGGGAATAGTCGAGGAAGGCTAGATAGCCTCCTGGCCTGCCAATGTCATCCACAGTCTTGAACGACGTATTGGCAACCCAATAGATTGGAAAGATGCACAGGAACGCCCAGATGAAAAGCACACAGTTGGTCCCAAGTCTGGCTATTACGCGCATTGGCCACACCGCGCACCAAACTGGTACATAAATACCTTTTTGGTGGGCGCAGCGTGACCGGTGTCGGGTTTTATGTTCCTTTCTACGTCGCCCAACGTCCCGAAATACCCGCCAATGGGGCCACGGCGATTTGAATCAAAGGGACCTGACTTGCTGGGGTAGCGGCAAACCTTGGACAAATCTTGCGGTGAAAGTGAAAATTCGCTGATGATATCATTGACCCATTCTGTTGTTCCGCGCAGTGCGGCAGTTCGACGAAGGTTTTTCCAATCAGTTTCACCGCAGTTTGCCGAACCTTGGCTGTGTCAACAATACATTATCACTTGACCCGAAATTCGCCAAGCGGCGAGAAGGGGGCGGCCCGGAATGAGCGTGATCCTCAGGCGTGGCGTCAGCCAAAGCGATTTTTTTCGGCGCAGGTCCTGCCCGCAACCGGACATGACCAAGGCGTGGTGGCGGTCAGTGGGAACGCGCCGCAAGAAATCAATCCCGGCGGTTTTTGCCAAAGCGGTAGTCGGCTGATCCAGATAACTGCTGCGGCCCGGCTGGTTGGTCATCAGCATCCCATCCGTCGATGAAAATCTTGTCCGTGGGGTTGGGGTCTCCGAATTCGAATTTGGCAATCCTGGCCACCGTCATTAACGGTCGGTGCGTGAGTGGCACCTGCCGAAAAGCACGTGTAATATTGTCATCATCCAGTGAAATTGAGAAAATCGCACCAAGCGGGCTTTCTGCCTGCCCTCCGGTCACTTGGCCGCCAAGCCCATTTTCAAGCGGACAGAAGTATCGCAGGTCAACAACCGCGCCCGACTGGTATGCGCGTTGTTCCCGGCATTTGTTCCAGCACGCGCTTCTGCTTCGGACTTAAGAGCGTTCATGCAGTCGCCGACCTCGGTACGAAAGGCGACGCGCACCGCCTTGCAATCTTCGGTGGCCTCGATCAGCGGGCCGACAAGCTTGCAGTTGGACGATAGCTGAGTATCGGATGCGGTTTCGGCTGCGCCGGGCCCTGCAAGGGTGCCAAGGGTGACAAGGAGGAAAAGCGTGAAGGCTGATTTCGGATTCATCTCGATAAACTCCAAAAATGGATTGTGATGCCTTGCGGCAGGGAGTAATTCGATTAAGCGAACATGCAGTAAGGTCATTTTAGCAAACTATGCGTGATCCGGGCGTGAAAGCGCCGGTAACTCCTGACAACCGCTGCCGAACACACTGGCATTGGCCTCGACGGCTGGACCGCGACTTGCCGGCCCTGGTGGTGACGATCTGGCGCGCCTTACGGTGGGGCAGCGAGGTCATGCCCGACCCTGTAGCAGGGGACGCTGATGTGGCGGCGTCACTTGGAGCATCTCTGCCGGATGAGCTGGACGCAATCATTCAGTCTCCCACTGTCTCAATGGCCTGGACAATGCTGATTCGCGCCCGCAACGACATGCGGTGTGGCGATCTTCAGGTCTTCGCCACCTTTGCCAGTATAGCGGCGATGTCGTCAGGGATGGGCATCGATTTGAAGGCGCTGACATTGGCGCCACCGGTATTGCCCGACGATATCAAGCCGATTGCCGTGTTCGTGGCAGCGCCAATGATCCGCAGCAGCGGTCCGGCAGTATCGTTTAGGTTTCGCCCGCAGATACCCCAGACCAACAACCGCACGTGTTCGCGCGTGGAAACCTCGGAAAGCACATGCGCAGGTTCAAAATTAAGAAATTCGGCCATCGGATCAACCTGCCCCCGGTCAAGGATTACTGGTTTCGATGGCTTCCCCATAATGTCACTGCAAACGCCAAACCTGATAGCACGGCAGCGAAGGCATAGGTCAGTTGCAGACCACTTTGCCCATCCGCATCCAGACCAAGGACCTCGACACCTCTGGAACCGAAAGCGAAAACAGCACCCATCGCAGAGGCACCAGTGATGAGCCCGAGGTTGCGGGCGAGACCGAGAAGTGCGGAGATTACGCCGCGACGGTCGTTCGGGGCTCGGTCCATGACAGTTGTGTTGTTGGCCGCCTGAAATAGCGCATAGCCTGCTGTGACAAGCACGAGACTGCATGAGTATCCGAGGACACCAAGCCAGACCGGAAGGACCGTCATGAGAGCCGCGCCGACCATGATGCCGATCAGCCCGATCACCATCACGACAAAGGCACCAAATCGATCCACCAATCGGCCGGCCGGTACGCCGGTCAACGCCGAGACAGCCGGACCGACTTTGCTTTTATACCACGTTCTCTGTTTATCATAAACTTATGAATACCGAGCTCGTGGTAAATCTTACTGAGCACAACAAATCCAATGCTTTTTAAATCATCTGTATCTATATCTAGTGTTTCGTCTGTATTGATACTAAGTTCAACAACACTGTCATGTTTTTCTTCTTCAGTCATTTGATCAGCAACATTTTTAAAATATGCTATTGGATCATCATATGTTTTAATCAACTCATCATAGAATCCTATACTTTTAACTGCTTTTTGCTTATTAATCTTTGTGATAGGATCACGATAGCTTTTAACAATCGAGAGATAGATTCTATCATTGGGTCTCGTATCTTG
>JBBQGU010000192.1:0-7688 GCA_038323315.1 Rhodobacterales bacterium | reverse complement strand
GGGCCCATTGGGTGCCCTGCATCGGTCTAAGTCTTTGATATCTTGCTAGAAAAATTTGGTTGCGGGAGTAGGATTTGAACCTACGACCTTCAGGTTATGAGCCTGACGAGCTACCGGGCTGCTCCACCCCGCGACGATTGGGTTCGTATAGACCTGCGGAATTGGGAAGGCAACCCCGAACGTTGAAAAAACTCGGCAAGGTTTGGGTTTCGTTTAAAAGGGTTGGGAATTTGGCGGCGGGATTGTGCACATGTTATCGACTGTCGGGACCCGGCAGGCGCGGGCTTCCCTTGTGCTTGCGGTTCTGGCAGGTTGGGCCGATGCAAGCCGGTCCCGCATCCAGCCCCGACAGAACACCACCGCAATTGACCTCGTTCCGGGCACGCTTCGCCGCGCTGCGCAACATCTGGCCCTTCATGCGGCTGGTTTGGCAGGCGAGTGCAGTTCTGACGCTGGCATCGGTCGTCTTGCGGCTGATCCGTGCGATTTTACCGGTGGGTGCGCTTTGGGTTGGCAAGCTTATCGTTGACGATGTCGTACAGTTGTCCACCTTGACGCCGCACCCGCTGATGGCGGCCGATTGGTGGCAAAGCGGGCATCTGAACCTGCTAAGTCTTTATGTTGCCATAGAATTCGGCCTTGCGATTCTGTCGGATGTGTTGGGGCGGGTGCTGGGGCTGATCGAGACGTTGTTGTCGGAGAAGCTGACGATGCGCAGCTCGATCCGGCTGATGGAACATGCGGCGACGCTGGATCTGCGGGATTTCGAAGATGCCGAGTTTCAGGACAAGCTTGACCGCGCCCGCAGGCAATCTTCGGGTCGTATGACGTTGTTGGGCCAACTTCTGGGCCAGATGCAGGATCTGGTGACGGTTGCCACCTTGGCGGGCGGGTTGGTGGTCTATAACCCGTGGCTGTTGCTATTGCTGTTGGCCGCCCTGATCCCGGCCTTCATGGGCGAGGCGCATTTCAACGCGCAAAGCTATTCATTGGATTTTCGCCGCACCCCCGAACGACGCGAGCTGGACTATGTCCGGCAGGTCGCGGCCAGTGTCGAAACCGCCAAAGAGGTCAAGATCTTTGGTCTCAGCAGCTTTTTGACCGATCGCTACCGGGTGCTGTCGGAAAGTTTCTATGCGGCCAACCGCAAGATAGCCCAGCAGCGCGCCTTGTGGGGCGGCATCTTTACGGGGATCGGCACTCTGGGCTATTATGCGGCCTATGCCTGGATCATTGCCAGTACGTTGACGGGCGTGTTGACCATCGGCGATCTGACCTTTCTGTCGGGCTCGTTCCTGCGGCTGCGCGGGTTGTTGCAGGGGTTGCTGACCAGCTTTTCCTCGACTGCGGCACAGGCCATGTATCTGGACGATTTGTTCAGTTTTTTTGAGATGCGGCCCGAGATTCTGCCGCCCGACAATCCAAGGCCCCTTCCCGATCCGATTGGAACCGGCTTCAAATTCGAGAATGTCGGCTTTCGCTATCCGGGGGCTGAGACTTGGGCAGTCCGGGGTTTGATTTTCGAACTGCGCGCCGGCGAGACTTTGGCCCTTGTCGGCGAGAATGGCGCGGGCAAGACCACCATCGTCAAACTGTTGGCGCGGCTGTATGACCCGGATGAGGGGCGGATCACGCTGGATGGACAGGACCTGCGTGCGTATGATCTGGCCGCCCTCAGGGCCGCCATCGGGGTGATCTTTCAGGATTTCGTGCGTTATAACCTGACTGCCGCCGACAATATCGCCGTCGGACGCATTGCCGATCGTGACGATCGCGGCCGCATCACCACGGCTGCCGAACGCAGCATGGCCGCCGAAGTCATCGGCAAACTGCCGGATGCCTATGACCAGATGATCGGCAAACGCTTTCGCAATGGCGTCGAATTGTCGGGGGGTGAGTGGCAAAAGCTGGCCATCGCACGGGCCTATATGCGCGATGCGCAGGTGCTGATCCTGGACGAACCCACCGCCGCTTTGGACGCGCGCGCGGAATATGAGGTGTTTCAGCGGTTCAAGGAGCTGTCTGTCGGCAAGACGGCCATCCTGATTTCCCACCGGTTCAGTTCGGTCCGGATGGCGGACCGCATTCTGGTGCTGTCAGGGGGCAAGGTCGAAGCCTCGGGCAGCCATGTGGAATTGTTGGCGCAGTCGGGGCGTTATGCGGAACTGTTCGAATTGCAGGCCGCTGGGTATAGATAAGGGGCGCCGCACCGCAGCGCCCCCCAATCTTCAGAAGTTGAAATCGTCGATGTTCGTCGCGTCAAAGGTCGTCAACTCGGCCTGCGTGTTCATCGCGTTCTTGTCGTTGATCGTGATGGTGCCAAGGTCCGGCACTTCAAAGGTCGCGCCGACCTCGTTCTTGATGGAGCCGTCCAGCACGCCAAGGGCGAAGTGCACGGCCAGCCAGCCTTCGTTATAGGGCGACCACAGTTGGAAGGCGGACACCGTGCCATCCTTGATGAAATCACGCATTTCGGATGGCAAACCAAGGCCGGTCACATGGACGGTCGAGGCGATGCCACGCTGCTGCACAACCTGCGCTGCAGCGGCAATACCCACGGTCGTTGGCGCAATCACGCCCACGAGGTTGGGATAGTTGGCGAGCAATGCCTCCATCTCGGTCGTGGATTTCTCGGGCTGGTCATCGCCATAGACGGTGGCGACCAGAGTCATGTCCTTGTACTTGGGGTCGTTCTTCAACGTATCGACCATGGCGGCAATCCAGACGTTCTGATCGGGTGCCTCGGTCGTGGCGGACAGTATGGCAATCTCGCCTTTGTAACCGATCATCGACCCCATCAATTCGACCTGGTTCGGGCCGGTCTTGGTAAAGTCGACCGGCAAGATCGTCGCCACGCGGTGCTCTTCGTTGCCGACCAGATCGCCGTTCACGGTGATGACCATGATCCCTTTGGCCTTGGCCTCGTCCAGCACCTGATTCAAAGCGTCCGGGCTGTTGGGAGCGATGCCGATCACGTTCACGCCGCGCTGAATCTGCGCCTCGATGATCGGGATCTGCGAGGTGGCTTCGGCGGTGGCGGGGGCCACGAATTCGAACTCGCAACCTTTGGCCTTGCAGGCATCTTCAAAGCCGCCGGTGATGCTGTCGAAATAGGGGTTGCCTGTGTTCTTGCCGATATAAACGATCTTGACCGGCTCGGCAAAAGCCACGCTTGCCGCGAAGCTGAGGCCGAGGGCCAGACCGGTGAGCAGAGATTTCTTCATAGTTTCCTCCTCGTTGGTGCCGGTTCCCCCGGCGCGTTCAGGCTTTGCCGGTTTGCCCGGCGGGTCCCCGCTACCGTTGGGTGCGGGAATAGATGGCGTTGGTGGCGATGATCGATACGATCAGCAGCACCCCCAACACAGTTAATTGGACGGCGGGCAGCAAGTTGGCGACCGTCATGCCGGTACTGGCCACGACCAACAGCCAGGCCGCCAGAAACGTGCCCAGTATGGTGCCGCGCCCGCCAAAGATATAGGTGCCGCCCAGCATGGCCATCAGCACCATCTGCAACTCACCCCCCAATCCCAGATCATAGCGCACCGATCCCAGGCGCGAGGCGGTCAGCAGGCCTGCAAAGGCACTGGCCAGCCCCATCATCAGAAACAGCAGGGTCTTGATGCGCCGGGTGCGGATGCCGGCATGGCGGGCAGCAATCTCATTGGTGCCGATCAGATAGATCTGGCGACCAAACACCGTCACCCCCAGCACCAGCCCCAGAACCAGCGACAGGATCAGAAACATCAGCACGGTCGACGGCATGCCCAGCACCAGGTAATTGTTGATCCCGATGAACCATTCCGGCACCCGGATCGATTTGTCGCCCGCGATGACCTGCGCCAGGCCCCGGTACAGGATCAGCGTGCCGATGGTCACGATGATCGAGGGCAATTGCAGCGCGATCACCATGAACGCATTCAGCGCCCCCATCGCCAAACCTGCGGCCAGGCCGATACAAATGGCGACCGGCATCGGGATGCCCGCCGCCTGGGCATAGGCGAACAGACAGGCCGACAGCGCCATGTTCGACGCGGGCGACAGGTCGATCTCGCCCGCGATGATGATCATGGTCAGGATCAGCGCCACCATGGCAAACTCGGCCGACAGGGTGAAACTGTCCAGAATATAGGCGAGGTCAAGGAAATAAGGCGACAGGGCTGAGGCCCCGAACAGGCCCAGCACCAGCAGGGCAAAGGTCATCAACTCGGGCCGCAGCAGCAGCACCTTCCACATCGGGCGCACCGGGGCAGCGTCGCGGGCGGTGGGTTTTGCG
The DNA here is from genome assembly GCA_038323315.1 of Rhodobacterales bacterium. GTDB lineage: Bacteria > Pseudomonadota > Alphaproteobacteria > Rhodobacterales > Rhodobacteraceae > Stagnihabitans. Next base: position 3,415 of record JBBQGU010000192.1, on the reverse strand, counting down.
ATGGTCATGCGGCCACCCGTGACGACAGTGTTTTCAGACCTTGCTGCCGCACAGCACGGTCGATCAGCAGAGCAACCAGAATGACCCCGCCATAAATAGCGTTTTGCGTGGTGCCCGGTATGCCCAGCAGCGGCAACGCAGCCGCAACGCAGCCCAGCAGCAGCACCCCCAAAACCGTGCCCAGCACCGTCCCCGACCCGCCGTTGATCGAAACACCGCCGATCACCACGGCGGCAATCACCTGAAACTCAAACCCCGCGCCGGTGTTGGACGGATTCACAAAGCCCCAACGGCTGGCATACATGATCCCCGCCAATCCCGACAGGGCGCCCGAAATGGCAAAGACCAGCAGCGTCACCTTGGTGACATTGATGCCGCGCAACGGAGCCGCCACCGGGTTCGACCCCAGCGCAAAGATCTGCCGCCCCACGGCAGTGTGCATGACAAACGCATAGGTCAGCGCCGCAATCCCAAGGCTGATGAAGATGATCCACGGAATGCCGAAAATGGGCGAAGTCTGCGACATGGATTTCAGCGCCGAGGGCACGAATTGCCGGTCGATCTGCTTGGCGTCCGATATGATATAGGTCATCCCCCGGTACAGGTTCAGCGTGCCCAAAGTCACGATGATGGCAGGCAGACGGAACAGCGTGACCAACACACCGTTGATCAGGCCCAGAATGGTCCCGGTCCCGATCGCCAGCACAAAGCCCAGCGGCCACCAGATCTCGGGCAGGAATTTGAACATCATCCCCGTGACCATCGCCGAAAATCCCAGCATGGACCCGATGCTCAGATCGACATGCCGCGCCACCAGCACCAGCATCTGGCCCATGGCCGCGATCAGGATCAGGGGCGTCAGCAGCAGGATGATACGCAGTGAATTCAACGTCAGGAATTGCGGTTTGTACAGGCCGACGGCCAGACAGAACAGCACGATCATCACAAAAATCCCGGCCTCGCGGCGCAGCAACAGGGCCCTCATGCCGCCACCCCCGACCTGGGAACGGCTGCCTGCATGATGGTTTCCTGTGTCGCCACCGACCGGTCCAGATCGGCGGTCAACCGCCCCTCGGCCATGACCAGAACCCGGTCACACAGCGCCAGCAACTCGGGCAATTCGGACGAGATCAGCAGGATGGCGCAGCCATTCACCGCCAAAGCGCCGATCATGTCATAGAACTCGGCCTTGACCCCGATATCGATGCCGCGCGTCGGCTCATCCAGAATCAACACCTGCGGATCGGTCAGCAACCACCGCGCCAGAATGGCCTTTTGCTGGTTGCCACCCGACAATTCGCCGATAGGTTGGCGCAACGCCGCCAGCCGAATGCTCAACCGCTGCACCTGCGCCTCGGCCATCGCCTTTTCCAACTTGCGGCTGATCACGCCCCAGCGCGAAATCTTGCCCGGCACCGCTGCCGATATGTTTTGCTCGACCGACAGGCTGCGAAAGATGCCCGCCACCGCCCGGTCCTCGGGCACAAAGGCCAGTCCCAGACCGATCGCCTGCGACGGTTCGGCGATGCTGACCGCCTGCCCGTTCACCATCACGACGCCCGTTGCCGCAGGTGCCACGCCGAACAACGCCCGCGCCACATCGGTCCGCCCTGCCCCGACCAACCCGCCCAGCCCGACAATCTCGCCCTTGCGCACCTCAAAACTGATGTCGCGAAACACGCCGGGCAGCGTCAGTCCCTGCACCTTCAATGCCACCTCACCGATGACCGAGCCGACCTTGTGCATGTATTCCTTCAACGGCCGCCCGATCATCGCGCGGATGATATCGGCATCGGTCAGGTTGGCGACGTGGTCGGTCATCACCTTGTTGCCATCGCGGAACACTGTGATGCGGTCACACAGGGCGCGAACCTCCTCCAGCCGGTGGCTGATAAAGATCAGCGTCCGCCCCTCATCGCGCAACCGGCGCGCGATCATGAACAGCGTCGCGGTTTCCTTGGGCGTCAGGGGCGCGGTCGGCTCATCCATGATGATCACCCGACTGTCGGACGCCAGCGCCCGCGCAATCTCGACCATCTGTTGATCGGCAATCGACAGGCCCCGCATCTGGCGCGTGACGTCGATCTGCACGCCCAGTTGCGCCATGATGCCCCGCGCATCGCTGGTCAACCGCGCCCACGGCACCCGCTGCAACCACCCGCCACCCATCCGGCCCAGCACCAGATTCTCGGCCACCGACAGATCGGGAAACGAAATCGGCTCTTGATGGATCAGCGTGATCCCCAGCTTTTGCGCAACGTTTGGGCTGCTGACCTCAACCGACTGCCCCGCCATCGACAAGCCTCCGGTCGAGGGCCGATGCACCCCTGCCAAAATCTTGGCAAAGGTCGATTTTCCCGCCCCGTTCTCACCGACCAAGGCATGGATTTCCCCCGGCATCAGGTCCAGATCGACCCCTCGCAGCACCTCGACCGCCGCAAACGACTTGCCAATCCCGCGTGCTGACAGGACAGCGGCGGTCATGCAGGTACGGGCGCTTCGGTGTCGATCAATCCCTGCGCCTTCAGTTCGGCCCAGAACGCCGCCGGGATTACTGCCGCGACCGAGGATATGTTCTGCACCACCTCCGCTGGTCCCGCCCCACCCGGTATGGCCGATGCCGTCACGGGATGCGCCAGCACGAACTGCAACGCCGCCGCAGGCAGCGCCACGCCATGCGCCAGACAGACCGCCTCCATCCGCCGCACCCTGTCCTGAATCTCGGCCGGGGCCTTGCCATAGGCATAATGCGCCGGCCCCTTGGACCCGGTAACCAGTATCCCCGAGGCGAAGGGCGACCCGATGATTGCAGACGCACCACGCTTTTGCAGCGCCGCCATGCCGCGGTGCAGGCTGTGCTGGTCCAGCAAGGTATAGGGCATCGCCACCAGACAGAAATCCAGATCAACCCGTGGTGCCAAAGTCTCCAACGTGTGGTTGTTGTTGATGCCCATGCCAAACGCCTGGATATCGCCCGTCTTCTTCAACTCCTGCAAGGCGCGGATGCCACTGTCGATCAACTGCGCCTCATAGCCCGCCAGTTTGTCGCCGTGAAATTCAATGTCCAGATCATGGATCACCAAGGCGTCGACAGTATCGAGCGCCAGCCGCTGCAACGCCTGTTCATAGGACCGCATGATCCCGTCATAGCTGTAGTCATAGGTGACCTCGAAATGCAGGCCGCCCTTCCACGGGGCGCGGTCGAAACTGGCGGGATCGGCGGGGCGGCGCAGAGTCTTGCCGACCTTGGTCGGGGATTTCTGACCGTCACCGGCTTCCCGTCGATTTTGATAGTACCAGCATTCATTTTTCGTATACCGAGAATTGTTTCCGCAAGTTCTGTCCGACCCGCACCCCACCTCGCGCCGGGCGAGACCCGCGTGATGGCGGGTGACGACCTCGACCTCCTGGCCGC
>JBBQGU010000191.1:0-7690 GCA_038323315.1 Rhodobacterales bacterium | reverse complement strand
GCGATTGCGGCCAAAGACCCCGAACATGCCGCCACCTACCGCGCCAATGCCAAGACCGCGCAGGACCGTCTGGCCACACTGGACGCCACCTGGCAGGCCGCCCTGACCCCGTTGCGCCAAACACCCTTCATCGCTTATCATGACGCCCTGGGCTATTTCACCGACCATTTCCAACTGACCATGGTGGGTGCCATCGAACTTGGCGACGCAACCGCCCCCTCTGCCGCGCGCCTGTCCGAAATCCAGTCCATCATCACGGAAGGCCGCACCCAATGCGTCTTTCCCGAGGCGGGACGCGATCCCAAATTCGTAGCCATCCTGACCGAAGGCCTGCCGGTCCGCATTGGCCCGCCACAGGATATCGAGTTCATCTCGACCCCGGCAGGTCCCGGCCAGTATGCGCTGATGCTGGATGCCTTGGTGCAGGGGATGGTCACCTGCCTGACCCCGTGACCGCACAGGCTCCCGCGCGCGCCACCCGTCAATGACCCCTTGACCTCGCCCCGCCATCGGCCAACAAGTGGCCCCGACCAAGGGGGCACCATGACGAACATCACACCATTCGGCACCACGGCAGCGGGGAATGCGGTTCAAAAGATCACCATCACCAAGGGCGATCTGACGGCATCGATCCTGACCAAAGGCGCCACCCTGCAATCCGTGCGGCTGGCGGGTGTCGATCACGACCTGACCCTGGGATCGGACAACCTCACGGATTATGAGGGGAAAATGCGCCATCACGGCAGCCTTGTCGCCCCCGTCGTCAACCGCTTCACCGACGCCCATGCCCCGATCGGCGGCAAGCGGTTCCAGTTCGAACCCAACCAGTCCGGCAAGCACACCCTGCATTTCGGCACCAGCGGCACCCAGCACAAGGTCTGGGACGTGGCCGCGGTCACCGACAGTTCCGTCACCCTGACCGTGACCCTGCCTGCGGGTGAGGGGAACATGCCTGGGCGACGCCCCGTCACCGCCACCTTTGCCATCACCGATCACGGCCTGCAAATGGACGTCACCGCCACCACCGATGCCCTGACCCTGTTCAACGTCGCCAACCACAGCTACTGGAACATGGACGGATCGGACACCTGGGCCGGCCATCAGATGCAGATCGCCGCCGACCGCTACCTGCCCGTCACCCCGGAATTCTGCCCGACCGGCCAGATTGCCGCCGTGGATGGCACCATCTTTGACCTGCGTCAGATGCGCGAAATCATCCCCGGTACGGATACCTATGACCACAACTTCTGCCTGCGCGACGTGCCCATGGCCCTGCGTGAGGTGTTGTGGCTGAAAGGCAAGTCCGGCGTAACCATGACCATTTCCACCACCGAGGCCGGCGTGCAGGTCTATGACGGCCGCGCCAGCCAACGCCCCGGCCGTTCGACATACGAAGGCCTCGCGATCGAGCCGCAGAACTGGCCTGACGCCCCCAACCATGCGGGCTTTCCGTCCATCGAGCTTGCTCCGGGCCGGACCTATCACCACACCACCGTCTGGCGGTTCACCAAGGGCTGAAGCGGGGCCGCGCCTTAGCGGATCAGGACAGCCACGCTGCCATTCAAGGCGGCGTTGGTCAGTGGAACGCGGGCCCGCTTCAACTTCAACTGTCCAGCCCGGCCCCCGCGCCCTTGAACCACCGCACGATGGCGTCCCGCTCGGTCTGCTCCATATAGCTCAGGTTGGCGGGCGGCATGGCATGGGTCAGGCCGGACTGCACATAAATCCGCCGCGCCTCGCGCGCGATGTCGGACGGTGTTTCCAGCACCACACCCTTGGGCGCCCAGGCGATGCCATCATAATAGGGCTCCCGCGCATGGCACATCGCACAGCGCCCCTGCACGATGCCCGTCACATCCTCAAACCCCGCAGCCGAGGCATAGATCAGATCGACCGGCGTCATCACCGCTGCCTCGGCCCGGTGCCGCATCGGTGCGGTCGACAGCCACGCCACCGCCAGAAACAGCACGCCCGTGGCAAACCACGTCCAATGCGGGCTGCCCTTGCGGGCATGCCGCGTGTTGAACCAATGCCGCACCGTGACCCCCATCAGGAACACCAGCGACGCAATGACCCAGTTGTATTCCGTGGCAAAGATCAGCGGGTAATGGTTCGACAGCATCAGGAAGATCACCGGCAGCGTCAGATAGTTGTTATGCGTGCTGCGTTGCTTGGCGATACGCCCATATTTCGGATCAGGCTTGCGTCCGGCAATCAGGTCCGCCACCACGATCCGCTGATTGGGCATGATGATGAAAAACACGTTGCCGCTCATGACGGTGGCCGTGAACGCCCCCAGATGCAGCATCGCCGCCCGGCCCGAAAACACCTGCACATAAAACCACGCCATCGCCACCAGCACGACATACAACCCCAGCATCAGCCGCACAGGCTCGTCGCCAAACCGGCTTTTGCAGATCAGGTCATAGATGATCCAGCCAAAGGCCAGCGAGGCCAGCGAAATGGCGATGCCTTGTCCGACCGTCAGGTCCATCACCTCGGGGTCGATCAGGAAAAACTGCGCGCCCAGGTAATAGACCAGCACCAGCAGGGCAAAGCCCGATAGCCAGGTCGCATAACTTTCCCATTTGAACCAGGTCAGGTGTTCGGGCATCCGGGCCGGGGCGACCATGTATTTCTGGATGTGGTAAAAGCCGCCACCATGAACCTGCCACTCCTCACCCGTGGCGCCGGGCGGCAGATGCGGCACCTTCTGCAACCCCAGATCCAACGCGATGAAGTAAAAGCTCGATCCGATCCAGGCGATGGCCACCACCACATGCACCCAGCGCGCAGCGATCTGAACCCAGTCCCACAGCACCACCCAGTCATACATGCCGCTTTGCCCCTTTCAGATCACCGGAATATGCCGCGCGGCATCCGGTGCCAACTTGCCCGACAGCCTTGGATCATCGTGAACTTCGATCATCCTTGTAAAGGGCACAAACCCCGACCTGATATAAAACGGCAGCGCCTGTGGCCCATCAAAGCTGCAAGTGTGCACCCAAAGGCGCTGAATGCCACGCGACCAGGCACGCCGCAAAGCCTCGTCCATCAGGGCACGGCCCAGGCCGCTGCCAATCGCCGCTGGCACCAGACCGAAAAACGCCAGCTCGCAATCGGTCGGATGGTCAAAATTCAACTCCAGCAGCCCCAGCGCCATCCCGCCCCGCTTCAGAACGAAACTTTCAATCTGCGGATGGGCCAGGGTTTGCGACAACACCTCATCCGGCATGATCAACCGCGAAAACCACAGCAGATCGCGCCCCACCGCCTGAAACACCGTACGGTATCCCGCTAGGTCGCCGCCATCCACCCGGATCAGGCTCAGATTCCCCGGAAACGGCACCAGATCCCGCGCAGGCGGCGCCAACATCTCCAGACAGGTGACGATATTTGCAAGCTTGCCCATAGGCAGGTCATAATATCCGTTCGGCAGATCAAGTACCGGCATGACGCTCCATCAGATCAAAGGCTTGCGGTCCATCTTGCCCGATTGCGTGGCAGATGCAAGCCACCACCCCAAACCCCTTAAATCCGCCCCAGCTTCATTCCGACCCAAATACTCATCTTGCCCGCGATCCCGCTACACCCCGGCCATCGGACCCTCAACTGCCCCGATAGGTCGAATACCCGAACCCCGACAGCAACAGCGGCACATGATAATGCGCGCCTGCGTCGACAATGCCGAACCGGATCGGGATTTCGTCCAGAAACAGCACCTCGCCCGTCACCTGCCCCGTCGCCCGCAGATATGCCCCCGCGCAAAACACCAACTCGTATCCGCCCGCGCGGTAATCATCCCCGGTCAACAAAGGTGCGTCCGTGCGGCCATCGACATTGGTCACCGCGTCGGCAATCTTCGTGTGGCTGTTGCCGGTCACCCGGTACAGCATGATCCTGACCCCCGCCGCCGGCATGCCCCGCGCGGTGTCCAAGACATGGGTCGACAGAAATCCCGCCATGCATGCACTCCTTTTGCCCCATAATTCCCGCATGGTCCCCATCTTGCAACCGCTTTGTTGCCCCCCGGACCCGCTTGCAACCCAAGCCCCCGAACGTCTACAGTTTTGCCATGACCGACGCCAACCCGCCCCCCCGCTATCCGCGCGATTTCCGTGGCCACGGCCCCGACGCCCCCGACCCGCGCTGGCCCGGGGCCGCCAAAATCGCCATCTCCGTCGTTCTGAACTATGAGGAGGGCGGCGAGAACAACATCCTGCACGGCGACGCCCAGTCCGAGGCGTTCCTGTCCGACATCGCCGGGGCCGCCCCCTGGCCCGGCCAGCGCCACTGGAACATGGAGTCGATCTACGATTATGGCGCCCGCGCGGGCTTTTGGCGCCTGCACCGCCTGTTCACCGGCCTGAACCTGCCCGTGACGATCTACGGCGTCACCACCGCGCTGGCCCGCAACCCCGAACAGGTCGCCGCGATGACAGCCGCCGGCTGGGAAATCGCCTCCCACGGCCTGAAATGGGTCGATCACCGCGATATGGCCCCCGACGAAGAGGCTGCTCAGATCAACGAATCCATCCGCCTGCATACCGAGGTCGTGGGCGATCCCCCCCGCGGCTGGTACACTGGCCGCTGCTCGCTCAACACTGTCGACCTGACCGCCGCCACGGGCCAGGTCGACTGGATCTCCGACACCTATGACGACGACCTGCCCTATTGGCGCGAGGTCGGCTCCCGCGACCAGCTGATCATCCCCTACACTCTGGAAGCCAACGACATGCGCTTTGCCACAGCGCCGGGTTATATCGAGGGCGAGCAGTTCTTCACTTATCTCCGCGACAGCTTCGACACCCTGTATGCCGAGGGCGAGCAGGGCCACGCCAAGATGTTCTCGATCGGCCTGCACAACCGCCTGATCGGCCGCCCCGGCAAGATCGCGGGCCTGAAGCGCTTCCTCGACTATGCCTTGATGCATGAAGGCGTCTGGTTTGCCAAACGCATCGACATCGCCCGGCACTGGGCCAAAACCCACCCCCACACGCGCCGGGAACGCCCCAGCCGGATGACCCGCGACCGCTTTGTTGCGGCCTATGGCGGCATCTTTGAACACTCGCCCTGGATTGCCGAACGCGCCTTCGCCTTGGAGCTTGGTCCCGCCCATGACTCTGGCGCCGGCCTGCACAACGCTCTCGCCCGCATGTTCCGCTCTGCCTCGCACACCGAACGCCTTGCCGTCCTGAACGCCCATCCCGACCTTGCAGGCAAACTTGCCGCTGCCCGCAGGCTGACCGCCGACAGCACCGCCGAACAGGCTTCCGCCGCACTGGACGCGCTAACCGACGCGGAACGCACGACATTCCAGACCCTGAATGCCGCCTATGTCGCCAAACACGGCTTCCCCTTCATCATCGCCGTCCGCGACCATACCAAGGCGCAGATCCTGGCCGCCTTTGAAACCCGCCTGCACAACGATACCGAACGCGAGTTCACCACAGCCTGCGCCCAAGTCGAACGTATCGCCGCCCTCCGCCTGAAAGCCCTGTTGCCATGACCAGCTATGCCCTGCCCCGCGACGGCCTGCCGCCCCAAACCGCCCTGCACACCGGGCGCGCCATTTTCACCGACGCCTATGCCGTGATCCCGCGCGGCGTGATGACCGAAATCGTCACATCCTACCTGCCTGGCTGGCACAAGACCCGCGCCTGGATCATCGCCCGCCCCATGTCGGGCTTTTCCGAAACCTTCGCGCAATACATCATGGATGTCGAGCCGGACGGTGGTTCGGAAGCCCCAGAACCCGATGCCGGGGCCGAGGGCGTGCTGTTTGTGACCGATGGCCGCTTTACCCTGACCCTGAACGGCCAACCCCACGACATGGCCCCCGGCGGCTATGCCTATATACCCCCCGGCACTGCGTGGACCGTTCAAAACCCCCACACTGCTCCAGCCCGCTTCCACTGGATCCGCAAGCTGTACGAACCTGCTCCCGGCTACCCGATCCCGGACGCCTTCGTGACCAACGAACAGCACCACAGCCCCGCCGCCATGCCCGGCAGTCAGGGCCGCTGGGCCACCACCCGCTTTGTCAAACACGATGATCTGCGCCACGACATGCAGGTCAACGTGGTCACCTTCCAACCCGGCGGTCTGATCCCGTTCGAGGAAACCCATGTGATGGAGCACGGCCTTTACGTGCTGGAGGGCAAAGCCGTCTACAAACTGAACCGCGACTGGGTCGAGGTCGAGGCGGGCGATTTCATGTGGCTGCGCGCCTACTGCCCCCAGGCCTGCTACGCCGCAGGCCCCGGCCCGTTCCGCTACCTGCTGTACAAGGACCAGAACCGCCACATCCGGCTGCGCGGGGTCGGGGCTTTCGGGCGGTCTGGTGTGTGATTGCACGCACCACCCACATGCAAAGGTCGGTGATACCCCGCATCCTGAAAACCGCGCTGCAAAACTGCCCGCTCATCCCTTGGCCTATCGCCAAGGCCGGGTTACTGGCACACGCGAATTGCTGGACTGCCCGAACTCCGTGCTGATTTACATGGTGACCGACACCTTTGTCGCCATTGTTGCGCGTGCTTCACGCCGCGCAACAATGGCCTTGAGTCTCACCTCGGCCGCAACAACGCAGGCAACGACAGGCTCAGCAACACCACCGCCAGCGGGAGGGAAAACAGGAACCCCAGATGGCCATAGCCCAGCGCCCCCACCACGCCGCCGATTACAAACGCGCCGACCAGCCGCAGCAATATCCGCAGCTTTTCCCGGTCGACGCCCACGCCGGTGCCCAGTAGTCCAAACACCCCGCGTCCGATCTCGATGCCGATATCGGTGACCATGCCCGTCACATGGGTCGTCCGGATACGTGCCCCGGAAATCTTGGTGATCGTGGCGTTTTGCATGCCCATGATGAAACACAGACAGGCCAGCGAGAACAACCGCCACAGCTCGCCGCTGAAGATGCCGCCGAACCCGAAGGCGACCATGAATCCTCCTTGTACCGCCAAGGGCAGCGCATATTGCTGGCGCTGATCGTGCACCCGCGCCCAGTTGATCAGGATGGTGCTGAAGGCCGCGCCCGCGACAAAGGCCGATACGGCCAGGCCGCTGACAAACACCGCCTTCCATCCCAGAATGACCAGATTATCCGCCAGTTGCGACAAATACCCCGTCATATGCGAGGTATACTGCCCCAAGGCAAAGAACCCTCCGGCATTCGCGGCCCCCGCCACGGTCGCCAACACGGTTGCCAGCGCAAAGTCCGCCTTGTCCGTTCGCCGATGCCGGACCAGCACCCGGCCATAGGCCGCAGCGCGCCGCAGCGACACAGGTTTCGTTGGTTGCTTCCCCCTCATCGGCCCGAACCCACGACTGCCCCCTGCATGACCATCTACCACCTACTGCCGACCCAATCACAACTGAAAAACGCACACCCGCTTATTTTTGCTATATATCAGTGCCTTAAGACCCCTCCCACATGTGAGCGCCCCCTGATGACAACCCCTCTCGACCCGGCTATCGTGTCCCCAATGATCAATCCCCTGCCCCTGACCGCCGCCGCCTTCGCCCCCTTCGGCGACATCCTCGGCGCGACCGGCGATTTTCGCCTGATCAATGCCGGCCTCTGCCGCCGCCATCACGACCGCGCCCGGATTGACGTCGGATTTGACAGCGGGGGCGACGCCCGCCCCGGCATCTCGATCTTTCAGGCCGAACCCCGCGCCCTGCC
>JBBQGU010000190.1:0-7705 GCA_038323315.1 Rhodobacterales bacterium | reverse complement strand
GGCGATAAATCTGGCACACGACATCATCAACAACGTGCGCACGGTAGAGGAGGCACGGCAGTTCTACGCCCAGACGATGAAGGCGGTCATGGAAGGCGGAAAGCCTTCTGATCCCACCTATGTGGAAGGCTTGATTTTTGAAGTGCCAAAGGAAGACCTTTCCAACCCCGACAAGCCGCTGCTGTAGGCTGACGATCGCACCAAACCACGCAGCGGCGCAGCACTTGATGCCGCGCCGCTGCGCGCCTTGCGGTCAAGTATCAAATGTCCGTGCCCCGACGCCCCCTGACCAGAGCCTGCATTTCATCCTTCTAGCCCCCGAAAAAGAAACTAATTTCAGTGTATTAAAAAAATCAAGTCATTGATTTAATTTTGTAATTCAGAGGCTCTCACGCGTGGGCGCCTGACTTGAGCCAAGTGTCGTAGTCGCTGACCAACAGATGCTTCGGGGCCTCGTCCTCGTCGATATCAGCAAACCTTCCAATCGGCTCGCGAAAGATATTGTCGGTCACGTCATCATTGACCGTCGATACCTCTCCAATCAAGACATCGCCGCCTTCACCCCAAAACGCATGCCAATCGCCCGGCATCAGGGTCACGCTCTCCCCGGGGGCGAGCCTCAGCTTCTGCCCCGGCTTGTACGGTACATCGATCCCGTCACAGCGAACCAGGCCCCCCTTATCCTCGGCCCACTTGCCCTGATCATCCGACCCGAACAATTCCACGATCAAGGTCGCCCCACCCCGGTTGATGATATCCTCGGCCTTGAGGAAATGCGTATGCATCGGCGAAAGCTGATCCTGTCGGCTGATCAACAGTTTCTCGGCGTAACACATGCCGCCGCCCCGCTGCAGATCGGCCAGCGATCCGTTCCGCAAGGTGAACAGAAACAGCCCCAATTCATCATAGCGTCCCTGACCATAGTCGGTGATATCCCACCCGCAGCGCCCCTCGATCACCCGCCGCGCCCGCCCGGCATTGCCCTTGAATTCGTCAGGCGTCCAGTTGGCAAAGGGCGGCAAAACGAACCCGTAATGCCGGATCATTTCATCCGCCGCTGCCATGATGTCATTGATGCGTGACCGTTTCATACCGTCCTCCTGGGGTGATTTTGCCGCACTATAGGGCAGATCACAGCCACGGCAAGACGCGGTCAAAGAATGCGGAAAGGTCGTGCCAGACGTCGACGGATCAGGCGCTCTGCCGCAGAGGCACTGCCTGAGCGTGGTTCGCCCAAGTGCGGGCGGCCCTGCCAAAAGCCTGGAACAACTTGAACGACACCGGATCGCGGGCAGCGTTCCATTCGGGATGCCACTGGACGGCAAGTGTAAAGCCCGGCGCATCCTTGACATAGATCGCCTCGGGCGTGCCGTCGGGGGCCAGGCCGTCGATGACGATGCGGTCGGCGGCGCGCGCGATGCCCTGACCGTGCAGGGTGTTGGTCATCACCTCGGCCTCGCCCATCAGCCGGTGATAGACGCCGTCTTCGGTAAATCGAACTTTGTGGCGCAGAGCAAACTGCTCCTCCAACAGGGCATCAGGGGGCATGCGGTGGTTCATTCGGCCCGGCAGATCGCGAATCTCGGGGTAAAGCGAGCCGCCAAGGGCAACGTTCACCTCTTGAAAGCCACGGCAAATGCCAAGGATAGGTTGCCCGCGTTCCACACAGGCCCGGATCAGCGGCAGGGTGATGGCATCGCGGTTGCGGTCAAAGGCGCCGTGGGCGGGGGTTTCATCTTCGCCATATTCGGACGGGTGGACATTGGGGCGGCCACCCGTCAGCACGAAGCCGTCGCAAGCGTCCAGCAGATCCTCGACCGTCACATAGCGCGGATCGGTCGGGATGATCAGGGGCATGCCGCCCGACACCTCGGACACGGCATCCGAATTCATCGTGCCGCCGCAATGCACCGGGTAGCGGTCACCGATGACAAAGTGATTGCCGATAATGCCGATGATGGGTTTGCGGATCCGGGACATCTGGGTGCCAATGCTCGATTTTCTGGTATCTTATGCGCAGGATTGCCTGAGGAAAAGAATGTAAATGCGGCAGTTGCCCATCAACTTGGCTTGAAGCCGCCGGGAAATTGCTGACAATCTGCCCCGATCGCCCGAAAAACAGGATGTGCCGTGCCAAAGCCCCGCGCCCGTGACCTTGGCCTGCCCTTTCCGGGCACGCCGGGGCCGTTCAATGCGATCACCGATGTGCCGGGGGTGCGGGTCGGGTTTTGCACGCTGACGGACCCTGCAAGGCAGATGCGGACCGGGGTGACGGCGGTGCTGCCGCGCATGGATGCCGGGACGCCGCAGCCGGTCTGGGCCGGGCAGTTCACGCTGAACGGCAATGGTGAGATGACGGGGACGCATTGGATCGACGATGCCGGCTATTTCATCGGGCCGTTGATGATCAGCAATACCCATGCTGTCGGCGCGGTCCATCATGGGGCGACACAGTGGATGATCGAGCATTATGGCGACTTCTTCGGCTCGGGCGATGGCTGGGCGATGCCGGTGGTGGGCGAGACGTTTGACGGTTGTTTGAACGACATCAATGCGCTGCATGTCAGCCCTGACCATGCCATCGCCGCGATCCGGGCGGCCAAGGGCGGGTTTGTCGAGGAGGGGTCGGTGGGCGGCGGCAACGGGATGATCGCCTATGAGTTCAAGGGGGGCACGGGGACCGCCTCACGCAGGGTTCGGTTGGCGGGGCAGGACTTCACGGTGGGGGCGTTGGTCCAGGCCAATCACGGGCGGCGGGAGTGGTTGACGGTGCTGGGGCAACCCGTGGGGCGCAGAATGCCGGAGGGGGCGTTTCGCGAGAAGGAGGTCGGGTCGATCATCGTTTACATCGGCACGGATGCGCCGCTATCGCCGCTGTCGTTGCGGCATGTCGCGAAGCGGGCCTCGATCGGGATCGGGCGGGGCGGGACGCCGTCGGGGAATTCGTCGGGCGATATATTCCTGGCGTTTTCCACAGCCAATCCGGGGCCGATGCCGCATCATGGACCAGCCATCGGGTTGCGGGCGGAGTTGAACAACGAAATTCTGGACCCGCTGTATCTCGCCTCGGTCGAAGCGGTCGAGGAGGCGGTGGTGAATGCTTTGGTTCAGGGGGTGGATGTTGCGGCGGTCCGGCCCAAGGGGTTGGTGGTGCGGGGCATTGATACCGAAAAGCTGGCGGCGATGTTTCGGTGAGGCGGCCATGCCGGTGGCTTTGTTGTCCGGACCTTTTCAGGTGGGCGGTCGGCTTTGAGGGTGAGAGGGGGTTTCACACCCCCTGCCACTTTGCCAAGACGGCAAAGTGGCTGCCCCCGTGGGATATTTGGATCAAAGTGAATGGGCAGAGGAGAGATGGCGGGTTTGGGCGGGATGGATGGTGGAGAGCGGCGGTGCAGGCGGGTTCGGGGTCAGGGTTTGCCGGCGATGATGTTGGTGGCCGCCGTCAGGCCGATAGGGTTGTGGGGGATGTTCAGCGCTTGCAGGCCCGCCTGCATTGTGGCGAGGGCGCCGAGGGTCATGTGGGCGTTGACATGGCCCATATGGGCGATGCGCAAGGCGCCCTCGGCGTTGGGGTCGTCCGGGGTGGCCATGCCGAGGCCGATGCCGAGGGTCACGCCACCTTGGGATTCGGTCCAGCGGCGCAGACGCGTGGCGTCGGGTGCGCCCATGCGGATGGCGGTGACGGAATGGCCGCGTGCCGCTGGGTCGGCGACGTTCAGGGCGATGTTGGGCAGGGCGATGTTGGGCAGGACGATGTCGGGCAGGGCGATGTTGGGCAGGGCGACAGCAGGGTTGCCGGTCCCCCAGCCGTCAACGGCTGCCCAGACGGCGCGGGCCAGTTGGGCGTGGCGGGACCAGACATTTTCGAGGCCCTCTTCGCGCAAGAGCATCGTCAGAGCCTCGCGCAATCCAAGCAGGTGATGGGTCGGGGCGGTGCCGTACCAGTATTGCCAGAACTCCTGAGGGTGGGCGCGGGGGCCCCAGTTCCAGTAGGGCGTGCGCAGGTCGCTGGTGGCGCAGCGATCCTGCGCCTTGTCGGAAAACCACACAAAGCCCATGCCGGGCGGGGTCATCAGGCCCTTTTGGCTGGCAGCGACCATCAGATCAACGCCCCAGGCATCCATCAGGAACGGATCACAGCCGAGTGAGGCCACGCAATCCACCGCCAGCAGGGCGTGATGGCCCACGGCGTCCAGCACGGCGCGCAGGCTGGGGATATCGGTCTTGACCGACGACGCGGTATCGACATGGGTGGCGAGGACGGCCTTGTAGTTGGGCTCGGACCGGAGGGCCTGCTCGACCTGCGACCAGTCGGGGGCGACGGTGCGGCCAAAGTCCAGAACGTCAACCTCGACCCCAAGTCCGCGGACCGAATTGGCCCAGCCATGGCCGAAGGTGCCGGTGGCGAGGATCAGTGCCTTGTCGCCACGCGAGAACAGGTTGGTATTTGCAGCCTCCCATGTGCCATGGCCGTTGGCGATATAGGCCGCGACATGGTGCTGTGTGCCCGCAAGTTCGCGCAGGTCGGGCCACATCGCGGCGACCATATCTACCAACGCGCCCTCATATATATTTGGCGAGGCCTGGTGCATGGCGCGCAGCACGCGGTCGGGGATCACCGAGGGGCCGGGAATGGCGAGATAGGGGCGACCTGTGACGGGCATGTACGGCTCCTGCATTGCGATGCCCATCGCTAACCTTAGAGCGGCGTGAGGAAAAGTGGAAAATCGGGTGGTTTTCGACAATCACGCACCCAATATAGGGCGGAAGTCTGGCTGTGCCCTTTGAGCGATCGGTGGGCGGCGCAGGGCGGGCCGCTTGCAGGTGGGGGATGAAAAAGCTAGGACATTCCATCACCCGCGCCGAGGCGGGCAAGCAGGAACTGGCGACCCGATGCGTGGCACGATCAAAGACCGCCTGCTGGCCTGGCAGCAACAATTGACCCTGCGGATCGGCGGCGATATCAGCACGCCCGAGGCGCGGAGGGCGGCGGGATGGCATTACCACTGGGTCGATCACGGCGTTTTGCGACTGTTGTGGCGCAATCTGCACCCGTTGGGGCCGCAGGTTTACCGGTCTAACCAACCCTCGGCCCGGCAGTTGACGGCGCTGCATGACAAGGTCGGCTTGAAAACGGTGTTGAACCTGCGCGGACCGTCTGAGCAAAGTTTCCATCTGTTCGAGGCCGAGGTCTGTGCGGCGCTGGGCATCACGCTGGTCGATTTGCAACTGTCGGCCAGCCGCGCGCCGACCAGGGCCCAGTTTGCGACGCTGCTGGAATTGTTGCAGACCCTGCCCCGGCCCTTGTTGATCCATTGCAAATCGGGGGCCGACCGCACGGGTATGGCAGCCTTTATCTACGCGCTGCTGATCGAGCATCAGCCGTTTGACGTGGCGCGGCGCCAGTTGAGCTTTCGTTATCTGCATGTGGCGAACTCGCCTGCCGGCATTCAGGATCATATCCTGCGGCACTATGAGGTGGCGTTGCGGGCCACCGGCATTGGTTTCATGGAATGGGTTGAGACGGAGTATGATCCAGGAGCGATCCGCGCCTCGTTCAAGCGGTGGCGGGCCGGGGAGCGCTGCCTGTGAAGACCGTGGTCGAGGCTGATGATGCCGCACAACCGGCGCGGCGGTTGTTGATCTGGGTCTGGCGCGATTATCTGAAGCGGCGCTTTGGCATGATGGTGGTGGCGTTTGGCTTTATGGCGCTGGAGGGGGCGTCGGTCGGCGCGCTGTCCTATCTGGTCAGGCCGATGTTCGACACCATCGTGCCCGATGCGCCGATGTCGGCGGTCTATTGGGTGGCCTTTGCGGTGGCGGGGGTGTTCGTCACGCGAGCGCTGGCCGGGTTCGTCCACCGGGTCATCATGTCGCGGCAATCCGAAAAGATCGCCGCGGATATGCAGGAGAGCCTGCTGGTGCATGTGATGAAGCTGGATCTGGCCTATTTCCTGAAAAACCCGCCGGGCGGCTTGATGGAGCGGATCCGCGGCGATTCAACGGCAGTCAAGGGGTTGTGGCCGCCGATCTTGCAGGCGGTCGGGCGGGACAGCGTCAGCCTGATCTCATTGCTGGCGGTGGCGGTGTGGATCGACTGGCGCTGGACGCTGATCGCGGTCGTGGGGGTGCCCATCGTGCTGGGGCCGCTGACGCTGTTGCAGGCCCGGGTGCGGCAGACGGCGCGGCAGTCGCGGGCAGCCGCCGCAGTGCTGTCGACCCGGCTGGACGAGACGTTTCATGGCATCCGCACGCTGCAACTGACCGGGGCGGAACCGCAGGAGGCCGCGCGCTATCGGCGGGCGCTGAACACCTATCTGCGGGCGCAGATCAAGTCGCAGACCGCGTCATCCGCCATTCCGGCGCTGATCGACCTTGTCGCGGCGCTGGGGTTTGCCGGGGTCATGCTGTATGGCGGCATGCAGATCATCGCGGGCGAAAAGACCATCGGCGAGTTCATGAGTTTCTTCACCGCGATGGCGCTGGTGTTCGAGCCGTTGCGGCGGTTGGGGTCGGTCTCGGCGATCTGGGCCCAAGGGCGGGCGTCGTTGGAGCGGATGCGTGCTGTGCTGGACGAGGTGCCAGGCGTGCAAAGCCCGGCGCAGCCGGTGGCGTTGCCTGCGGTGGCGGGCGGGGTGCGGTTGGAGTTGCGGGGCGTCAGCTTTGCCTATGCAGAAATGCCGGTGCTGATGGATGTGACGCTGGTGGCCGAGGCGGGCAAGACCACGGCGCTGGTTGGACCGTCGGGGGCAGGCAAGACCACGATATTTCATTTGCTGTCGCGGATGACCGACCCGCAGCAGGGCGCGGTTCTGATGCAGGGCACCGACCTGCGGACCATGGATTTGCGCGAGGTGCGACGGCAGTTTTCGGTGGTGTCGCAGGACTCGGCGCTGTTTGATGAGGCTTTGTCGGACAACATCCGGATGGGGGCTGCGGACCAAAGCGATGCCGCCTTGGCGCGGGCCTTGATCGATGCCAATGCGGCGGAGTTTGTGGACAAGATGACCCTGGGGGCGGACACTCTGGCCGGTCCGCGTGGCATGGCGTTGTCGGGCGGACAGCGGCAACGGATCGCCATTGCGCGCGCCTTGCTGCGCAATGCGCCCGTGTTGTTGCTGGATGAGGCAACCTCGGCGCTGGATTCGCAGTCGGAAAAGCTGGTGACGGATGCCTTGGCGCGGTTGTCGCAGGGCCGGACGACGCTGGTGATTGCGCATCGGTTGTCGACCATCCTGACGGCGGACAAGATCGTGGTGATGAACAAGGGGCGCATCGTCGATCATGGCACGCATGCCGAACTGGTGGCGCGGGGCGGGCTGTATGCCGATCTGTACCGGCTGCAATTCGCGGACTGAGGCTTTAAGTCTGCGGTGGCGCGGCCTATGTTGCGGACAGAGGTGCAGAATGGACAGACGGGTTGTGCGGGTGACGGGCAAGGATGCCTTGCCGTTTTTGCAAGGTGTGGTCAGCAATGACGTACTACCACTGGCCAATGGGCCGGGGCTGATCTGGACGGCGCTGCTGACGCCGCAGGGCAAGTATCTGGCCGATTTCTTTGTGGTCAACACCGGGTCCGAACTGTTGCTGGACCTGCCGGGCCTGCTGGCTGACAGCACGGTGCAGCGACTGACCATGTATCGGTTGCGCGCCGATGTTCACCTGACCCCCGCAGACATCCCGGTGACGCGCGGCCTTGGGGCCG
>JBBQGU010000189.1:0-7782 GCA_038323315.1 Rhodobacterales bacterium | reverse complement strand
CCTGTGGTTTTTTTCGGATCTGGGCTGGCTGGGCTGGGTTTTGCTGCTGCTTCCGGCGCTTGGCCTTGTGGCGATACCCCGGCGCGATGCCGGCGGTGTGGCAGGATATGGTCTGGCTTTGATGTTGGCGGGGGCTGGTTTCATTGATTTGCGCGATCAGGGGGCATGGGTATTCTTGTGGCTGGTGGCGGTGGTCGTCGCCTCGGACACGATGGGGTATTTCGTCGGGCGTCTGATCGGCGGGCCAAAGTTCTGGCCGCAGATCAGCCCCAAGAAAACCTGGTCGGGCACCGTTGCGGGCTGGTTGGGGGCGGGCCTTGTGGGCGCGATCTTTGCTGCGTTCGGGCTGGTGCCATGGGGCTATGCGGTGCTGTCGCCGGTGATCGCATTTGCGGGCCAGATCGGCGACATCGTCGAAAGCTGGATCAAGCGGCGGGCGGGGGCCAAGGACAGCTCGAATCTGATCCCCGGCCATGGCGGCGTGCTGGACCGGTTTGACGCGCTGGTCGGGGCTGTGCTGGCTTTGTACATGCTGACTTTTGTCATGGCAGGGCCAACATGACGCAGCGGCGGATTTCAGTCTTTGGCGCCACGGGGTCGGTTGGGGAAAGCACCTTTGATCTGCTGATGCGGCAAGGCGGGCCAGAGGCGTATCATACCGTCGCCCTGTCCGGTGGTCGCAATGCCGCGCGTCTGGCCGAGATGGCGGTGGCCTTGCGCGCCGAGATTGCGGTTTGTGCCGATGACAGTTGCCTGCCGGCCCTGCGCCACGCCTTGCAGGGCACGGGGATACAGGCGGCGGCGGGGACCACGGCCTTGCACGAGGCAGCGTGTCGGCCTGCCGATTGGGTCATGTCTGCGATTGTGGGCGCGGCGGGCTTGCAACCGGGCCTGTGCGCCCTGCGGCAGGGTGCCACATTGGGGTTGGCCAACAAGGAGAGTCTGGTGACCGCAGGCCCCCTGATGTTGGCCACTGCCGCCAGCCATGGCGCGCGCATCCTGCCGGTCGACAGCGAACATTCGGCGGTGTTTCAGGCGCTGGCGGGCGAGGATATCAGTTCGGTCGAGCGGATCATCCTGACCGCATCCGGCGGCGCATTGCGCGACTGGCCGATGGAGCGGTTGGCCAAGGCGACCTTGCAAGAGGCGCTGGCCCACCCGAACTGGACGATGGGGCAGCGCATCACGGTGGACAGTGCGTCAATGTTCAACAAGGCGCTGGAAGTCATTGAAGCGCGTGAATTTTTCGGGGTCAGCCCTGATCAGATCGAGGTGATCATCCACCCGGAATCGCTGATCCATTCCATGGTCGGTTTTCGCGACGGGGCGGTGATGGCGCATCTGGGGGCGCCGGATATGCGCCATGCCATCGGATACGCGCTGAACTGGCCCGCGCGTGCGGCGCTGCCGGTGGCGCGGCTTGACCTTGCGGCGGTGGGCAAGCTGACCTTCCGCGCGCCCGACCTCGTGCGCTATCCGGCGCTGCGTCTGGCGCGTGAGGTGATGGACCTGCGGGGTCTGGCGGGCTGCGCGTTCAACGCCGCCAAGGAGGTCGCCCTGGACATGTTCATTGCAGGCCGCATCGGTTTCATGGATATGGCTGGTCTGGTAGAGACGGTTCTGACCCGGCTGTCGGGCGAGGCGAGCCTGACCCGTGCCGCAAATGACCTTTCCGACGTCATGGAAATGGACAATTTGGCGCGTATCCGGGCAGTCGAATGTGTGAAGGCTTAGGAGAGGGCGGATTGTGGCGTCAATGATTGCAGCGATGGGCGGCGGACTTCAGGCGTTTTTGGCGCTGGTGGTGGTGATCGTCATCATCGTGACGGTGCACGAGTTCGGCCATTACATCGTGGGCCGCTGGTGCGGCATTCATGCCGAGGTGTTTTCGGTCGGCTTCGGCAAGCCGATCTGGAGCCGTGTCGACAAGCGCGGCACCCGCTGGCAGGTGGCACTGCTGCCCTTGGGCGGATATGTGCGGTTTTCGGGTGATGCCGACGCCTCATCGCGGCCCGGTGAACTGCCATCCGGCATGACGGCGTCACAGCGGCGGCATACCATGCAAGGCGCGCCGTTGTGGGCGCGGTCGGCGACGGTTCTGGCGGGACCGGCCTTCAACGTCGCCCTGACGCTGATCGTGTTCTTTGGTCTGATCTTGTATGGCGGCGTGGCCGAGGACAGCGCCGAGATCGGTGCCGTGGAAACTTTACCCGGCGTCCCGGTGCCCGTGCAGGTCGGTGACACGATCCTGTCGCTGAACGGCATGGCGACCCCGGATTTCGCGACGCTCGCATCGGTCAGCAAGGACCTGCGCGACGTGGCCCGCGTGACCTATGTTGTCGACCGTGCCGGACAGACCGTGACCTTTGAGGGGCCGAACCCGGTGCCGCCCTTGGTGAAA
Source organism: Rhodobacterales bacterium (assembly GCA_038323315.1). GTDB lineage: Bacteria > Pseudomonadota > Alphaproteobacteria > Rhodobacterales > Rhodobacteraceae > Stagnihabitans. Next base: position 5,381 of record JBBQGU010000189.1, on the reverse strand, counting down.
TCGGTCGCTATGGGATCGGCAGCCGAGGAGGCCGGGGTGCGGCCCGGCGATCTGTTCGTGACGGTCGGTGACAAGGTCATCGCCGGGTTTGACCAGATGCCGGGGCTGGTCGAGGCGTCGGGTGGCCAGCCGGTCGATGTGACTCTGCTGCGTGGGACCGAAACGCTGGCCCTGACCATGACGCCGCGCCGCGTCGATCTGCCCAATGCCGAGGGCGGGTTTGACACCCGCTGGCTGATCGGCGTCACGGGCGGCGCTCTGTTTGACCCGGTGCGCCGGACGCCGGGCCTGATCGAGGCGGCGACGTTATCGGCCGAACAAAGCTGGTACATGGCGAAGACCAACCTGAACGGCATCTGGCAGATCATCAAGGGCACGATCAGCACCTGCAACCTGTCGGGCCCGATCGGCATGGCCAAGGTCGCTTCGGCCGCCGTGCAATCGGGGTTGGAGGCGTTTATCGGTACGCTGGCCCTGATGTCGCTGACCATCGGCATCGCCAACTTGCTGCCGATCCCGGTGCTGGACGGCGGCCATCTGGTGTTTCACATCTATGAGGCGGTATTCCGCCGACCGCCGAATGAGCGTGTGATGCAGGTCCTGATGACAGCCGGGTTGGCTATCCTGCTGTCTTTGATGCTTTTTGCCTTCTCTAACGACTTGTTCTTGTGCGCCTGACCGCGGATCCTGCAAACGATCCACAGATTTATCCATAGGTTACTATGCCGGGATGCCGGTTCGCATTGCCGTCAGGGCAAAGCGGGCTTTTGACAAAAGCCAGGCGAAAAGCTAGTCAGAGGTAACGAAAGAACAAACGGGGCAGAACATGCAGATCACGGCAAGCGGCAGGCGTTGGCTCGCGGCATCTGATCGGCTTATCCGATTTGGCGTGGTTCTGCTGCTGCTGGCAGTGGCGACCCCGGTGCAGGCGCAAAGCTACAGCTTCAACGCCGTGCAGATCGAGGGCAATGGCCGCGTCGATCAATCGACCATCCTGTCTTATGCCAAGCTGGCCCGGGGCACGCCGGTCAGTGCGGCAGCCCTGAACGACGCCTATCAGCGCATCGTCGGTTCTGGCCTGTTCGAAAGGGTCGAATTGTTGCCGCAAGGTGGGACGCTGGTGATCCGGGTCGTCGAACTGCCGATGATCAATCAGGTGGATTATCAGGGCAACAAGACGGTTGACGATGCCGCACTGATCGAGGTGACGAAATCGCGCGCAAGGCTGGTATACTCGCCGGCGCAGGCCGAGGCGGATGCGGCAGCGGTCGCCGAAACCTACCGCGCCGGGGGCCGCATCAATGCCAGCGTCACGCCCCGCATCATTCGCCTGACCGACAACCGCGTCGATCTGGTGTTCGAGATCACCGAAGGCGCCGTGTCCGAGATTCAGCGCCTGAACTTTGTCGGCAACCGCGATTTCAGCGATTACCGGCTGCGGCAGGTTTTGCGCACCAAACAGGCGGGCATCCTGAATGCCCTGATCCAGCGCGACAGTTTTTCCGAGGAACGACTGCCGCTGGACGAAAAGTTGCTGTCCGATTTTTATCTGTCGCGCGGCTATATCGACTTCAAGATCCTGGACACCACGGCGGAATATGCGCGGGACCGGGCCGCGACCTTTCTGACCTTTACCATTCAGGAAGGCCGCAGCTGGAAGATCGGCGCTGTCACCACGGTGTCCGAGGTCGAGGGCGTCGATGCCGCCGAGTTTGACGCGATTCGCCGGTTGCGGACTGGCGTCACATATTCCCCGATCGTCATAAACAACAACGCGGTTGCGATGGAAAACCTGGCGATTGCCAAGGGGTTGAACTTTATCCGCGTCGATCCGCGCCTGACCCGGAATGACCATGACGGCACGCTGGACGTGACCTTTGCCATCGTGCGGGGCGAGCGGGTGTTTGTCGAACGCATCGACATCGAAGGCAACACGACAACGCTGGATAGCGTGGTGCGCCGCCAGTTTGCAACGGTGGAGGGCGATCCCCTGAACCCGGCCGAGATCAGGAATGCGGCGGAACGCATTCGGGCGCTGGGGTTCTTCTCGGACGTCGCCGTAAACGCCTCGGGCGGCGGTGCGGCGGATCAGGCTGTGGTCAGGGTCGAGGTCAGCGAGCAACCGACCGGATCGGTCAGCTTTGGCGTCAGTTATGGGGTGTCCAGTGGCGTCGGCCTTAATCTGGGATTTTCCGAGCCAAACTTTCTGGGTCGGGGCCAAGGTCTGGACCTGTCGGTGCAAAGCGGCACCAGCACGATCGACTCGCGGCTGGTCTTTACCGATCCCGCATTCCTTGGCCGCGATGTAAGCTTTGGCTTTCGCGCGGAATACAACAGTTCCAGCGATGACTATGCCTTTTACGACACACGGTCTTTCACGCTGTCCCCGTCGATCTCGTTCCCGCTGTCGGATAATCAGCGTCTGCGTCTTTCCTACAGCCTGTCGCAAGACGCGCTGCTGAATGTCGATACGCCGGACAGTTCGGTGATCATTCAGAATGAGGAGGGGACGACGATCACCTCGGCCCTTGGTTACAGCTACAGCTTTGACAACCGCGCCAGCAGCGTCAATCCGGGCGGAGGTTTCCTGTTCCGGTTTGGTCAGGATTTTGCGGGTCTGGGTGGTGACACGACCTATATCGACACATCGGTGCTGGCTTTGGCGCAGACCAAGGTGTGGCAAGATCAGGTCGATCTGCGCGCGATCGTGGAAGGCGGCTATCTGCAGGGGTTGAACGGCTATGGCACGACGGTAACCCAGCGCTATTTTGCCAACGGCAAGATGCGCGGCTTTGAACCTAACGGCATAGGTCCGCGCGATCTTGGTGCCAAGAACAGAGACGCCTTGGGCGGCAACGTCTATGCCGTGCTGCATCTGGAAACCGACTTTCCGATCGGCCTGCCCGAAGAATATGGCATCACCGGCGGCGCGTTCGTCGATGTGGGGTCGGTCTGGGGGCTGGATGATACCCAAGGCTCTGTCGGCATCGTCGATGATGCCTTCAACGTCCGTTCGGTCGTGGGTCTGACGGTGTACTGGACCACGCCCATCGGCCCGCTGCGCCTGAACTTCACCCATGCAATCGACAAGGAAACCTACGACAAGGAGCAGAACTTCGACCTGACCATCGCGACGAAGTTCTGATGCGGTACCGGCTTGCCCTTTGCCTTTGCCTGACCGCAGTTCCGGTGCTTGCGCAGCAGACCACCCCGCCGCAGATCTTGACGCTGGATCAGGACCGGCTTTACGCTGCTTCGCTGTACGGGCAGGCATTGGAAGCGAAATCGCTGGCCGCCACGCAAAACCTTGCGGTCGAGAACCGCAAGATCGAGGCGGACCTGTCCGCCGAAGAGGCCGCGCTGACCACGCAGCGGCAGGTGGTTTCTGCGGCGGACTTTGCCAGACTCGCCACCGATTTCGACGCCAAGGTCGAGAAGATCCGCGCCGAGCAAGAGGCGAAGGCCAGTCAACTGACCAAGGACCGCGACGCAGGGCGCAAGCAATTTTTCGACGCCGCAGTGCCCCTGCTGGCCGATCTGATGCAAAAGGGTGGCGCTTATGCCATCTTGAACCGCAGTTCGGTCGTGCTGTCCTTTGACAGCATCGACGTGACCGACCGGGCAATAGCGGCCCTGGACGCGCAGCTGGGGGACGGCAGCACACCGCCTGCGCCCCCCATCCCCGCGCCAAACCCTTGAGCCAGACGGAGTTTAAGGGCCTTGTGCCCGACGGGTGCCGCCATTCGGGGCTGGACAGGTTATGTAGATTGATCAGGTAGCCAGCCTGCGGGCGCACAAAGATGTTTCCGCGCCGCTTCAGTTCAGGGCTGCTGTGTCGGTTCTCCCGCCAAAACCTTGTCTCACCCCGCCTAACTTGTTAATCAAGCCTACGGCCCCGCACAAAGCATGCCGTCGCAGCCCAAGGAGCGAGCATGGCCGATACCACCACCAGTCGTGAGGCGGACCTAGCCCTGATCAAGCGGATCATCCCGCACCGCTATCCCTTTCTGCTGATCGACAAGGTGCGCGACATCGTCCCGAATGTCAGCTGTATCGGCATCAAATGCGTGACCAACACCGAACCGCATTTTCAGGGCCATTTTCCCGACCTGCCGATCATGCCCGGCGTGATGATCATCGAGGCGATGGCGCAGACCTCGGGCGTGCTGGTCGGCATGTCGATGGATCTGGTGGACAAGCAGGCCAAGGTGTTCTTCATGGGCGTGGACGGCGTGAAATTCCGCCGCAAGGTGGTGCCGGGCGATGTGCTGGAACTGCATGTCAGGGCGTTGCGCAGTGGTGGGCGGGTGTGGAAGTTCGAAGGCCGCGCCACGGTGGACGGCGATCTTGCGACCGAAGCCACCTTTACCGCCATGTTCGATCTGCCAAAATGACCGTGACGATCCACCCGTCTTCGGTTGTGGACCCTGCCGCCCGGCTTGGCCCCGGCGTGACCATCGGGCCGTTTTGCGTGATCGGCCCCGAGGTGTCCCTGGGCGACGGCGTCACGGTCATATCCCATGCCGTGGTCACCGGCTGGACCGAGGTCGGTGCAGGTTCGGTGATCTTTCCCCATGCCACAGTCGGCGAAATTCCGCAGGACCTGAAATACAACGGCGAGCGCACCCGTCTGCTCATCGGCGCCCGTAACCGCATCCGCGAGGGGGCGACGCTGAACCTTGGCACCGCAGGCGGCGGCGGCGTCACGCAGGTCGGCGACGACAACCTGTTCATGGCGGGGTCGCATGTCGGTCATGACAGCGTCGTGGGCAGCCGGGTGGTGGTGGCCAATGGCTCTGCCATCGCGGGGCACTGCCAGATCGGCGACGATGTCATCATCGGCGGGTTGTCCGGCATCCACCAATGGGTCCGCATCGGCAAGGGCGCGATCATCGGTGCGGTCACCATGGTCACCAATGACGTCATCCCCTACGGCCTTGTCCAAGGCCCGCGTGGCGAGTTGGACGGCCTGAACCTGATCGGGCTCAAGCGCCGGGGCCTTGACCGCGCTGCCATCACCGCCCTGCGGCATGCCTATGACGCCCTGGCGCATGGCGAGGGATCGTTTCTGGACCGGGCGCGCCTGTTGGACGCCGACCCCGCCAGCGCCGAAGTCGCCGAGATGACGGCCTTTATTCTGGCCGCCTCGGACCGCAGCTTCTTGACGCCGAAATGACGTTGGCCTCCAGATGACCTTGGCCCTCATCGCAGGGGCAGGGGCCTTGCCTGCTGCGGTGCTGGCGGCCCTGCCAGTACGGCCTTTCATCTGCGCCTTGGGTGATTTCCCCGGTGCCGATTTGCCTCTGCGGTTGGAACGTCTGATCCCGTCCTTGCGCGCCTTGCAGGACCAAGGTGTCACCGAAGTGGTTTTTGCCGGGGCC
>JBBQGU010000188.1:0-7783 GCA_038323315.1 Rhodobacterales bacterium | reverse complement strand
TGACCGTGCGCCATTCGGGGTGGTTGAAGGCGGCAAGCTCGTCCCATGTCGCGGTGGTATAGATCGGCGCATTGATCCCGACGGCGTGCAGGGCATCGATCTGGCCGCGCAGCAGGTCAAACTCCAACCCCGGATGCATCTTGCCCACGTCGGTCGGGTGATAGCTGTAGCCGTGATGGCATTTGGAGAACACGGTGACCGAGTCCACATGGGCGGACTTGAACGCATCGCCAAAGGCCCTGGCGTCAAAGCGCGATCCGATGCCGGGGATGCGGCCGTTGGTATGAAAGTCGAGGTGGATCTGGCGATAGCGCATGGACTGGCTCATTTCTGGTTGGTTGTATGGGCGTTGGGCCATGCAATGGCCCGATCAAACTGGTCGAAAAGATAGACCGCGTCCGGGTCGATCCCGACGCGCAATTTGTCGCTGTGGCGGGCGGTGATCTGGCGGGTGCGGTGGACCGCGAAATACCCTTCGTGGCTTTCACTGTCGAAGGCGCGCAGGGGGCCACCGTCCAGATACAGCAGCGTTTCGCGCCCAAGACTTTCGATCACGGCGATCGCGCCGTTCAAAATCCAGCCATCTGTCGGGTCATCGCGGAATGCTTCGGGCCGAATACCAACCGTCACCAGGTCGCCAACTTTGAGCGGGGCGTCAGCAACCGAGACCGACAGATTTCCGTCCAGTCCGCTTGCCGTCAGTTGCACCCCGGCCTCGGTCAGCCCGGAAACCTTAGCCTGCACAAAATTCATCCGGGGCGACCCTAAAAACCCGGCCACAAAGCGGTTGACCGGGTAATTGTACAGATCCAGCGGCGGGCCGACCTGTTCGATGATGCCATCATTCAACACGACGATGCGGCTGGCCATGGTCATGGCTTCGGTCTGATCATGGGTGACATAGACCATGGTAGCGCCCAGTTCGGCATGCAGCCGGCCAAGCTCAACGCGCATCTGGCTGCGAAGGGCGGCATCGAGGTTGGACAGCGGTTCGTCGAACAGGAACACGTCCGGCGCGCGGGTGATGGCCCGGCCGATGGCCACGCGCTGTTTCTGGCCGCCAGACAGGGCCTTGGGCTTTTTGTCCAACTGCGCCTCGATCCGCAGGATCCTCGCGGCGCGGGTCACGGCGGCATCAATTACCGCCTGCGGCTGTCCCGCGATGCGCAAGGCAAAGCCCATGTTCTGCCGCACCGTCATATGCGGATACAGGGCATAGTTCTGAAACACCATTGCCACGCCCCGGTCGGACGGCTCGTCGAGGGTTATGTCGCGGCCACTGATCACGATGGAACCCGAGGTCACGCTTTCCAGCCCGGCGATGCAGCGCAGCAGGGTGGATTTGCCGCAGCCGGAGGGTCCGACCATGACGACAAACTCGCCCGCGCCGACGGAAAACGACACGTCTTTGATTGCGCGGTAAGCGCCATAATCCTTGACCAGATTATTGATGTCCAATGCGGCCATGTACGGTTCCTATTTGCCCAATCCGGCCAGCGACCGGACGAAGTATTTCTGTGCCAGCACAAAGATCAGCAAGATCGGCAGGATGGCGATACACAGGCCAGCCATGATCGCGGGCCAGTCCGAGGTGAACTCACCGCCAAGGGCAATGATGCCCACCGGCAGGGTCTTGGTGCTGGGGTTGTTCAGCATCAGCAGGGCCAGAACGAATTCGTTCCAGATGAACACCGCCTGAAAGATCGCCGCCGAGGCGACCGCCGGGCCCGATAGCGGCAGGATTACGGAAAAGAATGTCCGGATGCGCGAACAGCCGTCCAGCCGGGCCGCCTCTTCCAACTCGCGGGGGAAATCCAGAAAAAAGGCGTAGAACAGCACCGTGGTGAACGGCACGCCATAGGCCGCATAAGGCAGCACGATGGCGCCCAGCGAGTTGAGCATGCCTGCTGCCGAGATCATCTGATACAATGGCACCAGCACCGCCTGCACGGGCACCGCGAACCCCGCAACGATCAACAGATAGATCAGCCGCAGCCACCGGCTGTCGGACCGCGCCAGCACATAGGCGGCCATCCCGCTGACCACGACGATCAGCGCCACCGATGCCGCCGTGACGATGGCCGAGTTCAGCAAGAACCCGCCCATCCCGACACCCCAGGCCCGTTCAAAGGCGCCGAACGTCCATTTCCCGGGCAGGCCCAGCGGGTCCATGAACAACTCGCGTTTGGTCTTGAAGCTGGCCAGCACCATCCACAGCAAGGGCAGCATGACGAACAGGCTCCACAGGCTGACAAACCCGTACATGAACACTTTTGCGCGGCTGAAATGGGTCATGGCTCAGGCCCGCCGCGAGGATTTGAGCTGAAGCCAGCCCAGCATGACCGCAATGGTCAGCAGTACGACCGAAATTGCGTTGGCATAGCCCATGTTGCCAAGGTTGAAGGCCTGAAGATAAATGTACGTTCCCAGCACTTGCGTCGCATTGGCCGGCCCGCCTTGGGTGGTCGCATAGATCAGGTCGAACACCTTGAACCCGCCGATGGTGGTGATCAGCATGGCCACGATCAGCACGTTGCGGATCGACGGCAGAGTGATGTGGCGGAATGCTTTCAGGCCGCGCGCGCCGTCGAGGGATGCCGCCTCGTACAACTCCTTGGGGATGCCTTGCAGCCCGGCCAGGATCAAGACCATCATGAAGCCGGTGTATTGCCAGCAGGCGATCATCAGCACGACCCAGATCGAGATCGTCGGATCGCCCAGCCAGCCAAGCTGCGGCGGGGTCAGGCCGACGGATTTGATGATGGCATTCAACGCGCCGACATTGGGGTCAAGAATGACCTGCCAGATCAGCGCGACAGCGACCGCCGACACGACCATGGGTGCAAAAATGATGGTGCGGAACACGGTGCTGGCGCGCGGCAGGCCCCGGTCCAGTATCGCCGCCAATATCGTACCGATCCCCACCTGAAACACGACGGACCCCACCACGATGATCAGGTTGTTGCGCAGGGCCGTCCAGAAGATCGGGTCGGCAAGGATCCTGGCATAGTTGGAAACTCCGGCAGGCTCCCAGGCGCGCGAGGTGATGCCGAAGGTAAAGAATGACCCTGCAATCGCCAGAATGGCCGGGATGAAGATGAATACCGCACAAAGGCCAAGTGCGGGTGCCAGCAGGATCGCAGCGCTTAACCGGGCCGAATACTGGGGCCGGTTGACGCTGATCTTGGCAGGCTTGGTGATGGCCGGGGCCGGGGTGACCGTGGCATCGGGCATGGCGCGCTTCACTTTTTAACTAAGGAAATTGACCCGGCGGGGATAAGGTCCGCCGGGTCCTCGCAACCTATGCGGTCACTTCATCTTGGCTTTGGCCGCAAGGGCGGCCGTGCGAATCGACGCCATCGCCTGTTCCGGCGTCATCGTGCCGTTCAGGATTTCCACCCCGGCATCCAGATAGGCGTTCGCCACCGAAGCCTCGACTTCTACGTCAATCACATTGTACTGCACGGCAAGCGACGCCATGTCGGCGGCCACCCATTTGAACTGCGCGGTTGCGTTTTGCAGGCCACTCAGCATCGACGGATCAGACGGCAGTGCGCCGCGCATTTCCGCAAACTTGGCCGATTGTTCGGGTGAGGTCAAAAAGCTGATCCACTCGACAGCTTCGGTCGGATGCTTGGTTGCTGCGGCGACCTGCAGGCCCTGCGGAACCACCATGTTCGAATCGCCGTCGCTGGCACCGCCGTCGACGGGCGGAAAGCGGAACAGCGAATAATCGGTATAACCTTCGCCGTCAAATATGCTCATGCACCACGATCCGCAGAAGATCATCGGCGAAATCTGTGACGAAAACATCGTCCGCGAGACTTCTGGGGAGGTAGCGTTCGGTGCGTCCTGGAAACAGCCGGCCTTTTGCAGTTCAAGCACTTTGCCCCAGGCCGCCACATAGCCTGCATTGGTGAAAAGCTGATCATCGGGTGCCTTCAGGCTATAGTCGGCGCGCAGCACATCATTGCCCATCACCCGCTCGTTCAGGATAGTGATGTAGTGGTTCATCTTCCAGCGTTCCGAGTTGCCAAGCGGTATTGGCACGATGTCGGGGTCGATGGCACGAATGGCGGTGCACAGGCCCAGCAATTCGTTGAAGGTTTTGGGGACCGACAGTTTGTTTTCGGTAAAGAAGGCATTGTCATAGTAGAAATATTTGGTCACGGCATCCGTCGGGGCGCCATAGATGCGGCCATCGACGCTGAACGTATCCAACCAGCTTTGCGCCAATGCGGTGCCGAACTGCCCGGGCTTTTTGGCGAGGTCCGAAATGTCAAGAACCAGACCGTCCCGGACCAAACGGACCGAATCTTCGCCCGCCCAGTTAAAAAAGACATCCGGCGGATCTGAACCGACCAAGGCCACCTGAATGGCGGTCTTGTAGGCTTCATTCGGGGTTTCCTGAAAGTCGATGGTGACGTTCGGATGCGTTGTCTTGAAGGCCTCGGCGGCCTGGGCGATGAATTCCGGATAATTGGGGTTGGTCAGCGCCCACATCCGGATCGTCACGTCCTCTTGGGCATTGGCAACCTGCGGAATCCCTACGCCCAGTGCCACCGCCAAGCCAAAGGCCGCCCCGATCACGTGCCTTGTCAGTGGGCCGGTCCGGCCCTTCGTTGAATAACCCTTCATGTCTTCCTCCCTGAAAACTTGTGGATCTGAGTGCTTTCTGCGGCCCGCTCCTCTGGTGACCGCGGGCTGGTTTCGAATTTGGCACCATGGCGAAAGCTGTTGATCTTTCACCTTTCTCGAACCGTTTCGATAGGGCAATCACACATGCAGCGGGTCAATCTGTCAAGACAAAACTAACATGCCAGTTGAGCGAGTGGCCAAAGTCGCCAATGATTATTGGTCAAATACGCTGACCCAGTCTCGGCAGCAATTGACAGTCGTCGCCGAAAGCAGTTGGTGTGGAGCCGGATTTCCCCGAACACAGCGAAAGGGTTCGACAGGTCATGTCTACCATCCGCGACGTGGCGCAGTTGGCTAAAGTTTCGATATCGACCGTGTCCTTGACATTGAACTATCCGGATCGGGTCAGCCCCGACACAAGGCGCAAGGTCACCGATGCGGCGCAGGTCGTGGGCTATACGGCAAACCCGATTGCCCAAAGCCTGAAGCGCGGCCGGTCAAAACTGATCGGCGTGGTCGTCGCCGATATCACCAACCCGTTCTTTGGCAAATTCCTGATCGAGGTCGAACGCTGCGCGATGGAGGCCGATTACCTTGTCATCGTTTCCGACACCGCCGGACGCTTGGCGAATGAAAAGGCAATTCTGGCGCATCTGAGCGGACAATTGGTCTCCGGCATCATTCTGTCGCCCGCCTGTCCGGTGCAGGAAGCCATGGACCACATCTCGGCCCTGAACATGCCGTTTGTGCTGTTCGACCAGAAGCTGGCAGACATCCAAAGCGACTTTGTCGGCACCGACAATCACCTGGCCAGCGCCATGCTGACCGAGCATCTGATCCGGTTGGGCCATAAACGCATCGCGTTTATCGGCGGCACGCCGGGACTTTTTACCGCCCAACAGCGCAAACAAGGCTTCATCGACACGATGACCGCGTCACAGATACCGGTCGACCCGGGCCTGCTGATGGAAGGCATCTATTCTGCCGAACATGGATATGAGGCGACGATGCGGCTTATGACCATGGGGGCAAACAGGCCTTCGGCCATTCTTGCGGCCAGCAACCTGATGGCTTTGGGGGCGTTGCAGGCCTGCAATGAGCTGTGCATCGCCTGCCCGGATGAGGTATCCTTGGCCGGGATCGACGATGTCCCCTGGGCCGCAGTCATCCGGCCCCGGATCACCGTGGCCATCCAACCGGTCGAAGATATCGCGCGCATGGCCACGCGCCTGCTGCTGAAGCGTATCGCCACGGGCAGTTCTGCGCCAACGCCGTTCGAGGACGTGATTCTTGCGCCAAAGCTGCTGATCGGCGAATCCACCCGGGCCCTGATCGCCGTGCACGCAAAGGGTGCTGCCTTTTGACGTCCGGCCCTTGCGAACGCGCCAGTCTTTCAGTTGTGGAAAAGCGCCATGCGGCCGCCGTCGATGGCGATGTCGGTCGCGGTAATGTAGGGGGCCTCGTCCGACAGCAGGAACACGGCAACCATGGCCACTTCCCCGGCGTGGGCAAAGCGGCGGGCCGGGATCAGCGCCTCGGCTGCGGCGCGGGTTGCGGCAGGATCCGGGACCGAAGCCAGCCACGCCGCGACAAGATGCGTTTCGACATAGCCGGGTGAGATGGAGTTTACCCGGACGCCGCTTGCAGCATACTCCACCCCCAAAGCCCGGGTCATGCCCAGAAGGCCTGCTTTGGAAACCGGGTACGGAAAGCTGGCGGGAATGATCTGGTGACCGTGAACCGATGCCATGTTGATGATCGAACCTGACTTCTGCGCGATCATCGATGGCAACGCGGCGCGACAGCCGTTCCATGCGCCTTTCAGGTTAACGTCCAGGCAGCGATCCCATTCGCCGGACGGCATATCGAGGGGTTCGTACTTCACGTTGATGCCTGCATTGTTCACAAGGCCATCGATCCGACCGAATTGCGCCACGATCCGATTGGCAAGGGCTGCGAAGGCGGCTTCGTCTCGAACATCCAGCAATGCCAGCTCTGCAAGGCCCCCGTCGCTTATGATCCGGTCACAGGTTTTTTGTGCGCCGGCATCATCGATATCGGCCAGGATCACGCGCCCACCCTGAACCGCAACCTCGGCGGCGACGGCAGCACCAATCCCCTGCGCACCGCCGGTGACGATGATCGTCTTGCCTGAAAGGCGCTTTGGTCCCTGGTTCATGCGTTGCTCCGACCCCTGATGCGTCGTCCAAGGCCAGGACACCAGCCCACTTGACACAATCTAACACTCTACAATACTACCATGCAAGAGGGCCGTCGTCCTCGGGGTAGCGATCTTTACCTGATCGATATGTCAAACCATTGCAGGGGGAGAAACCGATGTTGAAGACAACGCACATGCTTTTGGCCGTGAGTGCTCTGGCGCTTGTGGCAGGGACGGCACAGGCGCGGACCATTGCCTATGTCAAAGGATATACCGGCGATGAATACTACACCTCGCAGGAATGCGGCGTGCTTGAGGCGGGCAAGAAGCTTGGCGTCGAGGTCACGGTGAACGGTGCCGCAGAATGGGACCCGGCCAAGCAGACGCCGGTTCTGCAGGCCGTGATCCAGACCAAACCTGACGCGATCATCATCGACCCGACCGATGCGCGTGCGATGATCGGGCCAATCCAGGCGGCGATTGATGCCGGTATTCCGGTGATGACCATTGGCGACTATATCGAGCAGGACATCGCCTTTACTTTCCTGGCTGCCGATCAAGCCTCGGGCGGAGTTATCGCCGCCAACCGTCTGATCGAGTTGTTGCCAAAGGGCGGAAAAATTCTGGTCGTCGGCGTCAAGCCGGGCATCTCATCCACCGACCAGCGCACCGCCGGATTCGAGGGGATCATGTCCAACCAGTCCCAGTTCGAATATCTGGGCAGCCAGTTCACCGACAACGACCAGAACAAGGCCGCTGCAATCGTTTCGGCAACATTGCAGGCACACCCGGATCTTGCGGGCATCTTTGCCGTCAATCTGATCACCGCGCAGGGTGCGGTTGCCGCGCTTCGTCAGGCTGGGGCGACGGAAAGCGTGGCACTTGTCGGGCTGGACGCCTCGCCCGCTTTGGCACAGGCGCTGCGCGAGGGGGCAATTGACGGGCTTGTGTCACAAAAACCCCGTGTCACAGGGGCCGAAGCGG
>JBBQGU010000187.1:0-7788 GCA_038323315.1 Rhodobacterales bacterium | reverse complement strand
CCTCGGCCTGATCCACCTGCAACAGAAGGTTGTCGCGCAAAAGGCGCAACTCCTCCTGCACCTCCGAAACAGCGGTGCGCGCGGCTTGAGACTCCGATGTCAGCCGCGCCACCTCGGCCTCGCGCTCGGCCCGCAGCAGCGTCTCGGCCTTGGCCCGGTCAACTTGCAGCGTCAGGTTGTCGCGCAGCAGGTGCAGTTCCTGATGCTGATCCGATGCCGTGATGCGCGCCGTTTCGACCTCTGCGCCCAGCCGGGCAACCTCGGTTTCGCGCTCGGCCCGCAGCAGCGCCTCGGCCTCGGCCCGGTCGGTCTGCAGCGTCAGGTTGTCGCGCAGCAGGTGCAGTTCCGCCTGCTGTGCCGCATCCACCCTGCGCATCGCCATGACGTCGGTCTGCGCCTGTGCCAACAGATCGGGGTTCACCGCCACGCCCTTTGGCCCGCGCACCATTGCCGATATCTCCATCGCCAGCCGCGCCGCCGCAGGATGATGCGCAATCAGCAATTCTGCGATGACCAGCGTGATGGACGGCGGCAGGGGAAATGCCTTTATCTGCGCGACCGCCCCCGCGACAGCATCCGGCAAGGCGAGCGCGTCCGGCAATCCCGCCGCCATGGACCGCGCATCGACACACCACAACCGCCGCCGATAGCGCCGGCTGGCCGCCAAAAGCGGCTCCGTCTCATCGAGCCACCCCGTCACGGCGATATCAGCCTCGGCCCCGGCAGCCAGTCGGCGTGCGACATCCTCAAGGGGCGGCAGCATTGCCAGCACAATCCGCGCCTTTGACCCCGTCGCCGCCAATTCTATGCTGTTGTAATGGCGCAGCGTATGATCAGGGTAAATCGCCGCCAACTGTGCAACCACCGCCTGCGCCAATGCACTGTCCACGTTCGATACAAACGCAAGGTCGCAAGGTGGTCCGTCCAGGTCGGCTGATGCGGGCAAATCATTCATGGTCGTCTCCGGACAGCATCTGGCAATAGCGGCCTATCATATGACCCTGAACCGGCACATATCTTGTCGGGCTGGGGCCGACAGTTGCTTGATCAGCCTTCCTTGTGGGGCTGATCCGGGCGAAAGTCTACTTGCCATCGTCGCCGCGAACGCACAAAAGTCTTGCGATGGCAAACCTGTCAGGGCCTTTTCCAGAACTGTCCGATGCTCCGCTGGACGCGTTGCCGGATGGTTTGATCATTTCGCCCGCCTACGATCTGTGCCGCAATGGACATGCTGCCCGGGGCTTTGCGACATTGGATGAGATATTTGCCCTTGCGTCGATCGGTTTCGGCGGTCCGGACCGGATTACGGCACGCGCCCGCAAACTGATCAGCCTTTTCAACGGGGGCGCAACAGCTCAAGGCGCGATTGGCCGGGCGTCCCGCATTGGCGATGGCGCCGCCGCGAACGTGCTTGCCTGGGCGGCACTGCATGGTCTTGATCATTTGCCCGCTGCACCGCTGGCGCAATCCGAGGCGAACGCGTTGCTTGCGCAACTTCAGAACAATCCCGACGACTTTCTGAACCGGTCCGCAGGCACCTATCCGGTGATCGACGAGACCGGGCGGGCCTGGGGCTTTGATGCCGCATGGGTGACGGACCGGCTTGCGGCCGGCCGCGAGCGCATGGCCGCGTTCTCCGCCCTTCGGCGGGGCGAGATTGCGGTGCTGGTCGGCAACGGCCCCTCGCTGCGCAATGTCGATCCCGCGATCGTGCACGGCACCGACGTATTCCTGTCGAACTACGCGCTGCGCGATCCGGGGTGGCGGATGGCCGCGCGTGGTGTTGCCGTCACCAATCGTCTGGTCGCCACACAAGAACCCGCGCTGTTCGGGCTTTCCGACCTGTGGCGGTTTCATCCGGTCTGGCTGGGGCATGAACTGGCCGATTCGCCCCGCACGGTGTGGCTGAATGCGGTCGGCGGCCCGTTGTTCTTTTCCTCGGCGCTGGACCGGCAGGTTGCGTGGCACGCGACGGTGACCTATTTCTGGCTGCAGATACTTTTTCACGCCGGATACCGGCGCGTCGTGATGATCGGCGTGGACCACAGCTTTCAGCAGCCCGCAGGAATTGCCGAGGGCGCAGTTCTGCGGCAGGACGGCGAAGATCTGAACCATTTCCTGCCGGGATATTTTCGCGACAGGCTCTGGCAGGCCGCAGATACCGATCACATGGGCCGGACGTACACCCTCGCGCGACAGGTCTACGAGGCCGACGGCCGCGAACTGATCAACAGCACCGATGGCGGCGCGCTGGAACTGCTGCCGCGCCGCCCGTTGCGCGACGCGCTTTGCGCGGTGACATGAGTTGCTGCAAACGGTGCCAATCCCGCGGATTCGCTTGGCGCTTAGGCGATTTGCAACAAGCGAACCAATTTGGCGAGCAACTTCTGTCTTGGTCAAAGGCAAACGGCACCAAAGAACAACGCGCCACCGCGCTGAACGAGCACGCGCTGAATCTGCAGGCTCAGGAACGCTTTCCTGAGGCCGAGGCGCTTTTTCTGCAATCACTGGACATCGACCGCGCCACGATTGGCAATTGGCATCCGCACTACGCCACCCACCTCAACAACCTCGCGCTGGCTTTTCAGGCTCAGCGCCGCTTCCCCGAGGCCGAGGCGCTTTACAACCAGGCACTTGCGATCTGTCGCAGCACACTCGGCGACACTCATCTCAATACCCAATCCTGCATCCGCAACTACCTGGACTTACTGCAAACCGACCTCCCGACCTCCCCAGCCCTCCCCGGCCTCAAAGCAGTCCTCGCCCCCTCACCCCACTCCCAAATACTCAGACAACAAAAACTCCCAAAATATCCATATCTTGACACCCCTCCCACATGTGGGAGCCCCCTCCCGGACCCTGACACCCCCTCATGCCCATCAAAGAATCCGACCTCTACAACCCCATCAAAACTTACCTCGAATCCCAGGGCTACGAGGTCAAATCCGAGATCGGCCATCTCGACCTCCTCGCCCGTCGCGGACAGGAACCGCCCGTCGTGGTCGAGTTGAAAACCAGCTTCTCGCTGACCCTGATCTTGCAAGGCGTGGAACGGCAGACCCTGTTTGACCACGTCTACCTTGCCGTCCCTGTCCCCCCCAAAGGCTGGACCCTGCGCTACAAAGACCTGATCCGCCTCTGCCGCCGGCTCGGCCTCGGTCTGCTGGCGGTGACATCAGGCGAGGTTCAGGCCCATCTCGACCCCGCCCCCTACACCCCCCGCAAGAACACCGCGAAATCTGCCCGCCTGCTGCGCGAGTTCGACCGCCGACAAGGCGACCCCAATCTCGGCGGCACGAACCGCGTCAAGCAGATGACCGCCTACCGCCAGGACGCCCTGCGCTGCGCTGCCCATCTGGCGACCCATGGCCCCGGCAAACCCGCCCAGATCGCCCGCGATACCGGCGTAACCCGCGCCGCGACGATCCTGCGCGACAACCATTATGGTTGGTTCGAACGGGTATCGCGGGGTCTGTACTGCCTGACCGCATCCGGGGAAACCGCGTCATCCTTTGACCTGGATCGGCGCATCGCCCATCCTGACTGAAACTTATCCCGCACCCGGTGCCCCCGTCGCGGGTTGCCAGACCTGCTCGGCTCAGGGTATCTCGCCGCCATGTCGCGCCTGAAACGCCTCCTCCTGTCTCTGACCGCGCTGATCTTTGGCGGCGGCGGGCTGTATCTGTATCTGCGGCTGGGCAACGATGCCGCCCCGCCGGCCCTGCTGGGCGCGATGATCGCCCTGACCTGCCTGTTCTACATCCTGTCGCAGCGACGTTGACCCCCCTTGCCGCCCCGCGCCCGATCCTGCATCTTGACGCCAAAACCGGGGGGATATCATGACCACACTGATTATCGGCGCTGCAGGCATGATTGGCCGCAAGATCGCCGCGAGCCTTGCCAATGAACCCCTGATCCTTGCTGATGTGGTGCCCGCCGATCCCCTGCCGGGGGCCGAGGTGCTGACCCTGAACCTGTCCGCCCCCGACGCGCCCGAACGCCTTTTGGCGACACGCCCCGCCACCATCTATCACCTCGCCGCCATCGTCTCGGGCGAGGCGGAGGCGGATTTCGAAAAAGGTTATGCCGTCAACCTAGACAGCACCCGGGCGCTGCTGGAGCTTATCCGGCACATGGACAACTACCATCCCCGCATCGTCTATGCCTCCTCTGCTGCGGTCTTTGGCCGGCCCTTTCCTGATGCCATACCGGATGACTTTCACACTGTCCCCTTGACCTCGTATGGGACCCAAAAGGCGATATCCGAGCTGCTGCTGAACGACTACTCCCGCCGTGGCGTGATCGACGGCGTGGCCCTGCGCCTGCCCACGATCTGCATCCGGCCGGGCCTGCCGAACCGCGCCGCGAGCTCGTTCTTTTCCAACATCCTGCGCGAGCCTTTGGCCGGCAAACCCGCCAACCTGCCCGTCCCCGAAACGACCCGCCACTGGTTCGCCAGCCCCCGCGCCGCCGTAGGCTTTTTCCGCCATGCCGCAACCATGGACACCGGGCCACTGGGAGCCGACCGCGCCATCACCGTACCCGGCCTGACCGCCACCGTGGCCGACCAACTCGCGGCGCTTGAGCGTGCCGCAGGCCCGGCCGCCCTGAAGCTGATCACCCGTAACCCAGACCCTGCGGTCGAAAAGATCGTCGCCGGCTGGGCCTTGGAGTTTACCGCCACCCGCGCCCTGAACCTCGGCTTTCAGGCCGACACCAGCTTTGACGACATCATCGCGGCCCATCTGGCCGAAAACCCCTGATGGGCCAATCTGCGGGCATCCGCCCCCTGCACCCCACTGCCCTTGTCACCGGCGGCAATCGCGGCATTGGTCGGGCCATCGCGGCGGGCCTGATCGCCAAAGGCTGTACCGTCACCATCGGCGCGCGAAACGAGGCCGAGGGCCGGACCACCGCCCAGGCCCTGAACTGCCGCCACGCCCATATCGATCTGTCCGACCCTGACAGCTATTTCAACGCCTCTGGCGCCTCGGGCGGTTGGGACATTGTGGTCAACAATGCGGGTGTCCTTGGCCATACCTCCCTGCTGGACAAAGGCTCTGACTTCGCGATCGCGATGGAAGTCATGGTGCATGCCCCCCTTGACCTGATCCGCCTGAACACCCCGCGCTGGCGAAAAACCGGCTGGGGCCGCGTGGTCAACCTGTCTTCGGGCTGGGGATCGCATGCCCAGGGCCTGGGCGGTCCGGGCGCCTATGGCGTTGCCAAGGCATCGCTGAACGCCCTGACCCGCGCTTTGGCCCGCGATCTGCCGCCGGGGGTCAAGATCAACGCCTGTGACCCCGGCTGGGTGGCGACACGGATGGGCGGCACCACCGCCCCCCTGACTCCGGAAGAGGGCGCCGACACCCCGATCTGGCTGGCCCTGCTGCCGGATGACGGTCCCACTGGTGGCTTTTACCGCAAACGCCAACCCGCCGCGTGGTGATCCGCCTTCATACTTGCCCAAATACTCCCTTACGACGGTTCCACCGGCACCGAATACAAGATGAAATCGCTCCTAGGGCGATAGCTGTCATATAACCGGCGTCCGGCATAGTTGAACTCTTGGGTCAACCAGCGGACATTGGTGATCCCCCGGCCCTTGGCAAACCCGATGACATGGTCGATCAGCGCCCGGCCCACGCCACCCCCCCGGACATCAGGCCGCACAAACAGGTCGGACAGATAGCAGACCTTCTGCCCCGACAAGGATCGGTGCATCAACTGGTACTGAGTGATGCCCTGCACCTGCCCCTGATCGTCCACAGCCAGATCGCACCAGAACTCCGGCAAATCCGCGAAAATCCATGCCCAGACCTCCGCCTTGGCCTCTGGTCCCACACTGGTCTTGTAGAACGCCGCATAGAGGTCGAACAACTCCTCCCAAACGGCACGGTCCGCAGGGGTCAAGGCGCGGATGATCATGCCATGCCGCCTGCGATCAACCGCGCGGCCAGCCGCAAATAGGGCTCGGCCAAAGGGCTGTCCGTCGCGGCAATCGGGGTTCCATTGTCGCCCGCCAACCGCACTTCCAGGTTCAAGGGCAACTCGCCAAGAAAGGGCAGGTCCAGCCGCGCAGCCTCGGCAGCCACCCCGCCATGGCCAAAGATGTGCGCCTCATGGCCGCAGTTCGGGCAGATATAGGTCGACATGTTCTCGATCAGGCCCAGAACCGGCGTCTTCAGCTTGACGAACATGTCCAACGCCTTGCGCGCGTCCAATAGCGCCACGTCCTGCGGGGTGGACACGACCAGGGCCCCGGTCAGATGCGTGCGCTGGCACAGGGTCAACTGGATATCCCCCGTACCCGGCGGCAGGTCGATGATCAGAATGTCCAGCCGCCCCCAGGCCACTTGCCCCAACAACTGCTGCAATGCCCCCATGATCATCGGCCCGCGCCAGATCACCGCTTCGTCCTCTTTCAGCATCAGGCCGATCGACATCATTGTCACGCCATGGGCCTGCAACGGCTCGATGATCTTGCCATCTGGCGAGGCGGGACGCTTGGACACCCCCATCATGCGCGGCTGCGACGGGCCGTATATATCAGCGTCCAGCAAGCCCACCCTGCGCCCCGCCCGCGCCAATGCCACAGCGAGGTTCGAGGCGACCGTCGACTTGCCCACCCCGCCCTTGCCCGAGGCGACCGCGATGATCCGGTCGACGCCCGACACCCGCTGCGGCCCGCCCTGCTGGGGCGTGGGATGTTGGCCGATCTTCAGGCTGGGCGGCTTTGGCGCCGGCCCATGCGCCGTTGTCACAGCCGAGACCGAGGTCACCCCCGGCAGCGCCCTGACCGCAGTTTCCGCCGCCACCTGCACTTGCCCCAGGCTCCGCGCCTCTTCGGGCGTCGGAGCTTCGATGACAAAGCGCACTGCACCGTCCTCGATCAGCAGGGCGCGAATCAAGTCCCGGCTGATCAGCGTGCCGCCGCCGGGCGTGGAAATCCGCGCCAAAGCGTCCAGAACAGCCTCACGGGTGATCGACATGGGTTTTTCCTTTGCTCAAAGCTGCGGTAGCCTGTTCCGCTTTCCGCCCAAGGGCAAGAGCCCGTTGAGGACATGCTCAAAAATTCATCGAACAGCCTGAAATTAATAACTTATTTGTGAAGAGAAGCCATGCGCGCACCGCATAGCAGAAATGCCCCGTAATACGTTGTGCAGTTGCAGCATTTGGCCCATGTTACGTCTAACAGCGCGACAGGATCGGTTCGATAGTCGTAACGGTGCGGCGCCAATGTAAAAACGTGAGGCTAAGATGGCATATGTAAATTCACGCTCCTCGTCGGTGAGCATCGCTGACCGGTTCGCCGCGTTCTTCAAGATCAGCAAGGATGCTGTCGAGCGCCGGCGCATCTACAACGCAACCGTGGCAGAACTGGCCGTACTGTCGGACCGCGATCTGGCAGATCTGGGTCTGATGCGCGCCAATATCCGTCAGATCGCCCGTGAGGCGGCCTACACGAAATAAACCTTTGCCGTGGTCGTCAACCTCCTCCCTGACGACCCTTGGCCAAGCGGCGATGCACCTCCTCCTCCCTGGCATCGCCGCATTTCTCTTCGGTCCTGATCCGGTCTGACCCAGATCCAGAACCAACGATGTTCGACCGGCCCCACTCCTCCCTCCCGGGGCCATCGTTCCAGCGGCTTGCCTTACCTCCTCCCGAGGCAAGCTGCACCCATTCGGCGGGATAACCGCCACCGTTGTCCGAGGCTCTCACCTCCTCCCGAGAGCGCTCGCACCCGCGGCTTGCTTCACCTCCTCCCGAGGCAAGCCGCACCTCAT
>JBBQGU010000186.1:0-7807 GCA_038323315.1 Rhodobacterales bacterium | reverse complement strand
ATAGACCTCAGTGGCCTGCGGAAGTTGCAGCAACTCAATCCCGGAATCAGCACAAAGAAACGCCAACCCCTCGGCCAGCCGATCCTCGCGCAGCACAAGATCCGGCGCCTGCACGCTGGCGAAACCGCTGACCGTCGCCAGTTGCGTCGCCAGTTGCGGCGGTGTGCGCAACTCGGTGCGCCCGGCATGGATGTGCTTGATCAGTTCCAGAAACACCAGAAACCCCGCGCGGTGTTCGTCTGCCGTCTGAAACCCCTTTTGCGCCTTGGGCGGCAGTTCGTACCGGTGAACCCGCTTCAGATACGGCCGCAGTTCCGGCATCCATTCTTTTTCCAGAAAGTCGCACCACGCCGCATGGGCCCGCGCGAGCGGATGCCGCAGCACCGTGAAACTGCGCTGCCCCGGATGCAACTCGCGCCATTTGCGCAAGCTTTGCCGGTCAAAGCTGGTGATCAGCCCACCATAGGCCTGCAACCACTTTCTGATCCGCTGTTCCGGCCCCGATCTCACCGGCTGAAACAGCAGCCCCACCGTGTCGCTCGCGACATAGCTGCCGACCGACCCCGGACGCCTGGGTTCAAAATTCGGGCTGTGGTTCATGTTGAACCAATCCAGGCGCGCCAATCCTGCGGCCATCACCTCAGGGTTGGCGACCTTTTCGGCGATCGGTTCAGGGTTCTGTTTCTTGAACTTGAACACCAGATCGTCCAGCTGCGCCTCTGCCCCCAGAAACGCCGCCAGCCCGTTGATGACCTTCAGATCCAGGATATCATCGTAATCGATGTAATAGGCCGTCTGCCCTGTCACCTGAAGGCGGTTCAACAGCCGCAGTTGAAACGCCTGCAATTCATCGACACGCGCCTTGAACTCGTCCAGCTCAAACGTCGGGCGCACGGTTTTCAGATGCTTGGTGTTGGCCAGCCACCACTGGTCGCTTTCCTGCGCGATCTTCCAGCTGATATAGCATTCCAGTTGGTTGCGCGTCAGGACGATCTTCGCCACGCCCACATCATCCACCACCAGATCAAAAACCCTTGGGTCGTGGTCGTGGAAATAGCGAAACCCACCGATCCCGACCGTCTTGTCCCGCATCACCCGCAGCAGCATCGCGGGGTTGGCATTGCGTTGGTCCAGCGTCACGCCCAGCAACTCGGTTTTGCCATCGCCACCCAGAAAATACGGATTGAACGCCTCACCATGACAGGTCACCCCGGCAATGGCGTTCAGATTGCTTTCCAGAAAATTCGACCCGGTGCGCATCTCGGCAAACACGACAAAGGACTGAAACCGCGGCTTTGCCATTACTCACTTCACCAGATAGGGGCGGCCACGCCGTGACGCCGCCGGATAGGGGTCTTCACCCGTCGGAAAATCGCCCATCAGCATGGGCTGCATCCCCTGATTGCGCAGGTTTTGCAGGAACTGGCCGAAACCCTTCAGGTCGGCCAGACGCGGTGCCTCGGTCAAACGTCGCAAGCTTCGGGGGCTGATCTCGTCAATGATGCTTTGCAAGGGTTCCATCGGGTTTTCCACGAACTCGGCCAGTGTCCAGATTCGGACGCGCGCCTTGGTCCACTGGCTGCTGAGGATGTTCAGATGATCCGCCTCGACCTTTTGCAGGCGCGCCGCCTCGCGCCGGATATCGCCGAAGTTCTGGTTGGAATGAAACAGCGGGATGATCCAAGCCCCCGAAATGACCGAGATTTGCGCATTGGCATCGCCCGCCATGAACCAACTGATATCTTGCAGATCTAACGGCCCGAACTGAAAACACTGCCGCTCGCCCCGCGTGTTCCAGATCAGATTGGTCAGAAAACTTTTGGGTTGATAGTCGCGCATCCTGGCGCTGTCGGACAAGGCACCGCTGAACACTGTCTCGCCCCCGGCAAATTCGACGCGGCCCGGCGCAAACAGATGGCCGTGGGCGCGGGTGCCCGCAACCTTACCCAACCACGCCTCAAAGTTCTCGAAAAGTTCGGTAAAACCCTCGAAAACCGAATAGGGCGCAGCGGTCCGGCCATTCTCGCGGTCCGCGCTTGGCATCCGGCTTTGCATGTACAGACCGGCCCGCCCCTTGACCCGCCGCTCGACCGCCTTGGAGAACAGACGGTCGATCTTGCCGGGGTTCGGCTCGGCGCTCGCCTGATTGGCGGCATCGCCATGCAGAAAGTTGCGATAGATCTTGTCGGCATGGGGCCAGATCTTGCGCGCGACAAAGCAATCCGACCGCCGCAGCAGTTGCAGATGGTCGTCGTAAAAGATGTGCGGTTTGCCCTGAAAATCAAACTTCGACAGCGTCAGCGAACGGCTTTCCACGGTACTGGAATAGCGCCGCACCAAGGTCTGGAAATAGCTTTCATCGGGGATCCAGACCAACTTGAAGTACCGGTCGATCTCGGCCCGGTCCGGGCTGTCCAGAATGGCCGACAGGGTGGCCCGTGTCAGACACCACCACTGGCTGCCCAGATGCGGCACCAATCCGGCGGGCACGCGGCGTTTGAACCTCACCCGCCGCTGCAGTTTGACATAGCCGTCGAACAGACGCCGATGTTTTCGCCAACTGAACGGAAACCGCAGCGTGAACCGTTCGGTATCCAGACCGCCCACCGTCCAACCCACATCCCCGGTCGTGACGCTTTCTATGAAATCGACACGCGGACGGCTGGCAAGGTACGCCTTCAGATCGGCAACCGGCCGCAAGGGCAGACACGATCCCGAGGCCAAAAACACATGGCGAACATCGGCAAAATCGCGCAACATGACGGTCGAGGCGGCTTGCGTGGCCGCCAAAATCCCCCACGTGCCCCATTCGCAGGGATAACGTGACGAAAACCGGATATTGGTCAGGTCCGACAGGGCCGAGGCCAGCGTGTCATAATCCGCCCGCCCGACCCGTTTGTCGACATGAATGACCACCGGGCAATCCCGTGACGCCCAATGGCGCGCCGTTTCGGCAGCACGCTCCAGCGCCGTGTGGCACAGCATGACGAAGCCAACGCTCACGCCCAGTTTCCCTTCGACATCAGCCCCAAAATCTCCAACTGCCGCCAGTTGATATACTTCTCGCTGAACTTGCACCACAGATCGGGCTGGCTGGCGAGCGCCTGTTGATAGGCGATGTATTCCTGACTGTCGGCATAGTGCTGGCCACGGGTCATCTCCTCCGCAGCTTTGGTGGCGAATGTATCCAGAAATTTCGCATGCAAAAGGCAGCCGGACGGTTTTTCGCCGCCCTTGTCGTCAAACACCAGGTTAAGGCCGCGCGGCAACAGCATATGAGTCGAACTGACATAGGCATAGGACCGGTCCCAGTTGACCAGCGGGATCTTGTTCAACGCAGGGGCCGCATAGGGATCGTCGGCAAAGAATGCCCGCGCCCGTGGCCCGCCCTGTATCCACAGATTGCCGTTCCAGTTGTTGCGCTTTAAGGTGTAGTTACCGCTGTCGAACCACTGCGCGATGTCAAACGGGTTCTGCCCCTCGACATAGGGTCGCGCCTGAATCGGTCCCTTGGGGTACATGTCCAGCAACATGGCCGAGAATGACCGCACCGCACTGGCATCCAACCAATCGGTCAGCGCCCGCAGCGGCCGGGTTTCGCAAAACGGATAGACCAGAAACTCGTCCACATCCACCGTCAGGCACCAATGCCGATGGCAATACCGCCGCTGCAAATGGGTCAGCCAATGCACACCAAAGGCCGATTCCTTATAGCTGGCCTTTGTCGTCCAGATCGACACGTCTGTTTGAGCGGCCAGATATTCCCGCGTGCCGTCGTCGCTGTCATTGTCGACGAACAGAAAATGGTCCACGCCCAGATCGCGGTAATAGCGCAGAAAGTACGGCAGCCGTATCCGTTCATTCCGCACCGTGGACAGCGCGATGATCGCAGAAGGCTTGATTTTTGCAGTCCGGTTGTTGACGACTGACAGCTCGCGCCGGTGCAAAAAAGCGCTCAGATGGGCGCGCCGTCGCCGCGCACGCAGTCTGATTGCCCCAATAACGCTCAACCCCGCCCCCGTAACCGTCTAGACTGCATGTCGATTTATCAAATAGTCGCCAAACCCTGACAAAACCTTGATGAATGCGATCATGCGCGTTTTAACGGCAAAATTGTGTCTATTTCGTGCACAAGCCCGGGTGTATTCTAGTGATTGCCTCGCAATATGTAAACAATCCAGCCGAATTTGCCCACAGTCCGCAGCTTACCCCCAACCGCCCCGCGACATCAGGCCCAAAGCCTCCAACTGCTGCCAGCCCTGATACCGGACCGACCCGTCGTACCATAGATCAGGGTCGGCGATGATGCTGTCATAGTAGCGGTCATAGCGGTCGGCATGGGTGAAATGCTCGCCCCGCTGCTTTTCTTCTCTCGATTTGTCGAGGATATTCGGCAGAAACTTTGTGTGCAGCAGAACGCCCGTCGGCAGATCCGGCCGGCCGAACCCGCCATTCAAATTGCGCGGCAGGGCGATATGGGTCGAACTGAGATAGGCATAGCTGGATTTCCAGCGGATCAGCGGCGTCTTGTGCAAATGCGGGGCGTGGTCCGGCCGATCCGCAAAGAACACCCGCCGCCGCACCCCGCCGCGGATCGAGACATGGCCGAACCGGTCCCCCCGCGTCCGGTCATATCCGTGGGCGTCAAACCAAGGCAAAGCCTCGACCGGGTCTTGGCCTGCCAGATGCACCGCCTGCGACAACGGCCCCTTGGGATAAAGTTCCAGCATCATGCAGGCCATCGCCTTGGCCTGCTGCATGTCCAGCCAACGTGTCAGATCCGTCAGGTTGCGATCCTGCCAGTGCGGATAAATCAGCACTTCGTCGGCATCCAGCGTCAGGCACCAATGCCCTGTCCCATACCGCCGCAAAAGCCAGTTGACCCAATCCAGGCCAAAACGTGACGCCTTGTAACTGTCCGGCGTCGACCACAACGAGACATCCGCCTCACACAACAGCATGTCGGGGCTGCCATCAACGCTGGCATTGTCGACGAACAGAAAATGTCCCACGCCCAACTTGCGGTGATGGTCAAGGAAATAGGGCAGCCGCGCCGCCTCGTTCCGGATCGACCCGAAACACAGAACCATATTGGGTCGAATAGACGCGGTCTGATCCTGAATAGCGGTCAGCCGCCTCCGACTGCGAAAGGCTCGCCATAGAAAACCGCGCCGTTTCCAGCGCAGTCTATAAGCGTCCGTGGCGTCGGAAAGTCGGCTCAACGCCTACTGTGCCGCTTTCTGATGTGCCACCATATCGTTCAGATATGCCAAGAATTCATCGCGCAGGTCGGGGCGCGACAGACCGAACGCCACCGTCGCCTGCAAAAAGCCCGGCTTGCTGCCACAATCATAACGTTGGCCACGAAAGCGAAATCCAAAAACATTGCCCGGCGTAACCGCTTCTTCGGCAATCGCGTCGGTCAACTGAATTTCGCCGCCAGCACCCTGCTTCATGCGGTTCAGGTTCATCAACACCTTTGGCGTCAGGATGTATCGCCCGATCACCGCCAGGTTCGATGGCGGGTCAACCTTAGGTTTTTCCACCATGCCTTTGACTTGGAGGATCGAGCCCATATCCTCGGCCACATCCAGAATACCATAGCTGCTGGTGCGGTCCGCCGGCACTTCCATCGCGGCAACCATATTGCCGCCGGTCTGTTCGTACGCCTCGACCATCTGCTGCAGACAGGGCTTTTCGGCGGCAATCACGTCATCGGGCAACACCACGGCAAACGGCTCGTCGCCGATCAACCGTCTCGCGCACCAGACAGCGTGACCCAAGCCCAGCGCGCGGTTCTGCCGCACATAGGCAATCGCGCCCGAATCCATGTTGGTGTCGCGCAATATCTCCAGCAACTCATCCTTGCCACTGCGCCGCAGCGACGCTTCCAACTCGGGCGAGTGGTCGAAGTAGTCTTCCAGCGCAGATTTTCCTCGCGCGGTGACAAAAATGAACTCTTTGATGCCCGCAGCGCGGGCTTCGTCGATGGCGTACTGGATCAACGGCCGGTCGACCAGGGTCATGATCTCTTTCGGGATGGCCTTTGTCGCAGGCAGGAACCGCGTGCCCATCCCCGCGACGGGGAAAACGGCCTTGGTTACTTTTCTGGAACGGGATCTTATCAGTTTGGGCATGTTCACCACTCAGGAGGGTTATTCGCTCGCGTACAGGCTTGGGCCTAGCTTTTATATGACATACTAAATAAATCACAACTTCTGACAATATTGTGGCGGTTAACCGCCTTAATTTTAGACAGTTGGCGCAACTCTCGTACAGGTGCAGCAGCCGTCAAATCAAAACTTCCTTACACTGACCCTGCATCATCGCTTCAATGATAACAACGTCCGAGGGGTTGTTGAGTTCCCAAAACTGCCGGTTTTTCGCGTCGACCTGCACACACAGAACCTGTCGGCCATTCTCCAGAAACCGCAGTTGTTCCAGCCCCTCCAACCGCTCCAGCGGACCTGCGGGCCAGGTCGGATAGCCGGCCAGCGCGTGCGGACGATAGGCATAGACCCCGACATGGTGAAACACGGGCGAGGGTTCGTCATCGGCATAGTCGCGGCCGGTAAAGGGAATCACCTCTTTGCTGAAGTACAAGCCCCGCATCGCCGCGCCGAACACCGCCGTGGTACCGCCAACCCGCCCGGCCCGGCGATCCGCCAGCAGTCCCGCCAACATGCGGCCATCACAGCGCAGCACCGGCGTCGCGATATCGGCACCCGGATCGGCCAGCAGGCCCGCCACCAACTCCTCGACAAACCAGGCCGGCGTCAGGGGCGCGTCGCCTTGCAGGTTCACCACCACGTCAAAGCCCGGCAACAGCGCCGCCACCTCGGCACAGCGTTCGGTGCCGTTCTGGGCGTCCGAACTGGTCATCACCACCTCGGCCCCAAACCCTACCGCATGATCCCGGATGCGCGGATCGTCCGTCGCCACCACGACCCGGTCCGCCCCCTGGACCGCCATGCCCGCCTCCCACGACCGCTGGATCAGGGTCTTGGCACCGTCAGGGCCGGTCAGCATGACCAAGGGCTTGCCGGGGTAGCGCGTGCTGGCATAGCGGGCAGGGATGGCGATCAACACGCTCATGATTTCAGGTCGACCCCCGGCGCAAAGGCGATGAAAAACGGATTGTCCCAGCCTGGCTTGCCATAGGCCAGGGGCGTGTGGTCATCAAACCGCACCACAGACCCGCCCGCCCCGCGCAGAACGGCGTCGCCTGCGGCGGTATCCCATTCCATCGTGCGCCCCAGACGCGGATACAGATCCGCCTCGCCCGTCGCCACCAGACAGAATTTCAGGCTGCTGCCGGCCGATTTCATATCCCTGACCGCATATTTCGCGATGTAATCATCCGTCGCGGCATCGCGGTGGCTCTTGCTGGCCACCACCATCAACGCGCTGTTGTCGGGCGTCGTGACCGCGATCACACGTGTCGCCCCGGCGACAGCCTTGTCCATCACGCCGGTTTCCTCGACCGCCACGCCATCCTCCCGCGTGTAGAACAACCGCCTCTGCGCTGGCGCATAGACCACGCCCCGCAGCGGCACACCGTTTTCGACATAGGCGATGTTCACCGTGAAATCGCCCCGCCGCTGCACGAACTCCTTGGTGCCGTCCAGGGGATCGACGATCAGGAACGTCGTGGCCTGCAAGGCATGGCTCGCCGCCTGCTCCTCCGTGATCAGCACCACATCCGGAAAGGCAGCGCGCAGACCGGCCGAGATGATTTCATCCGCCGCCTCATCCGCGATCGTGACCGGGCTGGTATCGCTTTTCGACTTTACCTCGAAATCGGGTC
>JBBQGU010000185.1:0-7813 GCA_038323315.1 Rhodobacterales bacterium | reverse complement strand
GCAATGGCCCCATACCCCTTCCCAACACCACCGTTTTCCTGTATGCGCCCGCAATCTGCGACGTGCGGCCCTACCCCCGGGCACATGCGAAGGATTGGGGGCGGTGGCAATGGGGCCGCCAAACAAGGGGAACCCGGAACGCCGGGCTGACCCCAGAGGAAACGACATATGTTCAATGTGACAAAGAAATCAATCCAGTGGGGCACAGAAACGCTCACGCTGGAATCGGGCAAGGTTGCCCGTCAGGCTGATGGCTCCGTCATCGCCACGCTGGGCGAAACGCAGGTCATGGCCAACGTGACCTATGCCCGTGCGCCCAAGCCCGGTCAGGACTTCTTCCCGCTGACCGTGCACTATCAGGAAAAGTATTATGCTGCCGGCAAGATCCCCGGTGGTTTCTTCAAGCGTGAAGCCCGCCCGTCCGAAAAAGAGACGCTGACCTCGCGTCTCATCGACCGTCCTTGCCGCCCGTTGTTCGTCGAAGGCTTCAAGAACGAAGTCCTCGTCATGGCCACCGTGCTGTCCTGCGATCTGGTGAATGACCCCGATATCGTCGCGATGATCGCCGTTTCGGCAGCGCTGACGATTTCCGGTGTGCCGTTCATGGGCCCGATCGGTGCGGCCCGCGTCGGCTTCTCCAACGGCGCCTATGAGCTGAACCCGTCGATGGACGACATGACCCATCTGCGCGGCAACCCCGAGCAGCGCCTTGACCTTGTCATCGCAGGCACCAAAGACGCCGTGATGATGGTCGAATCCGAGGCTTATGAGCTGACCGAGGACGAGATGCTGGGGGCCGTCAAGTTCGGTCACGCTCATATGCAGCCCGCCATCGACCTGATCCTGGACTTTGCCGAAGACTGCGCCAAAGAGCCCTTCGATTTCCACGCCCCCGACATCTCGGCTTTGTATGCCTCGGTGAAAGCCGCTGGCGAAACCCAGATGCGCGCCGCCTTTGCGCTGCGTGACAAGCAAGAGCGGACCAATGCCATCGACGCGGCCGCGGTCACGATCAAGGCGGCACTGACCGACGCCGATAAAGCCGACATCAACCTCGGGTCGGCGATCAAAAAGCTGGAAAGCTCGATCCTGCGTGGCGATATCATCTCGGGCGGTGCCCGGATCGACGGCCGTGACACCAAGACCGTGCGCCAGATCACAGCCGAAACCGGCATCCTGCCGCGCACCCATGGCTCGGCCCTGTTCACCCGTGGCGAAACCCAGGGTCTGGTCGTGACCACCCTCGGCACCGGCGAGGATGAGCAGATCATCGACGCGCTGAACGGCAATTCACGATCGAACTTCCTGCTGCACTACAACTTCCCGCCCTATTCGGTTGGCGAAGTTGGCCGCGTAGGCTCGCCCGGCCGCCGCGAAATCGGTCATGGCAAGCTGGCTTGGCGTGCGTTGCAGGCGGTTCTGCCGGCGCCGACCGACTTCCCCTATACCATCCGCGTCGTGTCCGAGATCACCGAGTCGAACGGCTCGTCCTCGATGGCCTCGGTCTGCGGGGGCAGCCTCAGCATGATGGACGCGGGCGTTCCGCTGAAATCGCCGGTGGCCGGTGTGGCGATGGGTCTGATCCTGGAAGACGATGGCCGCTGGGCTGTGTTGACCGACATCCTGGGCGATGAAGATCACCTGGGCGACATGGACTTCAAGGTCGCAGGCACTGCAAACGGCATCACCACCATGCAGATGGACATCAAGGTTGCCGGGATCACCCCGGAAATCATGGCCCAAGCCTTGGCCCAAGCCAAAGACGGTCGCCTGCACATCCTTGACGAGATGAACAAGTCGCTGTCCGCCCCGCAAGGCTTCAGCGAATACGCGCCCAAGATCGAAACCCTGTCGATCCCCACCGACAAGATCCGTGAGGTCATCGGCTCGGGCGGCAAGGTCATCCGCGAGATCGTCGAGGTTTCCGGTGCCAAGGTCGACATAAACGACGACGGCGTCATCAAGATCGCGTCCAACGATCAGGCCGCTATCAAAAAGGCTTATGACATGATCTGGTCCATCGTGGCCGAGCCGGAAGAGGGCAAGGTCTACACAGGCAAGGTCGTGAAACTTGTCGATTTCGGTGCATTCGTGAACTTCTTCGGCAAGCGCGACGGACTGGTCCATGTCAGCCAAATCTCCGGCAAACGCCTGAACCACCCGAACGAGGCGCTGAAAGAAGGTCAAGAGGTCAAGGTCAAACTGCTGGGCTTTGACGACCGTGGCAAAGTGCGCCTTGGCATGAAGATGGTCGATCAGGAAACCGGCCTGGAAATCGTCGAAAAGGCCGAAGCCGAAGCGTAAGCTACGGTTTATCAATAACAAAAGCCCCGGTGGAATCGCTGGGGCTTTTTTAACGAAACTTGATCATTGCGCAACACCTTGGCCGAACCTTGGCCTTGCACCCAGCCGCAGGGGCGATGCCGACACTGCATCAACTTACCTGCCGGCGCAAATATCAGTCTGGCGTCAAAATCTCGGTGCCTGTGGCATTGACGCCCGCCACGGTCCATGTGCCATCCAGCGTGCCGTTGGCCTTGATCAGATAGATGACCAATCCGACTTTGCCGTTCAACTCGTAGCCGGCCGCAAAAGCGTTACCGTCACGCATACAAATGCCACTTGAGGTGCTACCGCCAGTTTTCCAGACAATTTTGCAGGTGTGTTCGCTGGTCGCCGTGATCTGCGCCTCACCGCCATACGGCGAGCCATCCAGATTGGTTCCCCTGACTGCGTAATGTCCGGTCAGATCCCGAGCCGTCGACGCGGACGCTGCCAAACTTACGATTGCCGCCAAAACTTGTATTTTCATGATCACCCCCGTTACGGGGACACGATAATCCTGTATTGGCCACCGTCCAAGTGAATTCATTTGCGTGGGTCTCGGGGTTTGCTACCGCGCGAACATCGCAAGCATTCGCAGGTCGTC
Organism: Rhodobacterales bacterium; assembly: GCA_038323315.1. Taxonomy (GTDB): domain Bacteria; phylum Pseudomonadota; class Alphaproteobacteria; order Rhodobacterales; family Rhodobacteraceae; genus Stagnihabitans. Next base: position 4,884 of record JBBQGU010000185.1, on the reverse strand, counting down.
GACGTCAACCTGCGTCAGTTGTATCGACGCGTGTTGGCACAATTTGCAAACGCGAGTCTTGGGCAGTCCTCGCGGTGATCCAATCCTTTTCCGCCTGGTAATTATGCGGCGTGTTGTCGATGGTATGTGGACCCGACAACGACCGCGATGCATAAAAATCGAAACCATACAGCGTGATCGTTGCCGCAGGACTGCGCAACAGCAGATCCGCCGTCATGATCCCGGTCGACGCCCGCGCGCCAAGCCCCTCGGACAAGTCGTTGCGACAAGCCGCCTGATGGACATATAGCCGCCCGGACGTCATCAGCTCAAAGGGTATCTTCCTGACCTTGCGTCCGATCCACAATACCCTGTCAACCGCAAGGCGCCTTGGCAACACGGCCGTCGCAAGCCAATCCAGCTTGTACCCCGCCGCATCGGTGCCAAGACCGGGAGCATTGTTGATGCGGATAACGATGTCATGCGCGTCAATGGATTGACCCTGACTTGTCTGCATCAACGCACGCGCATTGCCGACCAACGCAACCGTTTTGCCGCACAGCTTGTCAAAGTTCGCGGCTTCGGTCAGACAATGGCGTCCGAACCAATCCTTACCATGGGTTTCAGGGGCGCGGACCGCGGAGAAATGCCGCAAGCGATCAAATGTCTGCAACTTGACGAAGTCACGTGCAGTTCTTGGCCCAAATGTCGAAGACCCGCCAGCCCACATCGTTTTTAGCCCCGCTGATGCCGGTGAAACCATACCGGCAACACATATTTGTCTGCACGATCAACGCGCGATTGACGGTTTGGTTCCGTAAGGCCCTGGCGGCTTGCTTCGCCGCGCAAATTTTGGGGCGGGTGAAAGAAGTCGGGCGTTCGCGGAGCGGAAATCAGGCCAACATCCGTTTTGCCCGCCGCACCGGGCCAAAACCTAAGCCGCTGCAGTCAAATCGAGTCAGTTGCAGGAGGTTCGCCGACCTGCATGGGCACGATTTTCAAGCGCGGCTCCTGAGCGACCTTGGCCGCGATCCAGTCCTTTTCCGCATGGTAGTTATGCGGCGTATTTTCGATGGTGTGGTCGCCCGACAACGACTGCGAGGCATAGAAATCAAAGCCATACAGAGCGATGGACGCCGCAGGGCTTCGCAACAGCAATTCCACTGTCATGATCCCGGTCGACGCCCGCGCACCAAGTCCCTCGGACAAGCCATTGCGATAAGCCGCCCCATACACGTACAACCTGCCCGAGGTCATAAGGTCATAAGGTATCTTTCTGACCTTGCGACCGATCCACAACACGGTCTCTATCCCTTTGATCCGGGGCCGTTCCGCCGTTGCCAGCCAGTCCAGCTTATGCCCAGCCGCATCGGTGCCCAGACCGGGGGCATGGTTGATCCGGATCACGATGTCATGCGCGTCAATATCGGACCCCAACCGCGTCTGCATCAGCGCCCGGGCGTTGCCGATCAACGCAACCGACTTGCCCTGCAACCTGTCAAAAATCTCGGCCTCCGTCAGGCAATGGCTGGCAAACCACGCCTTCCCGTAGGCATCAGGGGCGCGGACGGCGCGGAAATGCCGGATCAGGTCAAAAAGATACATTCAGTTTCCATCATCCGCAAATCAGGCGGCTATGCTGTCGAACGCCCGGTCGCTTGCAACGTTCGACGATGCCACATAGCGCTCGATATTGTGCATCTCCTCCGCCGTAAAACCCCAGTTGCGCCGACCGACGGCCTTGGAAAGGTCACCCGGTGCGACCAACCGATCTGCCGCCAAGCCGCAATCGGCCAACAGCGCCTCCAGCTTCCACGAATTCGACGACAGGGTCAGGAAGGGCGTCCTGGTCAGGATCGAAAAGCACGCGCCATGAAAGCGCCCGGTCACATGCAGCGCGGATCTGGCTATGAATGCGGCATAAGCGTCCTGATCGGGCATCATGGCAAAGTTGGGATAACGCGCGTTCCAGATCGTCTGATAGATCTTGCCGTAGATCAGCCGGGGGATCGCGGCGACGCCGGTCTTGCCCTTTGGACTTTTGATGCGATGGACCGTCGGCACCAGCGTGTTGCCCTTGGTCTTGATCGACACACGGGCCAACTCGCGGGTGATGGCCTTCTTGACGCTGTCGCCGAACACCATCCCCTTGCGGTCAAAATCAAATTCGACAAAGCCGTCGCACAGGGTCAGATCAGCGAAATGGCCCACCTCGGCCCCCCACGCCGTCGAAAGCTCCTTGGCGCTCCAACTGTCGCGCGCCCAGACGCCGTCAAACAGCCTGATCTGTTCACCCCAGGACGCCGGATTTTCCTGATACAGTGCGTTGATCAGATACAGCGGTTTGCCGATACGCGCCTCATGCGTTGTCAGACGCAACAAATTGACGCCATGTCTGGACCCGTGATGCAGCGTGCCTTCGCCATTGATGATCAGCAGGTCCGATTGAGCAATCGTCCGCAGCAAAGCCTCGTCCAGCCACCAATCATGACGCACCGCACTGGTGGCCACCACAGTGATGCCGCGCTGATGCAGTTTCTTTTCCAGTACGGACATCACCCTGTCACAGCCGTGATGAAAATGCGGTCTGGTGTCGTTGAAAAGTACCGCAGTTTTCATCGCTGCATTCGCTCGTTCTTCAAGGTTGCCGACTGAATACTTAACGGAACGCCCCCCAGCCCACAACCGCACTTTTTGCGACCGGGGCCCGACGCGCACCGACCAAAGTTAGGCTTGACGCAGCGCACTTGGCGGGCTTTAGCCAAGGGTCAGAACCGAGGAGATGGCCGATGTATCTGGACTCAGTGCGCGAACTCCTCCGCAAGCAGAAACTGGTCGAGGCGCTGGTTAAAAGCCAGTCCGTGGCTCACCATCCCGGTCTGGTCGAAAGCGTCACCGAACGCCAGCATGTGGCCGAATTGGAAAACTTCATGGCCAAACTGGCCGTGGTGGATATCGTCGAAATCCTGCAGGCCCTGCCCGGCGATGACGCCGCCCTGCTGTGGCCCCGCGTGCCCGCAAACCGCTCGACCGATGTGCTGTGGGAGCTGGGCGACGACCTGCGAGAGAGGTTGGAGGATGTGGCGGGCCCAAGGTTGACCGAGGCGCGGGTGACGGTCTATGAACTGACCGGGGGGCGCATCCGCCAAAGCGCCATCAAGGCCCGCAAGGATCTGGAGGGGAAAAAGCCGGTCTGGATCGACCTGTTGAACGCCTCTGCGGCACAGCGCCAGTATATCGGCGACTTTTACAAGCTGGACCTGCCCGACCCTGGCGACGAAACCGATCTGGAGGTGTCCAATCGCTTTCACATCGAGGAAAACGCCGCCCTGAACCTGCATTCCAACTTCCTTCTGGACCGTGGCGGTCACTCCCGTTCGGTCCCCGTCGCGTTCATCCTGCACAGCGACGTCCTGTTTTCCCTGCGCAACGAGGATCTGCCGGTCTTCCGCCTGCAACGCCGCCGCGTCGAAACCATCCCCGGCTATGCCGACGACTGTTTCGACCTTCTGCTGAACCTCTACGGCTCGGATGTCGAATATTCCGCCGACAGTCTGGAGGATATTTACAAAACCCTGTCCCGCGTCGGCAAACATGTGCTGTCCGAAACGATGACCGACCAGGAGGCCGCCTCGGTGCTGGCCGACATCGCCGAGGAAGAGGATCTGAATGGCCGCATCCGGGCCAACATCATGGATACCCAGCGCGCCATCATCTTCCTGATGCAGTCCAGGGTGCTGGCCAAGGACCACGTCTCCAGCGCCAAGCAGGTCTTGCGCAACATCGACAGTCTGAACAGCCACACGGCCTTTCTGTTCGACAAGATCAACTTCCTGATGGATGCCACCATCGGTTTCATCAACATCAACCAGAACCGCCGCGTGACCCAGTTGACCATGCTGTCGGTGGTGTTCCTGCCGATGAACATCCTCGCGGGCATGGGCGGCATGTCGGAATACACCGCCATGACCGAAGGCATCCCCAAACTGATCTCCTACACCGCCTTCGCCGTCGTAACTGCCGCGATCGGCTACTTGACCTACCGCGTCGTCCGCCGCGCCGACCGCGTCAAACGCACCACGAAGTAAGGTTTCTAGGCTGCGCGCACGGCTTGGGGTCCAGTCTCCTTATTTCGGGCCTGTCAGCCCACACTCCAAGGCCGCCTGCCTGCAAAACGCCGGACCCTCAGGCCCGGCGTTGCAAGCCCTAAACCGGCGCCTTGGCGAACCGCAGATACGGCAGCTTGATATCCAACGGCCCAAACCGCTCGGTCGCCTGCTCGTTGTTCAGCGCCAGGGCCACGATGACGTCACCACCCGGCTGCCAGTTCGCCGGTGTGGCCAAAGGTACGCCATCGGTCATCTTCACCGCATCCAGCGCCCGCAGAATTTCTGCGAAATTCCGACCGACCGACATCGGATAGGTCATCGTCAGCTTCACCTTCTTGTCCGGTCCGATGATATAGACCGTCCGCACCGTGGCCGAATGCGCCGGGGTGCGGCCTTCGGTCGGCAGGTAAAACTCGGCCGGCAGCATGTCATAGGCCTTGGCGACCGTCAGACTGGTGTCGTCGATGATCGGGAAATCGGCGGGCGCACCGCCAAAAGCCTCGATATCGCGTTTCCACTTCTCATGATCCTGTACCGAATCGACCGAAACGCCCAGCACCTTGGTGCCGCGCTTCTTGAACTCGGGCACCAGTTGCGAGACGGCGCCGAACTCGGTCGTGCAAACCGGGGTGAAATCGCGCGGATGGCTGAAGATGATTCCATAATGGCCGTCCAGCCAGTCGTGGAACTTGATTTCCCCGGCGGTCGAATTGGCGGTGAAATCGGGAGCAATATCGTTGATGCGAAGGCCCATGGTCATCCTCATGATTGGCTTCTGATGCCCCGGACATATCCA
>JBBQGU010000184.1:0-7825 GCA_038323315.1 Rhodobacterales bacterium | reverse complement strand
CTTGTCGCGGAAGCACTCGTCGGGGACGGCGCGCCGTTTGATGCGGGCGAGGCGTTCGGCAAAGGCGACCTGCTTTGATGTCGGGCGGCTGTCCTGCGTGCCCGGCTTCATCCTGGCCTGCGCGTCGATCCAGGCGCTGAGTGCGCGCAGGTCTTGCTGCACATCCCATGGCAGGAGGGTCTGGTTGCGCACGGCCAGCGCCCGCGCATAGGCGATCTGCTTTGGCGTGGCGGGTAGGGCATGAGTGGTGCTTTCCATCGGGGATCTCCCTTCCTAGCTTGGGTTTCAATATAGAACATAACAGGAACAAAAACAAGCCGCCTGCGCAGATCATGGGGTTCGAGAGGAAGAGGAGGGCCGGGGAGGGTTAGGCCTGAGGGTGCCCGAGAGAGGGTGCCCGGGCCTGACCCTTTCCCTCATTCCGGAGTTCCCCGATGACCTATCTCGCGCCTGTTGCGCCTCCCGTTCCTGTTCCGTCTGCTGATCCCGCGCCCGCGATCCTCGCCGTGGCCGAGGCGCTGCAGCCTGATCTGGCGCAGGGTTTCCAGATCGACGCGCTGCGCTTGCGCCTTGAGATGAGCGCGCCTTTGGCGGCTCCGATGCGACCGGCGACTGGGATTGGAAGCTTGCCTATGAGGCTGGCGAGGCAGCGCTGGTCCTCTTCCTGCGCAAGTTCGGTCGCGCGCTTCTGGCCCGCGCCGGATCGTCTGCGGCGCTGCTGCCGATCCTCACCAAGGTGGCGGGCCTGTTGCCCACGCATACCCGGCGCTCGGAGGAGATGGAGCGCTTTCAGCAGTTTTCGACACCGCTGCCCATGGGGCTTGCGGCACTGGCTGCGGCGCAGATCACCGCGCGCGACCTGGTCCTCGAGCCTTCCGCCGGGACCGGGCTTCTGGCAATCCTCGCGGAAATCGCGGGCGGCAACCTCGCACTGAACGAGTTGGCCGCGACCCGCGCCGACCTTCTGCGCCTCCTCTTTCCGGGGCGGCCCGTTACCACCTTCGACGCCGCGCAGATCGATGATCATCTCGACGCGGGCTTGCGCCCGAGCGTGATCCTGATGAACCCGCCGTTTTCTGCTGTGGCGCATGTCGACGCCCGCACCACCGAAGCGACGGCGCGCCACATCCGTTCCGCACTCGCCCGCCTCGCGCCCGGTGGGCGGCTGGTCGCGATAACCGGCGCGGGTTTTGCACCTGATGCGCCAGCATGGGGTGCGAGCTTCGCCAGACTGACTGAGACAGCACATCTCATCTTCACCGGCGCAGTGCATGCATCCGCCTTTGCCAAACACGGCACCAGCTTCGAGACGCGGATCTCTGTCTTCGACAAATGCCGAGGTGGAGAGCCGGGTGGCATCACAGCTGATCTCATGCAGCCCGTGGCGCAAGATGTCGCAAGCCTGTTGGCGCGGATTATTGCCGAGGTACCGCCGCGCCTCGCTATAGAAACGGGCGCGTCGCAAGGGCAGGGCGCCCCTTTCCTCTTTCCGGGAAATCCTCGCCGCACCGCTGGTCCTGTCCTCGGCAAATCTCGCACGCCCGCTCCAGCTTCGCCATCCCAGTCAGAGCCATCTGTCCAGGCAGAAGACCTCGCCTACACCCTACGGGACGGCAGCGAAGATGAGGCAACCGCGCGCCTGTCAGATGCGATTTATGAGACCTTCCGCTTGCAGGCAATCGACATCCTCGGTGCAGTGCCCCACCCGACCAAGTTGGTGCAATCCGCTGCGATGGCCTCAGTCGCGCCGCCAAAACCCAGCTACCAGCCCAAGCTGCCCACTGCTGTCTTGCGGGACGGTCTGCTGTCCGACGCCCAGCTCGAGACGGTGATCTATGCCGGTGAAGCACATGGGGCTTTTCTGGCCGGGTCGTGGGCTGTCGATGAAACGGGCGATATGGTTTCCGCCGCACCTGATGATGCAACTGACGCTATTCGCTTCCGGCGCGGTTTTTTCCTTGGCGACGGCACAGGTGCTGGCAAGGGTCGCCAGTCGGCTGGGATCGTGCTCGACAATTAGGCTCAAGGTCGGCGTAAGGCGCTCTGGATCTCGAAGAGCGATAAACTCCTCGAGGATGCGCAGCGCGACTGGTCGGCGCTCGGCCAGGAACGGCTGCTGGTCACGCCGCTGTCTCGCTTTGCCCAAGGCCGCGGCATTCCCCTTTCGGAAGGTATCCTCTTCACCACCTATGCAACTCTGCGCTCGGAAGAGCGCGGGGCCAAGAAATCCCGTGTCGACCAGATCGTCGACTGGCTGAGGGCGGATTTCGACGGGGTGATCCTGTTTGACGAAAGCCATGCCATGGCCAATGCCGCCGGGTCCAAGGGCGAGCGTGGCGATACCGAAGCCTCCCAGCAGGGCAGGGCGGGCCTTCGGCTCCAGCACAAGCTGCCCAATGCCCGTATCGTCTATGTCTCGGCCACCGGGGCGACCTCAGTTCATAATCTGGCCTACGCGCAACGCCTTGGCCTTTGGGGTGGTGAGGATTTCCCCTTCGCCACCCGGGCCGAATTTGTCGAAGCCATCGAGGCAGGCGGTGTGGCTGCGATGGAAGTTCTCGCCCGCGATCTGCGATCCCTCGGCCTCTACACGGCCCGGTCGCTGTCCTACGACGGCGTCGAATACGAAATGCTGGTCCATGCCCTGACCCCCGAGCAGCGTGGCATCTACGATGCCTATGCCGGGGCCTTCGCCATTATCCACAACAACCTTTCGGCGGCCATGGAAGCCGCCAACATTACAGGGGAATCTGGCGGAGCGCTGAACCGCCAAGCCAAATCCGCCGCGCGCTCGGCCTTTGAATCGGCCAAGCAGCGTTTCTTCGGCCATCTGCTGACTTCGATGAAAACCCCCACGCTGATAGCCGCCATCGACGCCGATCTGGCGGCAGGCCATGCGGCTGTGATCCAGATCGTCTCCACCGGCGAGGCGCTGATGGAACGCCGCCTTGCCGACATTCCCACCGACGAATGGAACGACATCCGCGTCGACATCACACCGCGGGAATATGTCATGGATTACCTCGCCCATTCTTTTCCGGTGCAGCTCTTTGAGCCCTTCACTGACAGTGAGGGAAATCTATCCTCCCGGCCCGTCACCCGCGATGGCCAGCCAGTCGAATGCCGTGAGGCTGTGCGCCGCCGCGATGCGCTGATCGAACATCTGGCCAGTCTGCCGCCCGTGCCGGGGGCGCTGGACCAGATCGTGCAGCGTTTCGGCACCGATATCGTGGCCGAAGTCACGGGCAGATCGCGCCGCATCGTGCGCAAGGGCGAGGGGACTGCCTCCCGTCTCGTCGTGGAAAGCCGGGCGGGATCAGCCAACCTCGCCGAGACCGCCGCCTTCATGGACGACCAAAAGCGCATCCTGATCTTTTCCGAGGCTGGTGGCACTGGCCGCAGCTACCACGCCGATCTCGGGGCCAAGAACCAGCGTCTGCGGGTGCATTACCTCCTCGAGCCGGGCTGGAAAGCTGATGCGGCGATCCAAGGTATTGGTCGCACAAACCGCACCAATCAGAAGCAGCCGCCGCTGTTCCGACCGGTCGCCACCGATGTGAAGGCCGAAAAGCGGTTCCTCAGCACCATCGCCCGCCGCCTCGACACACTCGGGGCGATCACGCGTGGCCAGCGCCAAACTGGCGGGCAGGGTCTGTTCCGTCCCGAGGATAACCTCGAGTCGCCCTACACCCGCGATGCACTGCGCCAGCTCTACCGGCGTCTCCATCGCGGCGATGTGGCAGGCTGTTCTCTCGGGGCGTTCGAGGATGCCACCGGTCTGACCCTGACCGATGATACAGGCCTCAAAGACGATCTGCCGCCAATCACCACTTTCCTCAATCGCCTGCTCGCGCTGACAATTGCCATGCAGGGCATCCTGTTCTCAGCCTTCGAAGGACTCCTCGAACAACGGATCGAGGGGGCAATCGCCGCCGGAGTCTATGACCTCGGGCTGGAGACTCTCCGCGCCGAAAGTTTCCGGGTCACCGATCGCAAGGTCATCTACACCCATCCGGGCTCCGGCGCGGAAACCCAGCTGCTGACCATCGCGCAAAAGCAGCGCAATGCGCCGCTGTCTCTGGCAGACGCGCTGGACTGGCTCGACGACCCCAAGGTGCGGCTTCTGGTCAACAGCCGGTCGGGGCGCGCCGCAGTGCAGGTGCCCGCCACCAGCCTGATGCTGGACGACGGCACCATTGAGCCCCGCCTGCGACTGATCCGCCCGACCGAGGCCAGCACTTTCCCGGTCAAGATGATGGAGGACACCCATTGGCTCGAAGCGGACCGCGCGGCCTTCATCACCGCCTCGACCACTGAACTTGCCGAGGTTCCCGAGTTTTCGGAAACCACGCTGCACATCGTGGCCAGCTTGCTCTTGCCAATCTGGAAGCAGCTGCCGCAGGACGAAACCCGCGTCTACCGCCTGCAGTCCGATGATGGGGAGCGCATCATCGGCCGCCGCGTCTCGCCTGCCTGGGTCGCAACCACGCTGGCGGCAGATGCACCCGCGCTTTCGGCTGCACAGGTGCATGCGCTCGTTCTGGAGGGCAAGACAGTGGTGCAACTGACTGAGGGGCTGGAATTGCACCGCGCCCGCGTCATGGGGGTAAATCGGATTGAGCTTTCTGGCTTTACGGAAAGCCAGAAGGACCGGCTCAAGGCCGATGGCTTCTTTTCTGAGATTATCGCCTGGAAGCTGCGGCTGTTCTGTCCGACGGATTCCGGCGGGATCAACGTGCTCGACCATCTGCTTGCACGTTTTCCACTCGTTGCCTTACATGCACGCAAAGGTTGATTGGTGCGGTCATGTCATTGGAAACAGATGAGCTTCTCAGCGCACTTGCGCAAAATGCCGAACAGGTTTGCCGTTATTACCTTCCCGCCGGGCGGCGGGAAGGATCCTATTGGATGGTGGGCGATCTGCAAAACAACCCTGGACGGTCGCTGTTTGTGCGGCTGACCGGTCCCACATCAGGGCCGGGTGCACGCGGCAAATGGACTGACAGCGCAACTTCGCAGTTTGGTGACCTTCTCGACATCATCCGCGAGCGCACGGGGATCACGCGCTTTCCCGATCTTCTGGCCGAGGCTCGCGCCTATCTTGGCCGTCCGCAACCGGTTCTCCCAGAGATGCCACCCCCAAGAAAGGACAAGGCCGCCGGGGGCACACCGGCAGCCGCATCGCGCTTGTTTGCAGCCTCGCAGCCTGTCGCAGGCACCCTTGCAGCAACCTACCTCACCTCCCGGGGCATAAGCCATTTCGGATCGAGTTCGGCTCTGCGCTTCCACCCGAAGTGCTGGCATCGGGAAGAGGGTCAGACCAAGCCTGTCCCCAGACCTGCCCTGATCGCCGCGGTCACCGATGGGGCAGGGGCCTTGCAGGGCGTGCATCGGACCTGGCTGGCATATGACGGACAGGGCAAAGCAGATGTCGCAACACCGCGGCGTGCCATGGGTCACATCTTAGGCAATGCCGTCAGGCTTACCCCGCATGACGACATCCTCGTGGTTGGCGAAGGCATCGAGACCATGCTGTCCCTGTCCGAGGCGGCCCCCGGCCTACCCGTCTGGGCGGCGCTCTCGTCGGGTCACCTTGGTGCCGTCCGGCTGCCAGAGGGGTTGCAACGCCTCTACATTGCCATCGACCGCGATCCGGCCGGAGCCCGAGCGGCGGAGAGGCTGAGCGTCAGAGCCACCGAGGTCGGGATTATTTGCCATGTGCTTGAGCCACGGCTTGGGGATTTCAACGATGATCTGCGGGCGAACGGCGTCCAAGCGCTGCGCCAGCATCTGGCAAAACAGATCGGGCCAGAGGATCGCCAGCGCCTGAAGCTCTGAGCAACGCCAAACACGCGGCGATCTGGGATTGCGGGGTAGGTCATGCATCCCGGTCGCGGATCTGGATCGTCACGTCTTGCCTCTTTCCGTGCAACGCGTCCACGCAGACACCCGCACGTCCTTCAAGAGATGGGCAGGCGGCCGTCAAAGGGGCCGCTCCTTCAAGGACGGGGGGCGACTGATTTCCGCCGCGCACGAAGGCGTGCGCTTTGCATCGCGAAAGACAAATCAGCCGCCCCCCGCCCTCCTCCACATGCGTTCCGGCCCCGCCTTGTAGTTGTTTGGGGGGCGGGGTGAAGGGGCGTCCCCCGTGACAGCTATCGCAGCCCATGAAGGCCGCGCGGGATGTCGCGCGGACGAGTAGAGGCCCGGAGGCAAGAAACAGATGACGATCCAGACCCACGACGATGCTTATGAACCCACCCACACCGCATCCCAGACCGCCCATGCGCTCGACGAGTTGCAACTCTACGGCTTTCGACCCTTTGATGAGCCCGATCCGCGCCCGATGCCTGATGGGCAGCGCCTCGCGGTTGCCGTCGCCGATATCTTCGATGCCCTCGTGGCATCCCTGGAAGACACCCGCATGGAACCCGACCTCGAAGAAGTGCTCTGGGGCCAGGTCAACCTTTTCCACCGCGCTACGGCCCGGATTGAGCGGTCGCTGGACGACAACGAGCAGACGCAGCGCCGCCTGCAGCGCGAGCAGGACGGCTCCGAGGTGAAATCGGTCGAGCTCGAGCGCCTGACAGCCGAAGGCCTCACGCTGATCGAGCGGAGGAACTGCATGGACATGATGCGCGATCACGCCGCGACCGAGTTTGTCCATCACACGGGCTCGGCCTGGCGTCCCCGCACCGGATCGATGGTGAACCGCCAGCACATGACCGCAGCGCTGATCGACAGCCGCGATTTCCTCGCGGCCAAGCGCCGCGCGGAAACCGAAGTGATGCTGCCCGCTGGCCCCAAGGTCGCCCTTACCGGTGGCAGCGATTTCAACGATCACCGCCTGATCTGGGGCAAGCTCGATCAGGTCCGGACCAAATATCCCGATATGGTCCTCATGCATGGTGGAAGCCCAAAGGGTGCCGAACTCATCGCCGCCAAATGGGCCGAGGCCCGGGGTGTGACGCAAGTGGCCTTCAAGCCCGACTGGACCAAGCACGCCAAGGCCGCCCCCTTCAAGCGCAACGACGCGATGCTGGACGTGCTCCCCGTGGGCGTTCTCGTCTTCCCGGGCAATGGCATCCAGGAAAACCTCGCTGACAAGGCCCGCAAGCTGGGCATCCCGGTCATGAAGTTCGAGAAGGGGGCGTAAGCCCCCTTTTTCAACTCACAAGAGGCCGAACCCAGGATGACGGCATACGCGTCACGCTCCCGTTTTGGCAATTCGCCACAGGCCAGACCGGACCGTCTTGACTTACGCTCCAAAGCTCTTTCGCGACGCGCCCTCGGTCAACCAATCCTGTCCGCCGAAAGCAACAAGGGCCACGTAAAGTACTGCTTGCCGTGGATCGGGTTTAAAGACGATTGTGATGCGTTGGCCCCGACCACCATGCCGGACAAGCCATCCATCCAGTGGGGGTGCCAGTCTCATTCCGGAGAGTGGATTTTCCAGGATATCGGCCAAAAGGGTGTCGATTTCATCGAGACGGCGGCCTGCCGCGTCAAAGTCACCTTTTGTCGTCTCGACGATATGGTCGACCAATGCAACAAGATCGCGGTTGACCAAAGGGTGACGGATCAGACGCATCAGGGCGTTTTACTGCGGTCTGCCTGCAAGCGCTTACTCAGATAGGCTCGCGCGTCGGATGTGAGGGTTTCGTCCGCGCCAACGGGCTCCCAAGCGTCAAGTGGCAACGCGAGGCGCCGCTGTACTTCGACCTCGAACAGTGTCCGTTCGCGTTCACGGGCAGCACGGGCGCGGGCCATCTCTCCAGACACGGCCGCGCTGATGTTTGGATATTCGCCACTCTCGACCAGCTCG
>JBBQGU010000183.1:0-7829 GCA_038323315.1 Rhodobacterales bacterium | reverse complement strand
CCAGCCTGGTATCGGTGCCGTTGATCACCTGCTTGACCACCGTCGCGGGGCTGCCGCCGGTGTTGATCAGACTGGCCGTGACCTGATCCAGAACCCGGCCCGCCGTCGCCGCCTTCATGTCAAAGGTCAGACGCAGCGCTTGGCCCAACCATTCCACCGGAAACGCGACATCCTGATCCCAGCTTTGTGCCGTGCCTGCCGTGCCGACCGTGATCCGCGCGTCGAACTGGCCCACCGCGCCAAAGGCATCCTGCACCCGGTCGACCGTCACCGACCCGGAGCTGCCGCGCAGGGTCCATTTGTTCGCAACCTCGGTCGCGCCCGCCGTCACAGTGGCGGTCGTGGCCAACCATTTGTCAAAGGCCCCGTTCAGCACATAGGTGTCATAGGCCACGACATTGCTGCCACGCTCGCCCATCCGGCGCATCTGGATCACGCCGCTATAGCTCAGGTCAGGAAACTCGATAAATGGCCGGTCCAGCGTTTGACCGGCATAGGTCGACCATAGAAAATCCTGCACCTCGATCAGCCAGTTGCTGTCGGTAAAGGCGGTGTCGCGCTTGAACAGGTTGAACCCGGCACAGTTGCGCACCCCGGTCCGGCCAACCGGATAGGCAGGGTACAGCGTGGTGTTGGGCGCTGCCAGTCCTTTGACATGCAACTTGCCGATCATCAGGTTCGAGGTCTGGCTGGTCGTCGTCAACAGCGGCGACACGGCGGTCGATTGATAGCCCGCCCGCGCCAACCGAAAGACCGCCGTGTTGTCGGTGCTCATCCGGGTGTTCAGGAAATTGGCAGACAGGATGGTGACGCTGGTGCTGTCCAGGCCGACATAGCCGAAGCCTGCGGTGGTGCAGTCGATCCCCTCCAGATGCAGACTGTTGATGACCAGGCCCTGCAACCCCTCGATCCGTACGGGATAGCCGGAATAGACCCCGTGTTCGATGTTCAACTGCCCGATCATGCCGCCGGTGCTTTGCCCGGTCAGGCAAAACCCGCCTTCGGGCGTATAGCTGGTGCCGCCGTTGATATAGGTGTTCAGCCAGACCGACCCGGTGCGCGCGATGCCCCGGATATCGACGGCGCGGTAGCTGTGGCGCACAATCTCCAACGTGCCGAACGTGACCGAGAATTCGCCACTGCCATAGTCGCTGATCGCCGTGCCGACATTGTCGAACACCAACTCGTCGATGACCGACCCGCGCTGCAAGACCTGCGCCAGACCCCGGCAATCGAGGCCGACGCGCTGATCCTGGGTTTCGCTGCCCGTGAGCGTGTCGTAGCCGATTTGCAGCGCACGGATGGTCGCCGAACGCCCTGGCGCCACAATGGCCGACCCGACCGGAATGCTGGCGGCCATGCCCTGTATCTTGCTGCGCGTCGCCCCCCTGTCATTGTTGCCGATCAGCGTGGCATTTTCCCATGCCACGGTCGAAGCCACCCCATAAATGCCACCCGACAGATAAACGGTGGAGGAATAGGCCAGCGCCGTCGTCAGCGCCGCCCGCATATCGGTGGTGCCGGGGCTGACGTTCTGCGCAAAATGGTCCGGATAGGTGAATCCGGCCGGCAGCCAGCCTGTCAGATCGCTGATCACGGTCCCCGTGCCCACATAGCGATAGGCATAGCCGGCCGCATCAATCACCGTGCCCGGCGCGGGGGTCTTGCCCGCCGCCCAAGTTACAAAGCCCGCACGGCTGTTGAACCCGGCATAATCCTGCGCCGTACCACCGCCGGTCATGGCGACAGCAGACGCCGCCAGCGTACCGGTGATGGTGTTGGCGCTCAGGTTGATCGCCTTGTTGGTCAGCGTCTGCGCGGCATCCGCCAGCACCATGGTGCCGCTGGCATTGGGCAGCGTCACCGTCCGCGTGGTGGCGGTGCTGAGCCCCGCCAGTTGAAACTGCGCCCTCTTGGTGGTGTCGCCATCATCTTGCAACGTGAACGCCGTATCGGCAAAGGTCCCGGCCCCCGCCCCGCCAATCACATCGACACTCGCCCCATTCTGCCGCGCCCGGAACTTGGCCGCCGTGCTGTCATACCACATCTCGCCATCGACCGGCCCCGCCAGATCGCCCGCCGCAGGGGTCAGCCGCAACCCCTTTTGCACCTTTGTGCGCCCAGTGGCCCGGTCAAGCGCCAGCGCCTCGGTAAAGGTCGACCCATCTGCCGACACCTTGATCGCAAAGTCATCATTCCCCGATATGCCCATTTCGGCCCGGCCCGAAAACCCGGTCTGGAACAGGACCGAGGCGGTGTCGCCCGAACTGGCCTTGTTGATCTTCACCTGATGCCCGGCACCCGCATTGTTGAACAACGAGGCGGGCGACGACACCGCCAACCGGTTCGTCGCATCCGGGCTGGTCGAAACGCCCAACTGGCTGAACTCTGCCGGGCTTTCCGCCGGGGTCGTCCATGCAGTGCCGGTATAGACGGCAATCTGCCCCTCACTGGTGACATAGGCCTGCCACCCCTCCAGCGGCGCATAAAACTCCCAGCCTATGCCGTAATACACCGCAACCTTGCCGGTCTGCCCGGCCCAGGCACCCGTGGCAGCAGCGCCCACGATATGGGCCTCGCCCAACACCGGGGTCGCCGGCGGTGCGGCCAGATTGCGGCTGACCACCGCCATCTGCGTCAGCACATCGAGGATCTTCAGCGCCTCGTTATGCGTCACATGTTTTTGTGCCTGCGAGGGCTGGATCAGGGGCAGCGACTGAATTGTCGTTGTATCGGGCATGGATACCTCCGCGGGGAACGCCGTGATCCGCGAACCTAGTTACAGGGCGTTCACAGCCGGTAACCTGCCCGCACGCTGCCCCCCGCGCCGCGCAACACCCCGTCAGCCAAAGGCCAAAGCCGCCGCAATCGCCCACATCGTCACCCCCACCACCACCTCCAGCACCACCCATGCGGCAGGCCTTGCAAACACCGGCCCCAACACCCGCGCGCCATAACCCAACGCCGCAAAGAACCCAAAACTCGCAGCCATGGCCCCCAGCCCGAACCAGACCTGATCCGGCGCATAGCGGGTCGAGATCGACCCGAGCAGCACGACCATATCCAGATAGACATGCGGGTTGGCCCAGGTCAGCAGCAGACAGGTCGCAAGCACCCGCCCCAGCGGCACTTCGGCCCCCATGGCAGGCCGCAACGCCGCGCCGCCTCGCAACGCCGCTTGAAACCGCAAGGCCCCGTACACCACCAAAAACCCCACCCCCAACCAGCGCATCGCAACCACCAACCAGGGCAGCGCCCCGGTCACCACCCCAAACCCCGCCACCCCCGCCGCAATCAGTGCGGCATCAGACGCCGCACAGACCAATACCACCCAGCCCACATGCTCGCGCCTGATCCCCTGCCGCAACACAAACGCGTTCTGCGCCCCAATCGCCAGGATCAGGCTCAGCCCGGTCAAAAACCCATAGACCACCGCCTGCATCACACCCGTCCCGCCTTCCATCTGACCAAACCCGACCGGGCCACATGCCTGTCAAGCCCACCCCCAAGACATAACCACCCCATCAGGCTACAAGGAACCTCCCCATTCATTCCGACCCAAATACTCATGCTTGACCAAAGGCGCAGGCCGCAGCCAGCGACCGACAAATATCCGGAACACGTCCACCTGCAAGCTGCTCAATCCGCTTTCTGACCCACCCCAACCCTCGCGGAAAGCCGCCGCCATGACCGGCTTCCGCAGCTGCACAACCCAACACCAAGCACAGTCAGCCCCCGCAATCAGCCAGAAACCCAATTCTGAGCCTGGACCCCAGTCATGATCTCTGGCCCCCTGTTTGCTCGGGCCCCCTAAAATCACCCGCAATCGCTTGCCTTGCCACCCAACCCGGCTAAACTGGCACACCCATGCAGATCACCATCCGCCCCACCGATCCAGACGACCCCATGGCCCTGTATTGCCTGACCCAATACTTCGCCCTGCTGATCGCCCGCATCCCGATCCTGTCACCCGATCTGTTCCCCCTGCCTGACCCCGACGCCCAATCTTACCGCCCGCCTGGCGGCACCTTCCTTCTCGCCCTGTCCGACCAAACCCCTACCGGCTGCGTCTCCCTCCGCCCCCTCTCGCCCACTTTGGCCGAGGTCAAACGCCTCTGGATCGCCCCGACCGCCCGTGGCCAGGGCCTCGCCCGCCGCCTGATGCAGGCAGTCGCAGATCACGCCCGCACCCTCGGCCATACATCCCTGACCCTCGACACCAACGAACACCTCCCCGAGGCCATAGCCCTGTACACCAAAACCGGCTGGCACCCCGTCCCGCCATATTCCCCGTCACCTGCAACGCACTGGTTCGGCAAGCGCCTCTGATTGCCGAGCCGGTTGGCGCTTGCGCCAGAGGCGAGATACAAACAACGCGGCCCCTTGGCCGCTCCGTTAGATTGGCCCTATCCACCGACCCGAACCTCCGAGCTCGCCGTCAGCCTGTCGTGCCAAGACTGGAAAGCGCCAACCCTGCGCGCCTGCCTAAGGTCCCGCCTGCCGCCCTATCTGTACCCGTTCATCCCCGCAGCAACCCGCCGCCTGCTCAAGACCCTGCCCGGACCCACGACCCCCGACCCCGCCACCATCCTGCGCGCCCTGCGCCCTACGCCGCTTGCCGCCAGGTTGCGCGACTTTTATCAGCGCACAGGCCTTACCCTTGCCCCCGAAACCGCGTCCCCCCCTTCCGCCCGACGGCTGCTCTTGGCGCTCTGCCGATGCCCCGGATTGCGACCGAGGCCGATCTGACCGATTGGCTCGCCATCACCCCCGACCAACTGACCCTGCTCGCCGACCTGCGCGGCCTGTCCGCCCGCAGCGGCAACCCCTATGCGCAAAACTACCTGACCCACCACATTCCCAAATCCAACGGCACGACCCGGTGCATCGAAGAGCCCCGCCCCCTGCTGAAAAAGGTCCAGCGCCGCATCCTGTCGGGCATCCTGAACCTTGTCCCACCCCATCCCGCCGCCCATGGCTTCGTCAAGACCCGCTCCGCCCCCATGGCCGGCGCCAAACACTGCGGCGAACAGCTGGTGCTAAGCTTCGACCTCAAGGATTTCTTTCCCAACACCCCCTTTGCACGCATCTACGCCATCATCCGCGCCTTGGGCTTCCCGCGCCAGACTGCCCGGCCCCTCGCTGCGATCTGCACCGCCTGGGGCCGGACCAGACCGCCACCTGCCCCAGGGCGCCCCCACCTCCCCGGCCCTCGCGGCCCTGCGCCTTGATGCCCGCCTGACCGGCCTTGCCCGCCGCTATGATGCCACCTACACCCGGTATGCCGACGACCTGACCTTTTCGGGCGACTTCCATATCGCAGCCCCCCTGCGCGCCCTCGTGCCCGCGATCCTCCGCGCCGAAGGCTTTGCCCTTAATCCCACCAAAACCCGCATCCAGGCCCGGCATCAGGCCCAGACCGTCACCGGCACCACCGTCAACCGCCACGTCAACCTGACCCGCGCCGCCTATGACCGGCTCAAGTCAGCACTCCACCACCTGACCACCGGCCGCGCGCCCGCGACCCCGGCCCTGCTGGCTCACCTGTCCGGCCGCATCTCCTGGGCCGAACAGCTTAACCCCGCCCGCGCCGCCCGCCTGCGCGCCAGCCTGGCCTCCCGGTCTCCGCCAAATAGTTTAAATGTGGTTATCAAAAAAACATAAGTTATTGTTATACAACGATAATAAGTCATTCTGTCAAAAGCGACATTTTCCTCTGCCACGACCCCAACCCCCGCTTTGCCCGTTGCCCAAACCCCGCGTTTGCCGTAAACGCAGCCCAACACCCGAAAAGTTGGAGATGAAAATGGCCGCCTATCAATATGTCTATCACATGGACAACGTCTCCAAGGCCTATCCCGGCGGCAAGAAATGCTTCGAGAATATCAAGCTGAACTTCCTGCCCGGCGTCAAAATCGGCGTAGTCGGGGTGAACGGGTCCGGTAAATCCTCCCTGCTGCGGATCATTGCCGGCATGGACAAGGATTTTCAGGGCGAGGCCTGGGCCGCCAAAGGCGTCAAGGTCGGCTATCTGGCGCAGGAACCGCAGCTTGACCCCACCCTGGATGTGCGCGGCAACGTCATGCTCGGCCTGTACAAGAAAACCGCCATCCTGAACCGCTACAACGAATTGGCGATGAACTATTCCGACGAGACCGCCGACGAGATGTCCAACCTTCAGGACCAGATCGACGCCGCCAATCTGTGGGACCTCGACAGCCAGGTCGACGTCGCGATGGAGGCGTTGCGCTGCCCCCCCGATGACGCAAATGTCGAAACCCTGTCCGGCGGTGAACGCCGCCGCGTCGCCCTGTGCCAGCTTTTGCTCGAGGCGCCCGAGATGCTGCTGCTCGACGAACCCACCAACCACCTTGACGCAGAATCCATCGCCTGGCTGCAAAAGCACCTGATCGAATACACCGGCACCATCCTGATCGTCACCCACGACCGCTATTTCCTGGATGACATCACCGGCTGGATTCTTGAACTCGACCGCGGCCGCGGCATCCCTTACGAGGGAAACTACACCGCGTGGCTGGAACAAAAAGCCAAACGCCTGATCCAGGAGGCGCGCGAGGATAAATCCCGCCAGAAGGTCATGGAAAAGGAACTGGAATGGATCCGCGCCGGGGCCAAGGCGCGTCAAGCCAAGCAGAAAGCCCGTATCAACAAGTATAATGAAATGGCCGGCAAATCCGTCCGCGAACGCATTTCTGGCGCGCAGATCATCATCCCCAACGGCGAACGTCTGGGCGGCAAGGTTATCGACGTGCAGGGCCTTAAAAAACACATGGGCGACCGCCTGCTGATCGAGAACCTGTCCTTCACCATTCCGCCCGGTGCCATCGTCGGCATCATAGGCCCCAACGGTGCGGGTAAAACCACCCTGTTCCGCATGATCACTGGCCAGGAACAACCGGACGAGGGCACGATCATTCTCGGCAACACCGTGCAACTGTCCTATGTCGACCAATCCCGCGACAGCCTCGACCCCGCCAAGACCGCCTGGGAGGAAATCTCGGACGGGTTGGAGGTGATCACCCTCGGCGACATGGAAATGAACTCCCGCGCCTATGCCGGAGCGTTCAACTTCAAAGGCACCGACCAGCAGAAAAAGGTCGGCCTGCTGTCCGGCGGCGAACGCAACCGCGTCCACCTCGCCAAACTCCTCCGCTCCGGCGGCAACGTGTTGCTGCTTGACGAACCGACCAACGACCTGGACGTCGAAACCCTGCAATCGCTGGAGTCGGCCATCGAAGATTTCGCCGGTTGCGCCGTGATCATCAGCCACGACCGCTTTTTCCTCGACCGCCTCTGCACGCATATCCTGGCGTTTGAGGGCGACGCCCATGTCGAATGGTTCGAGGGCAATTTCGAGGCCTATGAAGAGGATAAGGTCCGGCGTCTGGGCCCGGACAGCATCGAGCCGACGCGGGTGAAGTACAAGAAGTTCACGAGGTGACCTTGAAAACAAAATTGCTGCCCCGCGTTGACCGAACCAATCTGTTTCCATTCGCCGATATGGCTATAAATGTGGCCCGCCCAGCTCATCTTCATTGATTGTGTAAAATATTGTTTGCGTTTGGAAAGTCTCGTAAAATGCATCTTGATGGAGTGTTGATATATGAAACGGGAAATACTTTTTCGGGTAATGATGTATCTTTGGTGGGGGCAGGACTTACTAACGGCGAACCAGTCTGCATCACATTCTCCCCACTGAGTCCATTACCTATTCTGAAGGAGAACCTCTGGGGTTTTGGTGAGAAATTTCTTAAGGACCGCTCTATTCCGGCAGTTCACTTCATCAGCCATAGAAATCATTGGTGGCA
>JBBQGU010000182.1:0-7858 GCA_038323315.1 Rhodobacterales bacterium | reverse complement strand
GAGGGGTTGGGCCTGAAATCCGACCCACAGGCCGAGGCGCTGGTCATGGGCGAGGCCCCGCGCGGCCCGGCCTGTCCAAACTGCGGGGCTTTTGAAATGCGGATGGTGGAAGGCTGCATGACCTGCGGGAATTGCGGCCATTCGAAGTGTGGGTGACGGGTGCGTTGTCGGTGTTGAGATGGGCGATACGAGCGGCTTTCTCCTGTTGCGCAGATTTCGGCTCGTCGGCCCGCGACATCGAAAAGCAGATGTTTTGCTCGACCGTCAAATACGGGTAGAGCGCCTAGTTCTGAAACACCATCGCCATGCCGCGCTTGGCAAGGGCCTCGTTTGTGGTGTCCTGACCGCCGATCTGCGCCTTGCCACTGGTGATTTCCTGGAAGCCCGCGATCATCCGCAGCAAGATGGACTTTCCGCATCCCCAAGGGCCGGGGAGGGCGGTGATAGAGCCGTCCGCCACTGACAGGTCCAGTCCCCGGATCACCTCGACCGCGCCAAAGTTCTTGCTGATATTGGTCAGTTCGACAGATGCCATGACTTATCCCTTGATCCCGACGGACAGCGTGATCGCCTGCGTTACGCGGCGCTGAAAGAACAGGTAGGCCAGTGCCACCGGCAGACTGGCCAGCACTGCCCCCGCCAGAACCCGGGCTGCGGCGGTGATCTCGCAAACAATGCTCTGGCTGACCGCAAGCGGGTTGCGCCGCCGTCACCGCCGCTCAGACAAAGACCATCAGACGACCGTTTCGGCCGCCTGCGCGCCGGTGGCGGACAAGACGGCAAACAAAGCCGCAGCTTTCAGTGTAAATCGCATTTTGTCCTCCGCTATTGTAGCACAGCTATGACGCCAAGATGTTCCGGCACCTGCGGGCGCGCGTTGGTGAAAAGGCCGCAGGGTCCGGCATTGGTGCGACCCCGGCTGCTTCCTCCTCAAGATCAGTCGGGGCCGATCGATTGCACTGCGGTCAGCCCAAGGAAGTCGCCGCGCCGCTATCAACACATTTGTCGATATGTATCGGGCATCTTGATATGTCATGGATCAGTTTTCAGGGCTGCGGCCAGTCGCACAAGGCGGTCGAACAGGGCGTCCGCGACGGGGTCCTGACCGGGCGCATGTCCGGTCAACCGGAAGGTGCTGGCGACCAGCGCGCCTTTGCCAACCCGCCGCTCGCCGATCAGGGCCACCGGCTTGTGCACCCAGCCCACGACCAGCCCGGCATGAACCGGCCCGCCAAACTCCGATCCCGAAAAGCCGCCCATGACATGACGCGGCACCACGTCGCTGAAGGACAGATCGATCAACGGACCGCCCGGCAGGTCGCCAAAGACACCGTCGCGGCGAATCCACGAGAACCCCGCGATCCAGTCGCCGCGCCAAAGGGTGCCATGGCGTGCCGTCAGGGTGATGTTGGGCAAGGGAAACTGCGCGCCGACCGGGACGCCGGGGGTATCATCGACCACGGGGATAAAGGGCTGTTCGCGCCCCCGTTCCTCAACCCGCAGATTTTCTTGGGTTTTCGTGGTGCCGTCTGCCAGAACAAGGTATCTTTGCCCGGCTTGCAGGGCGCGAATGTCGGTTTCGTCCAAGGCATGGGTCAGGGTCACATCTGCCACCCCCGCCGTCACCCCCGCCGCCACCACAGCATAGCCCAAGCCGCGGGCGCGATGGGCCAAAGCGGGGTCTTGCGTGGCGATGGTTAACAGGTTCTGCGCCTGTCGTGGCGCATAAAGCGCAATGTCGACCTGATTGCGCGCCATCGTCCTGCCATCGCAGATCAGGGCAAGATGGATGGTCAGCATCTGGTTGGTGGACGCGTCAGGCAGCACCAGGCGCAACGTGTCAAGGTTGATGGCGGTCAGCGCGTCCGCCCCTGCAAAGCCGATTTCTCCGCCTTGGTCGCCCATGTCCCAGCGCAGGACGCCTGAGGCCAAGGCCACAGCACCGCTGGCAATGGCAAGGTTCATCGACCAAGCCTGCCCGGCAGTTCCGGCATAACGCGTCGGTTTGGGCACGATGATCACGTCGGCGTTGACCTCGGCCAACCGGTCATGGAACACGCGCTTGTTGCGGTTCATATCCAGTAGTCCGTTAGACTCCCAATGCACATCGGTTAACTCGGTGATGACATAGCCCTGAATCTGCGGCCAGCCGCGCATCACCTCGATTTCATATTTCAGGTTGGCGAATTGATACCACTGCGCCGCTGTCACGAAATTTTCCAGACTGCCAAAGACTTTGTCCAATCCCAGACTGGCAAAGCGCCCCTGAACGCCATGCGGATAGGCAGCCCCGTCGCCCCACAACTGGCCGGTTTCCATCCACCACGGCTCGGCCCCGTTGATCTTGACCTGTTCGGGCTGCGGCAGACCCCACACGCCGAACTCTGATACGATCTTGACCTCGTCCCCGCGCCGCACGCCGTCCCCAAAGGGGGTCCAGGTCCAGGCGGCGCCTTGGGCAAACTCGGCCGTCAGCGCGTCCCATTCATCGCGCCGTTCGGGGACGGAGCGGTAATAGTGGAAATCGTCCAGATCGCTTTTGACGTGGAAATTGCCGTGATTGGGCGAGTTGTCGCAGACCAGACGCGTGGGGTCGCGGGCCTTCAGCCAATCGAACATCCCGGCAAGCCAGCGCCGATGGTCAGGATCATCGCACAACCGCGTGCCCCAATCCTCGTTGATCAGGGTCCAGATCACCACCGACGGATGGTTGCCATCGCGGGCCAGCATCCCCGCCATCGTCTGTTTCAGCCGAGCAGCGGCAGCCTCGGTCAACATGCCGACATTGGGTAGATCGTACCAGATCAGCATGCCCAACCGGTCCGCCACCTCCAGATACCGTGGATCGGGCACCTTGATGTGACAGCGCAGCATGTTCAGGCCCAGCGATTTGGCTTTAAGAAACTGATCCTCCAGGCAGGCGAGCGAGGGTGGGGTGCATATCGTTTCGGGATAGTAGTCCTGATCCAACGCGGCGCGCATATAGAAAGGCTTGCCGTTCAGGAACATCTGGCCGTTCCGGGCGGTAAAGCTGCGAAAGCCAAAGCTGTGCTCGGTCACGTCGCCATCCAGATCAACCCGCAGCCGGTACAAGGCTGGATCGTCGGGCGACCACAGATGGGGGTTCGCCACGGTCAGATCACCCCCGCAGGCCACAATGCGGCCATCATAGATGACCGACAGCTGGCGCGCACCGTTGCCGGTTTCAGTGATCTTTACCGCGACCTTGCCCGTCAACGGATCGGCAACGATGGAGCAGTGCGTCAGATGGCGTTCCAACCGCGTTTCCAGATGGACGGACTGCCACAAACCGCCCGTCGGACCATACCAGCCCATCTTGCCATGCGGGATGTCGGCGAAATTGTCGGGGGCGGCATCGTCTGGCCCGGGCAGGCGACACTCCACCTGCAACAAGACGCTTTGGCCTTTCAAGGCGTCCGGGATGCGCAGGTCGAACGGCAGCCAGCCATTGTCGTGCCGCCCAACCTCCTGCCCCGCAATCCAGACAATGGCGGTGTAGGAGACCGCACCAAAGCACAGGAAAACCGCATCTTCGGTCTGTGGCACCAGGATTTGCCGTGCATAGGTGGCATGGCCAAAGGATTGGCGCAGATCGGCAAAAGCGGCCTGCCAAGGCCCCGGAACGGGCACCTGACGCGGTAAGCCATCGGAATGATGGACGAAATCCCACAACCCGTCCAGCGAGGTAACGTCCCGTCCGGACAATGATGTCGTCATGGCAGCCACTACTGGTTGGTTGAAATCCGACCATTGGCGATAACGGATCGCGAGGCAAGCCGAAAACCGCGCATGAATATGGCCGTCTGGCCAATGAGACCGCCAAAACTCTGTTCGCCTTTGATTACACGCTGGAACTGGTGGTCTGCGGCTCGTCCAGTTCCGACATGAAGACTTATCCCGAATGGGAACGTGTCGTGCTGGAGCATACGTATGAGGTGGTCGATCACATCTCGCTGCACATGTATTTCGCCAACCCGACCGGGCATACGCAGGATTATCTGTCGAAGGAGAAGGCCGCGACAGCGTCTGGTGCGACGCCAGCGCCTGCGCCCCAAATGGCATCAGGCCCGCCGGACCGCCCGTGTCTGTCCTGTTACCCGCCGAGCAGGCTCGACGCCTTGTCGATGCAATCTTTTCGCCGGTAGGGCTTTGGTAGAAATTCGGCGCCCGGTGGCAGTTGTTCGCGCTCGGTGCTGCCGATGTAGCCGGAGGTAAACAGAATCTTCAGATCCGGGAACATCAGGCGCGCATTGGTGGCGAGGTCTATGCCGGTCATGCCACCGGTCAGATGCACGTCGGTAAACAGCAGGTCCGGCCTGGGACCAGCGGCCAGAAGCTGAAGCGCAGCTGGGCCGCTTGCAGCAACTGTGACACCATAGCCCGCCGCCTGTAGCAGTGCGGAGACATAATCGCATATCAGATTGTCATCTTCGACAACCAGAATTTCGAATTTTGAAGTCATCTCGTCCTCGATTGCAGTTATCGGCGGTCAATCGTGTCCCGCGTGCCCCTTTATCAACAAAGAATTGAACTACGACTGGTTTCTGCGGTCGAGCGCCGTGATAACAGCGAGGAAGTCTGCCTCGCTTTGATCTTGGTCCAGTGCATCGCGCAGGTATTCGGCCTGCGATTTGGGCGCTATGCCCCCTACAGGGGGGTTGCTGTCCAGATTGGTCGGGAATGGATAGCCCTCGGCCGAAGCCGCAATGACGTTTTCAAGATTCAGCCCCACAGCCGTCTTCAGCGCGGGATACAGCGCGCGGAGCATGGCGGTGCGGTTGACGGTCTCCATCGCTCTGCCAAACGCGGACGAGACCTGCAACAGGTTCACCATCCGGAATATGGTGGTGGAGTGGTTGGTGCCTGCACCATGCATGACCGCCGGATTGAAGAACACGACATCGCCTTTTTTCAGCGGCAACTGCACGTGGTTCGCGGCAAACCACGCCTGAAATTCGGGACGCGAAAAGGCGAGATAGCCTTCAAAGAACTGTTGCGAGTAGGGCAGCAACATGGTCGGGCCGGTTTCCAGCGGCATGTCGCAATGGGCGATGCCGCCTTGCAGTGTCAGCATCGGCGACACGGCATGGATATGGGCGGGGAACTGCGCCATCCGGTCGGCGGTCATGAAACCGAGGTGATAGTCGCGGTGCGGGGTTTGCGCGGCACCGCCGGGGTTCACCCGGTTGACTTGCGCCGTCATCTGATAGGCTGGCCCGAGCCAGGCCTGGCATGCCAAGGCTATGCTGTGCGCACTGTAATAGGCTGCAAAGTTGGCCGGGTCGGCAAGGCAATGCTTTTCCAACGCATTCCAGACCCGGTCATTCGCGCCCGGCTTGGCGAAATGGTCGCCGCCGCCCTTGGCCGCCCGCTTTTCGTCGGCAATGATCTGGTCAAATAGCCCGGTGGCACGGTCGATAACGGCGTGGTCGGCAACACCTTGACGGATCACCAGAATGCCAGCCCCTTGGGCAAACACTTGCGCCCATTCCTGCATCAACGCCAGACGACTGGCCGGAGTGTTCGCAGCCTCGTCCACTGCACTGCCGTCATAAATCGGGACATTGCGCAGAACTTCGGTTGCGAGCGGGGTATCTGCGGGACTGGCGATTTGGGAGACGATCTGACGAAAAATCTCAAAATCGCCGCTGTCGGCATTCAGCCAAATCGGTGCGCGCTGTGGCTTGGGCATCTGGGTGTTCATCGGGGCTTCCTCCTCGGGTGGCTTATGATGACAGAAAGACGGTGCGGCGGGATAGGTGGTTTTCACCTTTGGAAAATGTTTTCGGCACGGGGACGACCAGCGTTTATCACTGTCTCCGCTCACTCTGTACCTTGCAACATTGCAAATTTGTTTTTTCCGCAACCGGTTGCAATTAAATTGAAAGGTCTTCTAATGCAGACCTGAACCGGATCGGATATTCAGACCCGGTTGACCGACAGGGAGTGGACCCAAGTCGATGGCGGTGACGTTGAAGGATGTGGCAAGCCGGGCGGGCGTTTCGACGTCGGCGGTGTCGCGGGCCTTTACCGACGGGGCGTCGGTTTCGGTCAAGATGCGGCGCAAGGTTCACAAAGCCGCCGCCGAACTGGGCTATAGCCCAAACTTTCTGGCGCGCAGCCTGACCACGCGGCGGACCAAACTGATCGGGCTGGTGTCGAACAACTTTCACAACCCGATCTTTCTGGAGGTGTTCGATTTGTTCACCCGCAGCCTGCAGGACCGGGGTTTGCGCCCGCTGCTGGTCAACCTGAGCACTGAAACCGACCCCGAACATTCGGTGCAGATGTTGCGGCAGTATTCGGTGGATGGAGTGATCGTGGCCTCGTCAACCTTGCCGCCCGCGTTTTCCAAGGCGTTTCGCAACAAGAAAATTCCGGTCGTGAACACCTTTGGCCGCTATTCCAGCACCCCCGATGTGCATGTCGTCGGCATCGACAACATCGAGGCGGGGCGGATTGCCGCAAGGGAACTGATCGCGCGCGGGTATCGGTCGGTCGCGTTTCTGGGCGGGCCAGAGGCCGCCACATCGACGCAGGACCGGCTGAAAGGTTTTCTGGAACAGTTGGCGACCCATCCGGGCATTCAGGTTCGGCACTCGTTTGCCGAGGCTTATTCGTTCAGGGCCGGGCGGGCCGAAATGCTGCGGCTGGCCGAAACCGACCTGGCGCAGGCGTATTTCTGCGGCGATGACGTGCTGTCGATCGGGGTGTTAAGCGCGCTGCAGGATCGGGGCAAACAGGTGCCGCGCGATGTGGGCATCATCGGGTTGAACGATATGGAGATGTCAGCATGGGAAAACATCGCGCTGACCACCATCGCGCAGCCGATCAGGCAGATCATCAGCTCGTCGGTCGAGTTGATGGTCGCCATGCTGGAGGAACCTGACCGCTATCCCGAAGCGCGCCTGTTCCCGTGCCATGTGGTCGAGCGTGGGACATTGCGGCCGCGACCGGACTGCCCCACCTGACCTATCGGAACATCGGCGGGCGGGCATCCAGCCATGTGCCGTGATCCTTGGCCGAGGCGACGGCGGCATAGACCGCAGCCATCGACCGCACACCATCGGCGGCAGTGGGCAAGCCGTCGCGCACCTCGCCCCGGATCGCATCGGCAAGGTCGCAATAGATGTTCGCCACGGCCAGCGGAAAGCCTTCGGGATGGGCGATGGACACCCGCGACAGGCGTTGCGCATCGGCATGCAGGCCCTTTTCGCCCTTTTCCATGATCTGCGTGCGCCCGCCGACCGGGGTATAGATCAACTGGTTCGGCTGTTCCGACGCCCAGCGCAGGCCGCCGGTTTCGCCAAAGATCTGAATGTCGAACCCATGCTGACGCCCGATGGCGACCGAAGACGTCCACAGCCGCCCCACCGTGCCGCCGGTCATGCGAAAGTTGACCATCGCGTCATCCTCCAGCACGCGGCTGGCAATGGTCGAGGCGAAATCGGCGGACAGGGTGCGGACCTGATCGTCGCAGATGAAACTGGCCATATGCAGGGCATGGATGCCGCAATCGGCGAACTGGCCTGACACACCCGCCATCGCCGGGTCATACCGCCAGCGGACGCGGGGATTGTCGGCGTCGGTGGCGTCGCCGTGGTGGCCGTGGCTGAAGTTGGTGACGACAAGGCGCACCTTGCCGATTTCCCCGGCGCGGACCATGGCGCGGGCCTGCCGGATCATCGGATAGGCGGAATAGCAGTAATTCACAGCACAGATCCGGTCGGTGGCGCGGGCGACGCGGACGATCTCCTCGCCCTCCTCCACACTCATCGTCATCGGCTTTTCGCACAGCACATGAAAACCGGCCTCAAGAAAGGCTTTCGTGATCTCG
>JBBQGU010000181.1:0-7900 GCA_038323315.1 Rhodobacterales bacterium | reverse complement strand
TCTTCTTCAGGCGTGACCGGCGGATGGCGTCGATATCAGGCATATGGGCCAGACGGTGAAGCTGTTGAAGCAGCATCATCTGCTGGAAGATACCGATGTGGTGATCTTTGACGTGTTGGGCGATGTGGTGTGTGGGGGTTTTGCGGCACCGTTGCAGCATGCCGATCGGGCGCTGATCATCACGGCCAATGACTTTGACAGCATCTATGCCATGAACCGGATCATCGCGGCGGTTCAGGCCAAGTCCGGCAACTATAAGGTGCGGCTGGCGGGGTGTGTTGCCAACCGGTCGCGCGAGACGAATGAGGTCGACCGGTACTGTGCGCGGGTCGGCTTCAACCGTTTGGCGCATATGCCGGATATCGACGCCATCCGCCGGTCGCGTCTGAAGAAAAAGACGCTGTTCGAGATGGATGACAGCGAGGATATCGTGATGGCCCGCGCCGAATACATGCGGCTGGCCGATACGTTGTGGCGGTCGGTGGCTGAGCCGGGATCGTCGCCGGCCCCGCTGCCCGACCGTGAAATCTTTGAATTGCTGGGGTTTGACTGATGTCTGACTATACCTCCACCCTGTCCCGCGTGGAAGATTACTTTGACCGTTCCGCCACCAAGGTTTGGGAGCGGTTGACCTCGGATGCGCCGGTGTCGCGCATCCGCCAGACCGTCCGCGAAGGCCGCGACAAGATGCGCGCGCTGATGCTGTCGCGGATGCCTGCCGATCTGACCGGCGTGCGGGTTCTGGATGCCGGTTGTGGCGCAGGCCAGATGACGGCCGAGATGGCGGCGCGGGGCGCGGATGTGGTGGCCGTCGATATCTCGCCCGCTTTGGTCGAGATCGCGCGCAACCGCTTGCCGGCCGACCTGACGCATAAGGTCAAGTTTGCCAGTGGTGACATGACGGGCGACCATGGCCGGTTTGACCATGTCGTGGCGATGGACAGCCTGATCTATTACAACACCGAAGACATCACCGCCGCCCTGCACCGTCTGGGCGAGCGGACGGAGCAATCGGTGATCTTTACCGTAGCACCGCGCACCGCGTTTCTGATGACCTTCTGGACCATGGGCAAGGTGTTCCCGCGCTCGGATCGCAGCCCGATCATGGTGCCGCATGCCTTCAAGACCCTGAACACCGCCACGGAGGCGCGCCTGACCAAGGTCGAGCGTGTATCGCGTGGTTTCTACATCTCGGAATGTCTGGAATATCGCCCATGATTCTGTTGAAACCCAAAAACATTCAGGCGCTTGGCACCAAGTGGATGCCATTTGCCGATGTCGTGTCTGAAGGTCTGAGCTTTGCGCAACTGCTGCGGCTGAGTCTGTTTCAGGTGTCGGTCGGCATGGCGGCGGTCTTGTTGTTGGGCACGCTGAACCGCGTTATGATCGTGGAACTGTCGATCCCGGCGACCATCGTGGCGCTGATGATCGCGCTGCCGGTCGTGTCGGCGCCGTTCCGCGCCATGCTGGGCCACAAATCCGACAATCATAAAAGCTGGATCGGCTGGAAGCGTATTCCGTATCTGTGGTTCGGCAGTCTGTGGCAGATGGGCGGGCTGGCAATCATGCCATTCGCTCTGATCGTGCTGTCGGGCGACCAGATCCATGGGCCGGAATGGGCGGGCAAGGCCCTCGCCGGGCTGGCATTTCTGATGACCGGCATCGGCATGCACATGACGCAGACCGCCGGGCTGGCGCTGGCGTCGGACCGGGCCACGCCGGACACGAGGCCGCGTGTGGTGGCGTTTCTGTATGTGATGAACCTGTTGGGCATGGCGGTGTCTGCCGTGATTCTGGGGCTGCTGCTGCGCGACTATGACGATATCAAGCTGATCCGTGTTGTGCAGGGATGCGCCGTGGTGACGATGGTGCTGAACCTTATCGCGCTGTGGCGGCAGGAAAAAGTCCGGCCGATGAACAAGGACGAAATGGCCGAGGTCCGGCCGATCTTCCACGAAGGTTGGCGTGATCTGATGGCGGGCGGCAATGCCGGGCGGTTGTTGCTGGTCGTCATGCTGGGCACCATGGGCTTTCAGATGCAGGACGTCCTGCTGGAGCCTTATGGCGCGCAGATCCTGGGGCTGAGCGTCAGTGCGACGACCTGGTTGACCGCCTGCAATGCCATGGGTGCGCTGGTCGGCTTTGTGCTGGCGGGCCGCTGGATGAGCCAGGGGCAGGACATGTTCCGCATGTCCGCCCGGGGGTTGCTGGTGGGCATGGTGGCGTTCTTGATGGTCATCTTTGCGGCCCCTGTCCAGTCGACCGTCCTGTTCTTTGCCGGCGCATGGTGCATCGGGCTGGGGGCCGGGTTGTTCATCGTATCCACCCTGACGGCCGCCATGTCGTTGCCCGAGCAGGGCCATGCCGGGCGCGGGCTGGTGCTGGGCGCCTGGGGTGCGGCGCAGGCAACTGCGGCGGGGCTGTCGATCGCCCTGGGCGGCGGGTTGCGCGATGTCATGGGGGACTATGCCATGGCGGGCCATCTGGGCCAGATCTTTGCCACCAAAACCTTCGGCTATTCGTTCGTCTATCAACTTGAAATCCTTGTGCTGTTCGGCACATTGATCGCCTTGGCCCCGCTGGTGCGGGTGACCCTTTTCAATGCACAAAACAAAGCCAACGAGGCCCGTTTGGGCCTTGTTGACTTTCCCAACTGACCTTCGGAGGATACCCCCATGCTGGGCAACAATTTCTTTGGCAACTTCGACCTCGCCTCATTGGCGATCTGGCTGTTCTGGCTGTTTTTCGCCGTGCTGGTCTATTATCTGCAGACCGAAAACATGCGCGAAGGCTATCCTCTGGAGACCGAGGATGGCGACGTTGCGCCAAACCAGGGGCCGTTCCCGCTGCCGGCGCAAAAGACCTTTATCCTGCCGCATGGCCGGGGCGAGGCAACCTTTCCCAATGGCGCCCGTGAGGCGCGTGAAGTGGCGCTGGGCCGCACCGCGGTATCCGACGGCTTTCCGCATGCGCCTTTGGGCGACCCTATGAAGGATGGCGTGGGCCCCGCTGCCTGGGCGCCGCGCCGTGACGTGCCCGAACTGGATGGCCATGGTCATAACAAGATCGTGCCGATGGCGATGGCCGCTGCCTTTGCCGTATCCGCCGGTCGTGACCCGCGCGGTCTGCCCGTGCAGGCCGGCGACAACGAGGTTGTGGGCCGTATCAGCGACATGTGGGTCGACGCCCCCGAACAGCTGGTCCGCTATCTGGAGATCAGCCTGAACTCGGGTGCAAAGCGGTTGGTGTCGATGCCGATGGTCAAGATCGGCCGTGACCGGGTGCGGATCAATTCGCTGTCGTCCGACCTGTTCGACAGCGTTCCCGGCACTAAATCCATGACAGAAGTAACCTTGTTGGAAGAAGACAAGATCAGCGCCTATTACGCCGGTGGCACGCTTTACGCCGCCGCCAAGCGCAAGGCCGGATCGTTGTCCTGGGCTGCGGGAGTGGCAAGAGCATGAGCGGGCACGACGATTTCGCGATAGAACCCATTCGGGGCCTGCCGGAACGGCCGCCGGTGGGCGAGGAGATCCTGTGGCAGGGGCGGCCAGACACGTTTGCCCTCGCACGCGACGCCTACAAGATCACTTGGGTTGCGGGGTATTTCGCGGCGCTGGCGGTCTGGCGTGTGTGGGTGGTTGCCGACAGTGCGGCCTCGGTCGTGGCGGTCAGCCTGCCCTACCTGGCGATCGGTCTGGTGGTGTGCGGCATATCGCTGTCGATGGCCGCGATACAGGCGCGCAGCACGGTCTATACCATCACCACCGCCCGCGTTGCCATGCGGATCGGGGCGTCGCTGACCGTGACGTTGAACCTGCCCTACCGGCAGATCAGCAATGCGAGCCTGGCCCTGAAAGCCAACGGAACCGGCACGATCGCGCTGGAAACGATGGGCGAAACCCGAATATCCTATCTGGTGTGCTGGCCGCATGTGCGGCCCTGGCAGTTGGCCAAGACCCAACCCGCGCTGCGCTGCATCCCCGATGCCGCCCATGTGTCCAAGGTGCTGGCCGATGCCGCCGAAATGCGTTGGAACGAGCCCGTCGTGGCCCGTGCCGAGCCTGACATGGCGCTGGTTGCGGCAGAATAGGTGATGACAATGACGATGCAAAGCCAACCTCGCCCTATGCCTGCGCCAAAGGCCCCGCAACGCGACATGATCCCCAAGCCGTTGCTGCTGGCAATGCTTGCGCTGGTGATCGCCAGCCTGATCGTTGTGACCTATGGCGCGGTAAGCGGGCGCGACCATGTGGGGATGCCCAAGACTGCCACGATCCTGCAAGAACGCACCATTATCCTGAAAGGCGGCGGCGCACAGGCTGTCACCGTGCTGGATGCCAATGGCGCGCCGTTGATGGACTTGCCGCATGGCGGCTTTATCACCGTCATTCAGAACGGAATGGAGCGCGCACGCCTGACGGCAGGCGTAGACAAAATGTTGCCAGTGCGTATTGTGGAATTCGCAAATGGCCGTTTGACTGCCATGGATGACTACACCGGGTGGAGCGTCGAACTTGGCGCATTCGGTTCAGACAATAGAGCTGCGTTCGAACGGCTCATGTCGCAAAAGTAACCAACAATAATGGGAACCAAATCATGGGATTTTTCAGCAAATACGCCGAGGACGTACCCTGCACGGTCGAAGTAAGCCATCGCTTCGAAAGCCTGCATGCCCACGTCCGCTTTAACAATGGTGCCGTTGTCTATCCGGGCGACGAGGTGCTGGTCCACGGCAAACCGATCATGGCCGCCTATGGCGAGTTGATCATCGAGGACCGGCAGGCCACAATCACCCGCGCATCGGCCCTTGAACGCCTGTGGACCCGCATGACCGGCGACTTTGGTTTCATGGAACTGTGCGAATTTTCTTTCTCGGATGAGGTGATGACATGAACGCGACCCCCAAGGGACTGGATGCCGATTATGCCGAACTGGCCGCGTCGCAGCCGATGGACACGCAGGCGATGGCGACGGAAACCACGCTGCTGAACCCGCGTTTCTACACCACCGACTTTGACGAGATGGACCGAATCGACGTGACACCGGTGCGCAAGGATTGGGACGCATTGCTGGCCGAGATGGCCGCCGATCCCAACAAGGGCCATTTCAAGAAAACCGTCGACTGGACCGAATGGGACGCCAACTGGGAGGGCATGGAGCCCAAGCTGAAGCGCGAGTTCATCGACTTTCTGGTGTCGTCATGCACCGCCGAATTCTCGGGCTGCGTGCTGTACAAAGAGATGAAACGTCGCGGTGCCAATCCCGACATCTGTACCTTGTTCGGTTATATGAGCCGGGACGAAGCGCGCCATGCCGGTTTCATCAACGACGCCCTGCGTGAGGCGGGCGTGGCGGTGAACCTGGGCTTTCTGACCAAGGCCAAGAAATACACCTATTTCCGGCCGAAGTTCATCTTTTACGCGACCTACTTGTCCGAAAAGATCGGCTACGCCCGCTATATCACGATCTATCGCCATCTGGAGGCGAACCCGGAAAACCGCTTTCACCCGATTTTCAAATGGTTCCGCGAATGGTGCAATGATGAATTCCGCCACGGCGAGGCCTTTGCCCTGCTGATGCGGACCGACCCCAAGCTGACCAACAGCTTTGCCAACAAGCTGTGGATCCGGTTCTTCCTGACCGCCGTCTATTCGACGATGTTCGTGCGCGACCACCAGCGGCCCGAGTTTCACAAGGCGCTGGGCGTGGATATCGAATGGTACGACCAGGAGGTTTACCGCAAGACCAGCGCCATCGCGCGGCAGGTCTTTCCGATCGAGATCGACATCGATCACAAGCGCTGGTTGCCCAATCTGCGCCGGATGCGCGATGCCCTTGGTCAGATGGATCAGGCCAAACGTGCGGGCGGCGTCGGCGGCTGGATCAGCCACAAGCTGGGTGCCATCAAGGCAGGCTTTGCGTTTGTGTCGATCTACACGATCCCGGTGATCAAGCGCGAGCCGCCCAAGGAAGTGCGTCTGGAGCCGGTCTATTGATCGCAGCTTCGTATAAATCAGCGGGCATGGGGCGGGCGCGTCCCTGCCCCATGTTGACGAACGACCGGTGGCCGGCATGAGCGACAGCCCTTGGGTTGCAGCAGTTATCACCCTGTTCTTGTGGTGGTTCTCGACCGGCATCATTCTGTGGCGCGTGCGCGTCGCGGACAATGGTGTGCCGCGCGACCATGTGAACTCGGTTATTCTGGGCCTGCCGTTGCTGGCCGTGGGGATCGCTGCGGCCCGTGCGTCATTGCCGGATCTGTCGTCAGGGGGCATCTACCTGGCGTTTCTGGCGGCGCTGGCCTTGTGGGGTTGGATCGAGTTGGCGTTTCTGTCAGGCGTGATCACTGGTCCCAACAAACAGCCCTGCCCGCCCTATCTGCGCGGCAAAGACCGCTTCTGGCGCGCCGTGGGGACGATTGCCTGGCATGAGGGGTTGTTGTTCGCCACGTTCCTGGCGTTGGGTCTGGCCACGATCAACGCAGCCAACCCTTTTGCCTTTGGCACTTTTGCCCTGCTGTTCATCGCCCGGATTTCCGCCAAGCTGAACCTGTTTCTGGGCGTACCACGGATCAACACGCAATTCCTGCCGCGCCCGCTGGCACATCTGGCCAGCTATTTCCGGATGAGCCGTATCAGCGCGTTCTTTCCACTGTCCGTCACCGCGCTGACCGTGTTTTCGGCCCTTCTGCTGGAACGGGCGATCAACGTGACCCATCCCGGCATGACGGTCGGCTACAGCCTGCTGACCTGCCTATCCCTGCTGGCCTTGTTGGAGCACTGGTTCATGGTGCTGCCTTTGCCGGACGAAAAACTGTGGCGTTGGATGATGCCAGCCGCAAAACCGCAAAAAGACCATCTCGAGGACGCCAATGGACTTTGACCAGCTCTTTCGCACCCAACTCGACACCTTGAAAGCCGAAGGCAATTACCGGGTTTTCGCCGAACTTGAACGCAAGCGCGGCGAATTTCCCAAGGCCAACAGCCATATGGACGGCGACATCAAGGAAATCACCGTCTGGTGTTCCAACGACTATCTGGGCATGGGCCAACACCCAGACGTGGTCAAGGCCATGGTCGATTGCGTGCAGTCGCATGGCACGGGGGCCGGTGGCACGCGCAACATATCCGGCAACAACCACAAACACCTGCTGCTGGAGGCTGAACTGGCCGACCTGCATGGCAAGGAGGCGGCGCTGTTGTTCACCAGCGGCTATGTCTCGAACTGGGCGGCGTTGTCGACGCTGGGCTCGCGTATACCGAATGTGGTGATCCTGTCGGATGCGGGCAACCATGCCAGCATGATCGAAGGGGTGCGCCATTCGCGCGCCGACAAGGTGATCTGGAACCATAACGACTGGCGCGATCTGGATCGCAAGCTGGCGGCGGTGGGGGACCGGCCCAAGGTGGTGGCGTTCGAATCGGTCTATTCGATGGACGGCGACATTGCCCCCATCAAAGAGATCGTCCAGGTCGCCAAGGCCCACGGCGCCATGACCTATATCGACGAGGTTCACGCCGTTGGCATGTATGGCCCGCGTGGTGGTGGCGTCACGGAACGTGAAGGTCTGGCCGATCAGATCGACCTGATCGAGGGCACGTTGGGCAAGGCGTTCGGCGTTGTGGGCGGCTATATCACCGGGTCGGCGCCCTTGTGCGATTTCATCCGCAGCTTTGCCAGCGGGTTCATCTTCACCACCGCCATGCCCCCGGCTGTGGCCGCTGCGGCCACCGCCTCGATCCAGCATCTGAAGACCAGCCAGACCGAGCGTGACCGCCAGAAACAACAGGTCGCCAAGCTGCGCGCGCTGCTGGACCGCTACAACATCCCGCATATGCAGAACGACAGCCATATCGTTCCGGTCATGATCGGTGACCCGGTCAAATGCAAGATGATC
>JBBQGU010000180.1:0-7933 GCA_038323315.1 Rhodobacterales bacterium | reverse complement strand
AACCGGTCCTCGGGGACATAGCCGATCCCGGCCTCGGCGGCTGCCAGCGGGTTGCCCAAGGCGACGTTGCGGCCATCCAGAGTGATTTGCCCGCGTTCCGGGGCGACCAGCCCGAACAGCGCCTTGGCGAGCGCGGTGCGGCCCGATCCCAACAGGCCCGATACCCCCAGAACCTCGCCCGCGCGCAGGGTAAAGGAGACCTCGGAAAACGCCCCGGCCTTGTTCAGTCCCCGGACCTGCATCAATTCCGGCGCGCTGGTGGCCAAAGGTGCCGGGGGCGAGGGCGCCACATCGCGGCCCGTCATGTGGCGGGTCAGCGAGGCGGCGTTGAAATCCGATGCCGGACCTTCGGCGACCTTCTGGCCGTTGCGCAGGACGATCACCTTTTCGCACACCTCCAGCACCTCGGCCAGTTTGTGGCTGACGAACAGCACGGCCACGCCATCGGCCTTGAGGCGGCGGATGATACCCAGCAGAACCCGCACCTCACGCTCGGTCAGGGCGGTGGTGGGTTCGTCCATTATGATCAGCCGCGCCTCGCTGGCCAATGCGCGACAGATCGCCACCAGTTGTTTGCGGGCAACCGACAGGGTTTCGACGGCAGCATTCAACGGGATATCGACGCCGATCCGGGCCAAAGCGGCGCGGGCGGTGTCTTGCACGCGGGCACCGCTGACCAGTTGCGTGCCGCGGCCCAGTTCGGCGGAAAAGGCGATGTTTTCGGCGACCGAAAGGTTGGGAAACAGGCTGAAATCCTGAAAGATCACCTTGATGCCCGCCGCTGCCGACAGGCGCGGGTTCAGGCGGCCCTGCACTTGGCCCGCGAACGAAATGCTGCCCCGGTCCGGCTGTTCGACCCCGGCCAAAATCTTGATCAACGTCGATTTGCCCGAGCCGTTTTCGCCTGCCAGACAGACGGCCTCGCCTGCCGCAATGGAAAAGCCCACGCTGTCCAGCGCGGTGATCCCGGAATAGGTTTTGGTCACGCGGTCGAGCGTGACAAGATCGTCAGCCATGGCTGTCCTTGGACTTGGTCCTGGGGGGTTGGGGGGTTGGGGGGCGACCCGAGCCGCCCCCCGGTTATTGCCCGATCAGAAGGGATACTCGGCCATGTTGGCCTTGTTCACGTTGACCCAAGCCTGACCATAGATGACCTTGCCGTCCAGCTTGATGGCGTTATAGCCGGCCAGACCCAGATCCATGCCATCGGTCACAGTCTCGCCGTTCATCACCATCATCGCCAGCTTGTTCATCGCATAGCCCGCAACCGACGGGTCCCAGAAGCCAATGCCGTCAACGGCGCCGGTGTCCAGATACTGCCCGGCGATCGACGGCAACGAGGTGCCGAAAACGCAGGTCTTGTCGGCGGTGCCACGCTCTTCGATGGCAAGCCCGATGCCCGCCACGTCGGTCGAGGCAGAGCCTTGCAGACCCTTCACATTCGGGAAGGCGCGCAGCACTTCTTGCGCCTTTTCATAGGCCTTTTGCTGGTCGTCGAAGGTTTCGTTCTTGTCGCCGACCATCACCATGTTCGGATACTTTTCCTTTTGGTAGGCGATGGCACCGTCAACCCACTGGTTGTGGGTCTGGCTGGTCAGGCTGCCCACGAACACGGCATATTCCCCCTCGCCGCCCATGCAGGTCGCCATCTGTTCCATCAGATTGGCACCGAAGTCTTCGTTCTTGAAGGCTTCGAGGTCATAGCTGGTGTTCTGCTGGCTGGCGGCCTCATGCGTGATCACGACGATGCCGGCATCCTGCGCGCGCTTCAACACCGGCTCCAGCGCCTCGGGCGACATCGGCACGACGGCGAGAGCGTTCACACCTTGGGCAATCATGTCTTCGATCAGCGCGGCCTGCTGCTGCGGGTCGGCCTGAGCCGGGCCGACCTGAAACGCGTCGGTGCCGGTGTCGGCAGCGTATTGCTTGACGCCTTCCTCCATCCGGTTGAACCACTGGATGCCAGCGATCTTTACGACCGTGGCGATCTTTTTGGTGTCCTGCGCCATCGCGGGCATCGCCAAAAGCGAGGCCGAGGCAGCAAGCAAGGCTAGGGTCTTTCTGGTCATCATGTCGTCTCCTCCCAAAAGACGCCCCTTTTGGGGCGGTTCGTTGTCGTGGCTACTTTAAGCAGAATTACGCGTCAATCCAGCAGTTTTGCAGGATTGCGGAAAAATATTTGTCAGGTTTTTCATGTGCTTGCCCAGATCGCATGATTAAGTTGGCCCCAAAGGGGGCCTTGACGTCCGGCGCGCGGCGAAAGCAGCAGGTCAGACTTGCCCGAACCTCCGGTCAGTCAGGGGCCGGGCCGTTGGGGAATTGTCGGTGGTCAGCGACACCAACAGATCAGGGGCGGCGTGGTGCGGCAGATGGCCTGCGCCCCGGATCAGGTGAATGGCGGTTGTGGGCGGCAGATGCGCCACGTCCTGCCACGACAGGATAAGGTCATCGGTGCCGAACAGGACGGTGACGGGACAGGTCAGGCGAGCGAGATCGGCGGTGATGTCGATTTGCTGAAAGCCGCCCTTGGCGGTGGCATGGGCCAAGGCGGTATGGCCCGGTTTTTCGGCGGTCAGGCGGTTCAGTTCCGCGCCCAGCATCTGCGCCGACAGCGGCCCAGCGCCCAGCAGCGCCAGCGCGCGGGCCAGGCCGGCAGGGGTTTGGGCGGCCAGCATGCCTTCGGTGAAATCGGCATTGATGCGCGGGCCAAGGCCAGCCGGGGCCGACAGCACCAGCCGCTGTACCCGCGTGCCCAGGCGCAGGGCCAGCCGTACCGCCAATGCAGCACCCAGCGAATGGCCGATCAGGCGCAGGGGGCCGGGCGGCATCTGTACGGCGAGTTGGTCTGTTGCCGCCTCGACACTGGTGGCCGGGGCGCTGTCACCGTGGCCGGGCAGGTTCAGCGTCAGCACCCTATGGCCCGCCGCCTGCATCCGGCGCGGCAGGTCGCGCCAGCCTTTGGGCGTGTCGAACAGGCCGTGCAGCAGAACCAGCGTCGGCCCGCCCTGCCCGGTTGGAACATCAAGGGCCTGAATACGGCCCCGGCGGCCTGTGCCTTGCAAAGTGGACAGGTCCATCCCGACATGGCGAGCAGCGGCGCGCGCGGCGGGGCTGGCAGCGGGGCGGGTGCCGGGCAGGATCGTCGGCGCAAGCATGGTTGGGGCCGGGAATGCAGCAAGCGCCTCGACTGGCGCGGGTGCAGGATTGCGGGCGGGCTCTGCGCCCTGCACCTCGACCTCGGCAATCGGATGGTCCAGTGCCACCATGTCGCCCGGCGCCACAAGCTGGGCGATCAGGGTGCCGGCGGCGAGGGCGGGAACCTCGACCACGGTCTTGTCGGTTTCCACCTCCAGCAGCACATCGCCGCGGGCAAAGGTGGCACCGGGGGCGACCAGCCATTCGGTCACGCGGGCCTCTTCCATCGTTTCGCCAAGGCGCGGCAGGGTCAGTGTCATGCGGCCCATGGCGGGGCCTTTCGCGTCACCAGCCACAGGGCGGTGTCGTGGATCAGGGTGGCCGAGGGGATCGAGCCTTTTTCCAGCAAGGGCGAGACCGGGATCGGGATATCCTCGCCGCCCAGCCGCAGGATCGGCTCCTCCAGCCAGTCGAAACACACCTCGGACAGGCGGGCGGCGATGTCGGAGGCGACGGAGCCTGTCACCACACCCTCGGTCACGACCATTGCACGGCCGGTGCGTTTGACGGCCTCGACCAGCGGGGCCTCATCCATCGGATTCAGGCAGCGCAGGTCGATCACGCAGGCATCGACACCGGCCTGCGACAGCCGTTCGGCGGCGGCAAGGCTTTCGTGCAGCATACGGCTGTAGGACAGGATCACCAGATCGGCCCCTTCACGGCGGAGCACGGGCTGGCCCCATGCGCCGTCGGGGGCGGTCGTGTCCAGCGTGCCCTTCATCGTGTAAAGCCCCTTGTGTTCGATAAACACCACCGGGTCGGCTTGCGTCAGCGACTGGCGCAGCAGGTGGTAGGCGTCGTTGACCGTGGCGGGCATCACCAGACGCAGGCCGGGCGTGTGAAAAACCCAGGCCTCGAGGCTTTGGGAATGCTGGGCGGCAGCCGACCGCCCGGTGCCGCCTTGGGTCCGCAGAACCATCGGCACGCTGATCTGGCCGCCGAACATGTAGCGGCTTTTGGCGGCCTGATTGGCCAGTTGGTCCATCGTCATGCCGATAAAATCGACATACATCAGTTCTGCCACAGGGCGCAGGCCGGTCATGGCGGCCCCGATGGCGGCGCCGACAATCGCAGCTTCCGAGATGGGCGCGTCGATCACACGGTTGGCGCCGAACAGGTCGATCAGGCCCTTGGTCACGCCATAAGCGCCGCCGTAAAGCCCGACCTCCTCGCCGATCAGAATGACCGAGGGGTCGGCCTGCATCGCATCCAGCAGCGCCTGACGGATCGCGTCGCGGTAGGTGGTTTCGGTCATGCCCGCGCCCCTTCCGACAAGATTGCGGCCAGACGTTCGGCCTGCGGGCGGGGGGCTGGCGTGCCGGGCGCATACACATCCTGAAACATGGTCGACAAGGCCGGGGGGGCGGCGGCGATGGCATGGGCCAAGGCAAGGTCCATCTCAACCGCCGCATCGCCGTCGATGCCGCCCAGATCAGCGTCCGAGGCAAGCCCCGAGGTTTCAAGGCGGCTGCGAGCGGCCAGTAGCGGGTCACGGGCGCGGCCTTCGGCTTCTTCCTGCGGTGTGCGGTAGGGGGATTTGTCCATCCTTGCGTGGCCGTAAAAGCGGTAGGCGTCGATTTCCAGGTATCCGGGGCGACCCTGCCGTGCGGCACCGGTCAGGGCGGTGGCGGCATCATGCACGGCCTCGACATCGGCACCATCGGCTCGGGCGGCGTTCAGGCCAAAGGCCTGCGCGCGGGCCGGAAAGTCGCGGTTGCCGGCGGAACGGTCCACACGGGTGCCCATGCCGTACTGGTTGTTGATACAGCAAAAGATCACCGGCAGGTGCCACAGCGCTGCCATGTTCATCGATTCGTACAAGATGCCCTGCGACATCGCCCCGTCGCCAAAGAACGCGACCGAGATCTGCCCCAAGCCTGCATTGCGATAGCTGATCCCCGCCCCCACGACATGCGGAATGCCGCCGCCGACAATCGCATTGGCCCCCAGATGCCCCAAGGCGCGGTCGGCGATGTGCATGGACCCGCCCTTGCCCCGGCAATAGCCATCCTCTTTGCCCGCAATCTCGGCCATCATCCGCGCAGGGTCGCCACCGCGCCCGATGAACACACCATGACCTCTGTGATGCGTGGTAAAGGTGTCGCCGGCCTGCATCGCGCCAGTCATGCCGACCACGGCCTCCTCGCCAATCGACAGGTGCAGCATGGAACCGGCACTTTCGCCCTTCAGGAACAATTCCCCCACCCGCTCCTCGAACGAACGGATGCGGCGCATCATGCGGTAGCGGTCCAGGGGGGCGGTGTTCAGGGTCATTCGGCCTCTCGCAGCGGGATAAGGGCGGGATATGCGGCGCGGTAGCGGGCATAGATCGGGGCATAGGCGGCGTGGGCTGCCATGTCGGGTTCGATCCGCCGGGCTGTGCGGACCATGGCGGCACAAGCGGCGTCGATGGTCGGGAAATGCCCGGCCCCGTGGGCGGCAAGGATCGCCGAGCCAAGGGCACAAGCCTCGGGTTCTTCGGTCAGTTCCAGCGGCAGGCCAAGGGTGTCGGCGTGCAGTTGCAGCCAGAACGGCGCGCGGGTGGCCCCGCCTGCCACGACGATGCGGCGGGCGGTGAAGGCGGCACCAAAGGTTTCCACAATGGCGCGGGTGCCGAAGCACACCGATTCCACCAAGGCGCGGTAGACATGTGCAGGCGTGTGTTTCAGGGTCAGCCCGGTGATGGCTCCACGCGCCAGGGGGTCGGTGTGCGGCGTCCGGTTGCCTTGGAAGTGATCGACGGCCACCAACCCCTCGGCCCCCGGCGGGATCGCGGCGGCCAGCGCGTTCAGCGTGTCGAAATCCATATGTTCGGCAAAGTTGCGCTTGAACCACGCGATGACCGAGCCGGTCGAGGTTTGGCCACCCTCGATGATCGGCCGACCGGGATAGACGCAATCCATATAGGTGCCCCAGACGCCGGGCGCATGAACCATACGGTCGGCCACGCCCAGATGCAGATGCGACGACCCGGTGATCATCGCCAGATCGCCCGGTTGCGTGACGCCCAGCCCGATCATCCCGATAAACGCATCCGCCCCGCCCTGCACAACCGGCGTGCCTGCGTTCAGGCCGAGGTGTTGGGCAGCATCCGCCGTCAGGGGGCCGATCACCTGACCGGGTGCGACAATCTCGGACGGCCAGCGCGCGGCAAGGTCCGACAGGTCCAGCCGCGCCAGCATCGACAACGGCCAGCCACCCGCCAAAGTCTGATAATGCCAGCGCATGGTGACGTTGTTCAGGCTGGCGGCCCAGCGGCCGGTCAGACGCAGGGTCATGTAATCCTGATACTCGCCCAGCATCGCCGCACGGGCCCAGATATCGGGCTGATGGCGTTTCAGCCACAGCG
Organism: Rhodobacterales bacterium; assembly: GCA_038323315.1. GTDB lineage: Bacteria > Pseudomonadota > Alphaproteobacteria > Rhodobacterales > Rhodobacteraceae > Stagnihabitans. The sequence continues at coordinate 1,389 of JBBQGU010000180.1, read as the reverse complement.
CCTTGGGGATCATCCATTCCGGGCTGACCGGCCCTGCCCCGTTGCCGTTCAGGCGCAGGGCCGGGTCGCCGCAGCCTGCCACCTCGGCAGCCTCGCGGTGGGCGCGAATGTCCATCCACAGCAGGCAAGGCCGCAGCGGGCGACCCTCGGCGTCCAGCGCCACGACGGTGCAGGATGTGGTGTCGCAGGCAATCGCGCCGATCTGGTCGGGTGGGATGCCGGACACCGCCAAAGCCTCGCGCACGGCCACGCCTGCGGCATGCCACCAGTCGTCGGGGTTCTGCTCGGCCTGGCCCGGTTCGGGGAAGGTGGTGACATAGGCCCCCTTGCCCACGCCGCGCGACCGGCCCGACAGGTCGAACACATGCGCCCGCAGCGATTCTGTCCCGCCGTCGATGCCGATGACATAGGCCATGCGCCGCTTTTCCCCCGGTTGCGCCGCAGCCCTGCGGTGTTTGTGCAAGTTCTGCACATATGTGATAGGCGTTGACGGGGTGGTGGGTCAAGCGTTTATACTGACCCCATGTGCCGCTTTTGGCCTGCGAAAGCTCCAATGTCCCAATCCATGCGCGACAATGACGATCTGGTGCAGGTGGCCTGGCTGTACCATGTGGGCCGGCTGAGCCAGGAGGAGGTCAGCCAGCATCTGGGCATTTCGCGGTTCAAGGTGCTGCGGCTGTTGGCCGAGGCGCGGGATCAGGGGCTGGTGCGGGTGTCGATCGCACATGAGACGACGGGAACGCTGGTATTGGCGGACCAACTGGCGGCGCGGTTCGGATTGACCGAGGTGCGCGTGGCCCCGACGTCCGGGCCGGTGGCGGATGAGGCGGCGGCACGGCGGGCGGTCGGGATTGTCGCGGCGGCGTTTCTGGCGCGGATCGGACGGGATGGGGCGGTGACTATCGGCGTCGGCTGGGGCCGCACCATGGCCGCGATGGCGCAGGCGGTGACGGGGTTGCGCAATCCCGGCCTGTGCTTCGTGTCGCTGATGGGGTCGATGGCACGGACGTCCGAGACCAGTCCGTTTGACGTTTGCACCAGATTGGCCGCCCTGACCGGCGGATCGGCGCTGTTTCTGCCAGCCCCCTTTCTGACCGACAGCGAGGCGGATTGTCAGGTCGTGCTGCGCCAACGACTGGTGCGCGAAACCTTGCAGGCAGCGCGCGCGGCACCGTGGTCGATCATCTCGGTGGGTGATTGCTCGCCCGGCGCTTTGCTGTCGACCAGCGGTATCCTAACGGCGGAGGAGGCGGCGGAACTGTTGGAAAAGGGGGCCGTGGCGGACAGCACGGGCAAGTTTTTCCTGGGCGATGGACAGTTGGCCGATACCGATCTGAACCGCCGTGCGCCCTCGATCGGGTTGGAGGATTTGCGCGCCACGGATGTGAC
>JBBQGU010000179.1:0-7946 GCA_038323315.1 Rhodobacterales bacterium | reverse complement strand
CGTCGTTGGATCAGGCGGGGCCGATGACCAAATCGGTGCGGGATGCGGCGATCATGCTGGGGGCGATGGCGGGGCATGACGAGAAGGATTCAACATCGGCCGATATGGCGGTGCCGGATTTCGAGGCGGCGTTGACCGGGGATATTCGCGGCAAGAAGATTGGCATTCCGCGCGAATACCGCATGGACGGGATGCCGGCCGAGATTGATGCGCTGTGGGCGGACGGCATCGCGATGATGCGGGATGCGGGGGCGGAGATTGTGGATATTTCGTTGCCCCATACCAAATATGCTTTGCCGGCTTATTATGTGATCGCGCCGGCCGAGGCGTCGAGCAATTTGGCGCGGTATGACGGGGTGCGGTACGGGCACCGGGCCACGCTGGCGGCGGGGGATGGCATCACCGACATGTACGAAAAGACCCGGGCCGAGGGGTTTGGGCCCGAGGTGCAGCGGCGGATCATGGTGGGTACTTATGTGTTGTCGGCGGGGTTTTATGACGCCTACTACAATCGGGCACGCAAGGTGCGGGCGCTGATCAAGCGTGACTTTGAACTGGCATTCGGGGCCGGGATCGATGCGATCCTGACGCCTGCCACACCATCCAGCGCGTTTGGGCTGGGCGAGATGGCCAATGCCGACCCGGTCGAGATGTATCTGAACGACGTCTTTACCGTCACAGTCAATCTGGCGGGGCTGCCCGGCATCTCGGTTCCGGTGGGGTTGGACAAGAAGGGGTTGCCGCTGGGGTTGCAGTTGATTGGGCGGCCTTGGGAAGAGGGCGACCTGCTCAATCATGCCTTTGTGTTGGAGCGGGCTGCGGGTTTTGTGGCCAAGGCGCAAAAATGGTGGTAGGGGCCAAGAAAAGATCGGGTTTGGGCAGATGATGACGCGTGCGCCATTGGCGGTGATGATGCTGTGCGGTTTGGTGGCCTGCGGGCCGCGCTTGCCGGACTCCGGGCCGGGACCGGGGTTCAGTGATTACAACAGCTTTGTCCGGGACCGCGCGGCAAATCCGCAGCCGCAAGCCTACGGCAACAGCGGTTATGGCAGCACGGGTTACGACACGACGCCGGCACCTTCGGCGCCGACGGCGTTTTCGACTGACATTGCGTCGTCGGCCATCGATGCGGCCGAGGCGGGGACCAGTTCGGGGGTCACAGGTTTCACGGGGTCTGGCCTTGGGCCGACCGTTGCGCCGCCGCTGGACCCGATGGCGCTGGCGGGCGACCGTCCGCGTGGCAATGCACCTGCGGGGATCGCGGAAACCACGTCAGAAATGGGGTTTGTGACGGCAGGTGTGTCGGATGAACAGGATTTCTCGGCCGTCTCCTCACGTCAGACCATCGAAAGCGACAAGGCGCGGCTGGAGGCGAACCGGGCGCAATATGTGGTTGTCCAGCCCGGTGCATTGCCGGTGCGGCCGGGCGACGCCGGGCCGAACATCGCGCAATATGCCATTGCCACCAACAATCCGGTGGGCGTCGAGTTGTATGACCGCCCGGCGTTCTATCTGGTCAATGTGAAGGTGGCCTGCACCAGATACACCTCGCCCGATCTGGCGCAGCAGGCTTTCCTGGGCTTTGGCGGGCCGCAAAAGGACAGCAAGGGGCTGGACCCGGACGGCGACGGCTTTGCCTGCGCCTGGGACCCGCGCCCGTTCCGCGCGGCGTTGCAGTAGGCTTGAGTGACCTCGCCCAATCATGGCGCGCGGCGGGGCTTGGTGCGGCCATCGCTGATTGTGTTGCACTATACCGGCATGGCCAGTTGTGCCGAGGCGCGGGCGCGGCTGTGTGATCCTGTGGCCGAAGTGTCGGCGCATTGGCTGATCTCCGAAGGCGGGGTGGTCGAGGCGTTGGTGCCCGAGGACCGCCGAGCCTGGCATGCGGGTGCCGGGGAATGGGGCGGAGTGACGGATGTCAACTCGCACTCGATCGGCGTTGAACTGGCCAATCCGGGCGACCGGCCATTTCCTGATGCGCAGATGGTCGCGCTGGAGCAGTTGTTGGCCGGGGTGATGGCGCGGTGGGATATTCCGGCGCGAGGCGTGATTGCGCATTCCGACCTGGCCCCTACGCGCAAGGGTGATCCGGGGCGGCGGTTTGACTGGCGACGCCTGGCACGGCAGGGTTTGGCGGTGTGGCCGGAAGCTGTCGGAGATGTCGCCGGGCCTTTGGCGGGGTCGCTGGACCGGATCGGCTATCCTGCGGCACCGGACGCGGCGCGGCTGGCGGCGTTCCGTTTGCGGTTCCGGCCTTGGGGGCAGGGGCCTGAAACCGGGGATGACCGGTCTGTCGCGGATGCCGTGGCGCGGCAGCAGGGTTGACCGGGGCATCAGGGCGGAGCGGCGACCGGGTGGCGGGTTGGGCAGGCGATGACAGTATTTGTGCGGTGGCGCTGATCTGCGGATCGGGGGCCTGACGGGGTCGCGGGACAGGAGTGGCTGTCGGTTGCTGTGGCGAAAATCCGTGTTGCGGAGTTATTGACGGCAATGGGATGGTCGATTTTTCTTTGACTGAGCGGGGCGTCGGCAGCGGCCCGATTTTTCTGCGAAAAATCAATCTGAAACGTCGGAGTTTCTTCTTGGCTGATGTTTGGGCGTGCAGGAATTGGATTGACCTTGGGGCAGGTCGGGGTTAGGCAGCGCCTCGCGCGGATGGCTGGGTGATCGCGGGGTTTCTCGTAATGGGGGCTTCGAGGAAAGTCCGGACTCCATGAAGCGAGGGTGCCGGATAATGCCCGGCGGGGGTAACCCCAGGGAAAGCGCCACAGAGAAGAGACTGCCATGGTGCCGGGCCAATCCTGAAAGGGACACCCGGTGGGTCCATGGTGATGGTGAAACGGTGGGGTAAGAGCCCACCACGGACCGGGCAACCGGGACGGTATGGCAAGCCCCACCCGGAGCAATGCCGAATAGGGGCCTCGCGTGGGACGGTCCTTTCGCAAGGAAGGAAACCACCACAGGGATGCTTCAGCCCAGAGGCCCGGGTTGGCAGCTTGACCGCCCTGGCAACAGGTGCGGCAGAGGAATGATCATCCAAGGGGTTCAGGCCCCGGGACAGAATCCGGCTTACAGGCCATCCGCGCATCTTGGGTCCCGACGGCGATCAGCACAGATTGATCTTTGTGCCCCAATCCTGACAGCGCTGGGCCAGATCGTCGGGGAAGGGTTTGTCGGTAAAAACCTCGCTGACCTCGCTGAGGGAGGCGAGGCGGGCGGGGGCGGAACGGCCGAGTTTGGAATTGTCGCAGACCAGGTGGACGCAGCGGGCCTGACGGATGATGGTTTTGGACACCCGCACCTCGGCCAGATCAAAGTCCAGAAGATCGCCGTCGCCGTCGAGGGCGGAGGAGCCGATGACGGCGTAGTCGACCTTGAATTGTTCAAAGAACTGCGTGGTGAGTTCGCCCACCAACCCGCCATCCGACCGGCGGAAGGCACCGCCTGCGACCATGATGTCGCAGCCCGGATTGGCGACCAGGATGTTCGCGACATTCATGTTGTTGGTGATGACGGTGATGTTGCGATGGTGCAGCAATTCCCGCGCCACAGCCTCGGTCGTGGTGCCGAGGTTGATGATGATCGAGCAGTTTTCCGGGATCGCCGCCGCACAGGCGCGGGCGATGGCGGACTTGGCGGCCTCGTTCATATGGCGGCGCTCTTCGTAGCCGAGATTGGTGACGCCGCGCCTTGGCACAGCGCCGCCGTGCACGCGGTCGAGAAGGCCGGTATCCGCCAGTTCGGTCAGATCGCGGCGGATGGTCTGCAAGGTGACCTCAAACCGCTGCGCCAGTTCTTCGACCACGACCCGGCCCTCGGCCCGCGCGATGTCGACGATTTCGCTTTGACGAAAGCTGAGAGCCAAGGCCGTTCCCCTGTCAGGCACGTGGCTATCCTTTGACCAGTTCGGCGGCTGCTTCAAGGCGGAAAAATTGCCGCGCTGCGGCGTGGATTTGCGCGTTTTGTGGAAAACCAGGTAAATTCAGATGGTCTCGGGCCCGAATTTTTGGTGTAAAATGTTCGCTTTTTCGAAAAGCGCGCTAAAACGAAAATTTTGGATTGACCTGTGTGAAACTTTGTCGCAGGTTGGCAAGGCTTGGGAGGGCACTTTGGTGACAGCGCAAATGCAACTGGAAACGGTTGACCTTTTCATCATCGGGGGCGGGATCAATGGCTGCGGCATCGCCCGCGATGCCAGCGGGCGCGGTTTGACGGTGGCGTTGGCAGAACAATTCGATTTGGCGCAGGCGACCTCCTCGGCCTCGACCAAGCTGTTCCATGGCGGATTGCGGTATCTGGAATATTTCGAGTTTCGGCTGGTGCGTGAGGCATTGGAGGAGCGGGAGACGTTGCTGGTGGCCATGCCGCATATATCCTGGCCGATGCGGTTCGTGTTGCCCTATCACCCCGACATGCGGTTCGAGGGCGAGACGCCGACCGGCAAGCTGATGGCGACCTTTATGCCGTGGATGAAGGGGCGCCGTCCGGCCTGGCTGATCCGGCTGGGGCTGTTCATGTATGACACTTTGGGTGGGCGCAAGATTTTGCCGGCGACCCGGACGTTGGACCTGACGCGCGATGCGGCGGGCAAGCCGTTGCAGAAGCGTTTCGCCAAGGCTTACGAATACTCCGACGCTTGGATCGAGGATGCCAAGCTGGTGTCGCTGAATGCCCGCGATGCCGCCCGGTTGGGTGCGCGGATCATGACGCGGACCAAGGTGGTCAGTGCGGACCGTGTCGGTGATCTGTGGCAGGTGACGGTTGAGAATGGTGAGGGGCGCCAAACCTTCAGCGCCCGCGCCGTCGTCAATGCCGGGGGGCCGTGGGTCGAGGAGATCATTCGCAACATCACCCGCATCAATTCGACCGAGGGGGTGCGGCTGGTGCGCGGCAGTCATATCGTGACGCGCAAGCTCTACGAGCATGACCGGTGTTACTTTTTTCAGGGTACGGATGGGCGCATCATCTTTGCCATACCATATGAGCAGGATTTCACCCTGATCGGCACGACGGACAAGGATCATCAGGGCGCGCCCGGTAGTGCCGTCTGCACGGATGAGGAGCGGGATTACCTGTTGGCCTTTGCCAGCCAGTATTTTGAAAAGCCGGTCACTCTGGCGGATGTGGTCTGGACCTATGCGGGGGTCAGGCCATTGTACAATGACGGCGCGACCTCGGCCACGGCGGCGACGCGGGATTATGTGCTGTCGCTGGACCAGAACGGCGCGCCGTTGCTGAATGTGTTCGGCGGCAAGATCACCACCTATCGGCGTCTGGCGGAAAGTGCGCTGGCCAAGCTGGCGCCGTTCTTTCCGGCGGCGCGCCCGGCCTGGACCGCCCGCGCACCTCTGCCCGGCGGTGATTTCCCGCATGATGATGTGGCGAAATTGACCGGGGCGTTGAAAACGCGCTATCCTTTCCTGACGCCGTACTGGGCCTCGCGTCTGATCCGCGCCTATGGGTCCGAGGCTGCGGTCTTGCTGGGCAGTGCCACCAGTACCACCGATCTGGGAGTGGATTTTGGTGCGACGCTGACCGGAGCCGAGGTCGACTGGTTGATGGAACACGAATTCGCGCGGGAGGCTGCCGATATCGTCTGGCGGCGTACCAAGCTGGGGCTGCGGTTGAATACGGCGCAGGTTGCGCGGCTGCAGGACTATATGATGCAAGACCACGGGGCGCTGCGCCCTGCGGCGCAATAGGGAAGCGGCATGTCGATCGAGTTGCAATCAGTATCGCGGGTGGTCAAGGGGCAGAGTTATATCGCGCCCACGTCGCTGACCTTGCAGAACGGCACGATGAATGTGCTGCTGGGACCGACCTTGTCGGGCAAGACCAGTCTGATGCGGCTGATGGCGGGGCTGGATGCGCCAACAACCGGGCGGATTTTGTGGCAGGGCCGCGATGTGACGGGGATGCGGGTGCAGGATCGCCGCGTCGCGATGGTGTATCAGCAATTCATCAATTATCCAGGCATGTCGGTTTATGACAACATCGCCTCGCCTTTGCGCCTGATCGGCAAGAGCAAGGCCGAGATTGACCGTGCGGTGCGTGAAACGGCGGAGATGCTGAAGATCACGCCGATGCTGTCACGAAAGCCGCTGGAACTGTCGGGCGGGCAGCAGCAGCGTTGCGCCCTTGCGCGGGCCTTGGTGAAAGAGGCGGGGCTGGTTTTGCTGGACGAGCCGCTGGCCAATCTGGATTACAAGCTGCGCGAGGAGTTGCGCGCCGAGATTCCGCGGATATTTGAACGGTCTGGCGCGATCTTTGTCTATGCCACGACCGAGCCGGAAGAGGCTCTGCTGCTGGGCGGCAATACCGCGACGCTGTGGCAGGGCCGGGTCACGCAATTCGGGCCGACGCCGGATGTATATCGGCATCCGGTGGATGCGACGACCGCGCGGGTGTTCAGTGATCCGCCAATGAATTTCTTGGGGTTTGTCAAGCAGGGCGGCAAGTTGCGGTTTGGCGATACGGTCAGCGCCGAGGCTTCGGCCGGGTTCGCGCGGTTGGCGGATGGCAGCTATATGGCGGGGTTCCGGGCGAACCATCTGCATCTGTATCCCTCGAAGCCGGGCGCGGTGGAGTTTCCCTGCACGGTGGGGATCACCGAGATCACCGGGTCGGAGACGTTCCTGCATCTGGGGCATGGGCCCGACCGTTGGGTGGCGCTGGTGCACGGGGTCCACAGTCTGACCCCCGGCGATACGGTGCGGATGTGGTTGGACCTGGCCTGTGTCTATGCCTTTGACAATACAGGGCAATTGGCCAGCACCGCCGCCTATGCGGAGGCTGCGTGATGGCCCAGATCACCTTGCAGAACCTTGCCCACAGCTACTATCCCAACCCCAAAGGCGATGCGGATTTTGCGCTGAAGCAGATGGACCATGTCTGGCAGGATGGCGGGGCCTATGCGCTGCTGGGGTCGTCGGGCTGTGGCAAGACCTCGCTTTTGAACATCATCTCGGGGCTGCTGCGGCCCAGTCAGGGGCGGGTGCTGTTCGGCGACCGCGATGTGACGGACGCCGAAACGGCAGAGCGCAATATCGCGCAGGTGTTTCAGTTTCCGGTGGTCTACGACACGATGACGGTGCGGGAGAACCTCGCCTTCCCGCTGCGCAACCGGGGCATGGACCCGGCCTATATCAAGGCGCGGGTGGCGGCAATTGCCGCGACCATCGGGATGGAGGCGACGCTGGACCGCAAGGCGCGCGGCCTGACCGCCGACGCCAAGCAAAAGATCAGTCTGGGTCGCGGCATGGTGCGCGAGGATGTCAACGCGATCCTGTTCGATGAGCCTTTGACCGTGATCGACCCCCATATGAAATGGGAATTGCGCACGCAGTTGAAGCAGTTGCACCGCGAGTTCGGCCACACGATGATCTATGTCACCCATGACCAGACCGAGGCGCTGACCTTTGCCGACAAGGTGGTCGTCATGTATGACGGCCGCGTCGTGCAGATGGGCACGCCCGAGGATTTGTTCGAGGCCCCGGCACATACCTTTGTCGGCTATTTCATCGGCAGCCCCGGCATGAACCTGCTGGACGCCGAGGTGGCGGGCCAGACGGCGCATGTACAGGGGTTGGCCTTGCCCCTGGGGGCCAGCTATGCGCCCGTCAAGGGCCGGGTGCAGATTGGCATCCGCCCGGAATATTGCGACCTTTCGGCGGATGAAGGCCTGCCGATCACCATTCGCCGGATCGAGGATGTCGGCCGTCACCGCATCGTCCGGGGCGAGGTGGCTGGGCAGGTGGTCAACGTGATTTCGCCCGAGGGTGTGGCGATTGGCGCGGATATGACGCGGGTGCGGTTCGCGCCGGAACGGGTCAATGTCTATGCCGATGACTGGCGCGTGCCAGGGGGGGGGGCGGTCTGATGGACAAGACCCAGAACAACAAGGCGTGGTTTCTGGTGCTGCCGGTTCTGGTGGTCGTGGCGTTTTC
>JBBQGU010000178.1:0-8007 GCA_038323315.1 Rhodobacterales bacterium | reverse complement strand
GGCGCTGCCGTCGGCATTCGACATCCGTTTTGTGTTCAATCAAAGGACACTGGGGCAGGAGTTCTGCGCAGGAACGCTTGGCATCCCATTGGAAAAGCTGAGCGATCCGACCTTTGAGCTGTTGCGCCATCTGGGATTCACCAAGGCGCAGATTGATGCCGCCAACGACCATGTTTGCGGTGCCATGACGCTGGAAGGCGCGCCGTTCCTGAAGAAAGAACATTACAACGTCTTCGACTGCGCCAATCCTTGCGGCAAGGTCGGCAAGCGATATCTTTCGGTAGATAGCCACATCCACATGATGGCGGCGGCGCAGTCTTTCATCTCGGGTGCCATTTCCAAGACGATCAACATGCCGAACTCGGCCACCATCACCGACGCCTTGGCGGCCTACGAACTGTCATGGTCCTTGGGCATCAAGGCCAACGCCCTTTACCGCGACGGATCGAAACTGTCGCAGCCCTTGGCGTCGGCCTTGGTCGAGGATGACGAAGAAGCCGAAGAAATCCTGGCCTCGGGTTCGGCGCAGGAAAAGGCCGCCGTTCTGGCCGAAAAGATCGTCGAGCGGATCATCATCAAGGAAGTCGTCCGCACCAACCGCGAAAAACTGCCCGAACGCCGCAAGGGCTATACCCAAAAGGCCATCGTCGGCGGTCACAAGGTCTACTTGCGCACCGGCGAATATGTGGACGGCCGCCTGGGCGAGATCTTCATCGACATGCACAAAGAGGGCGCAGGCTTTCGCGCCATGATGAACAACTTCGCCATCGCCATCTCGGTCGGCCTGCAATACGGCGTGCCGCTGGAAGAATACGTCGAAGCCTTTACCTTCACCCGTTTCGAACCGGCGGGCATGGTGCAGGGCAATGACAGCGTCAAGAACGCCACATCCATCCTCGACTACATCTTCCGCGAGTTGGCGATCAGCTATCTTGACCGCACCGACCTTGCCCATGTCAAACCCACCGGCGCGTCGTTCGACGACCTCGGGCGCGGCGTGGAAGAAGGCAAACGCAACGTGTCCGAAGTTTCCGACGCCGCCGCGTCACGGGGGTTGGAGGTGCTGAAGCAAATCTCCTCGACCGGCTATCTGCGCAAAAGGGTGCCGCAGGAACTGGTGGTCATGCAGGGCGGCATGGGGATGCAGGGTCTGGGCGGCAGCGGTGATCCGATGTCAAACCTGAACATGCTGGTGCCCGAAACGGCCCGCGCGGCGGTGGGCGGCTTTGCCTCACCCGCCACGACCTATACGGCCAGCACGTCCTTGGGGTCAGGGACAGTCGGCATGGATCAACGCGTCAAAGCCAAGATGCAAGGCTACGAGGGCGACCCCTGCGGCGAGTGCGGCAACTACACGTTGGTGCGCAACGGCACCTGCATGAAGTGCAACACCTGCGGCGGGACGAGCGGGTGCAGTTGAATCTTCGACAGGTTGTCCGGTAATCCCCCCCAAAGCAAGGGGCTGCGGAAGTAGAATTTTCTCGGCAATAAATGGCCGCGTGAGTTCTACGGATCTACCCGTTAAAAATGGGGGGTTTACTGATCCAATCCAAGTTCAACACCGCGATGGGCCCCCTGCGGCAGGACACCCCATTCGATTTCGGCAACAGTCGTGTTCTGAAACGACTGCGTGTGTATTCAATGACCGCCAAACTGCGGGCGCGGATCGCCTTGCGCCCGATGGTCGAGGCGTATTGCCGCGACATGACCCCGCAACGTTGAAATCGTGGCGGTGCGCATCATCTGTCGCGCTGATAATCATGTGATGGACCTGATGACAGATTGGATTGCAACGCGCGCCGAGGGTGAAAAAATCATGGCGGCTTTCACGCCGCGCATGGGCCGGCGCTATGCCAACGGCCGCAACACTGATCACGGCCCCGGCGCGCACAAGGCGGTGTCGGTGCTGTCGCCGTACATTCGACGCAGGCTGGTGACAGAACAGGCCCTGGTTGCCACGGCGCTTGCGGCACACGGGCCGGAAGATGCCGAGACGTTCGTTCAGGAAGTGATCTGGCGCAGCTATTTTAAAGGCTGGCTGGAACGCCGCCCTCAGGTCTGGGCCAGCTATTGCGCCGGGCTGGACACCGACCTCGCCGCGCTTGACCGTGACCGCCGCCTGCGCCGCGATGTGGACCGCGCGACCGGCGGTCAGACGGGCCTTGAGTGTTTCGACGCATGGGCCGCTGAACTGGTGGATACAGGGTATCTGCACAACCACGCGCGGATGTGGTTTGCGTCAATCTGGATCTTCACGCTGGGCTTGCCGTGGCGCCTTGGCGCAGATTTCTTTTACCGGCATCTGCTGGACGGCGATGCCGCGTCCAACACGCTGGGCTGGCGTTGGGTCGCAGGTCTGCATACGCGGGGCAAACCCTATCCTGCAGACGCGCAGAACATCGCCACTTTTACCGCCGGGCGCTTTGCCCCCCGCCCCGGCGATCTGGCCGAGGTGACCCGAGGGCTGGAGGCGACGGAACCGGATGGCCTGCCATCCGTGTTGCCACTCCGCGCCATCAGGTCACCACAACCGGGCCACGCTACGGCGCTGCTGATCACGGATGAAGATTGTCGGGTCGAGGATTTCGGCCTTGCCAGTTTGGATCTTCGCACGATTGCCACGCTGGAGGCGAGCCACCTGCGTTCAGCGTTGCCCGTGTCTGATGTGGTGACGGGCTTTGAAAGAGCGGCCTTGGCCGATGCAGCCTTGCGGGTGGGTCTTGCCACCGTTGCCCTGCAGGCGGATGATCCTGCCGATCTGGCCCAATGGGCCGCCAGCGCCGGGGCCACGCAGATCGTCACGCCCTATATCACGCAAGGCCCGCTGCGCGATTGGCTGGATCTGGCAGCACCTTCGCTCGCCCACTCCGGGATCATCCTGTGCGAATGGCGGCGCGATTGGGACGCAGCTATCTGGCCCCATGCCACCGCCGGGTTTTTCAAGGTCAAGCAGAACATCCCCCGCATTCTGGAACGGGTACTGCCGACATGACGCTTACTTTCGGGGCAGCCCCTTACTTTCGGGGCAACCCCTTACTTTCGGGAAAGAGTGCCATCCTTCAAAAATACCATTAGCATTTCATCGTATAGTCGCCCAATATCGGGCAGAGCATCGAGCTTGCCTTCGGGGGCGAGCATTTGTGCGCCCACGAAGGCTGCGTATTCGATCAATGCAAGCATTTCTGCTTCGCGGGGAGAAAGTTCCCGATCGTACTTTTCGGCCAGCGCGACCAGATCATAGGTCAACACCTCCATTCTGCGACGGTCAACGTCCCTGCTGGCATCAAGAACCCTGCGATCGGTCCCAGCCCAAATTCGGATGGCAATTTCCACCCATTTATCAAGGCGCATCGCCGCATCATGTATGAAGGTTCGCCGGGCGCCTAGCTCAGGATCAAGCACGGCAAGACGCGCGATGCGTTCGGTATTGCTTTCGCGCCAATCAGCCAACAGATCAGAAACGAAACCATCCATGCTGCCGAAGTGGTGATAGCAAGACCCGCGCGTCTTTCCTGTGCGTGTTGTCAACTGATTGATCGTCAGCCCCGCATGACCCTCATGAGCCAGTATCGCGTAGGCGGCTTCGATCCACAAATCCGGTCCGTCACGCCTGAACCGGGGCGCAGGTTTCATGCCGAAAGTGCCCAAATGCCGCTGGCGGTCAGCCCTGCGAACAGGAACCATTGTGGTAAATCGCGATGGCGCTGCCGTTTCCAAAGCACAAGCGCCAGACCCCAAAGACAGAACATTCCCGAGACCAGCGTCGCAAATACCGCCAAGACACGTCCATCCGACGCAAGTGCCGCGTAAAGATAGGCGCCAGACAGACCAGACAGCGTGATCGTCGCCATGTGCCAACAGTAGTAGTGCGTCAACGTGACCGTCGGGGACAAGGTGCCCTGACGCAGCAGAGGACGGGCGATCTGACGTCCACCAACCGCAGAATGGACGGCCGCGATGATGACGGCGATAATTGCGGGCAGCAGGAAGGCGCTCATGGTTTCACCCGAGTGTTGAGGCGCTCAGTTCGTTTTTTGGCGGCGGCCAAAAGCGATCGGGAATAGAGGATGTGGAAAGCCGTGAGGGCCTTGAAGACGGGTCCAATCGTCATGCGCCCCGTTTTTCGCTTACTTGCGGCCGTGATGGCGGAACCGAAGTAGAGCAGGGTTCTGTCCGAAACCTCGTCCATGACCGGCATAACCATAAACCAAGATCGGGTGCGCCCGGTCACATCGCACATCAACAGCTGATTCTCAGCGCGGTCTTCAACGCTCCATGCGGCAAAGGTGGAACCTTCACCTAGAGCGACCTGATTTGCTTCAATATCCGAGGACGGTCGCCCGGCCAGAGACAGTACCGCCCTTTCCAGCTTGAACAATCCTGTGGTGTAAAAGGCCTCGACATATTGGCTTAGCGAGATCAGCCCACATGCTTCGACCACAAAGCAATCGGCATAGCCGCCGCCATGATCATATCGCCGCAGGAAAGCTTCCGATGGAAGTGTGCAAGTTCCAATGGGCACGCAACGACTCCAGAAAAATAACATACTATGCGTTATGGTATTCTAGTGATTTGTTGTCGTCGTCAAGGCCTATGGCGTGGGCTTGCCGAAAATACTCAGCAGGGTCACATCCGATGCGTCAAGCATTTCGCTGCGTTCCTTGGGCGGGCGCGGGACATCGCTACGCCCGATGACCTGCCCGCCTGCCAACTGCAAATGACGCAGGACGGGGCCTCGGCCACCACCTTCAAACTGCGCATCATCTCGCTGCGGTTCTTTTTCAGCGTCACCTGCGTGCGCGAGAAGATGAAGCGCCTCATGCAGTTCCACCCTCAGCCGAGGAAGTTGCCGGAATTTCTGAGCGTCGAGGAGGTTGCAATGCTGCTGGCCTGTGTGCCGGGACCGGGGCTGAAGTATCGCGCGGCCTTCCGGTATAACTTGCGGCACAGCTAGACGTCGGGGCTGCGCGCCCCGCCCGTCGCTGGAGCCTGCTGACATCTTCCGCAACCCTGATCTTGCGTGGCGGCAGGCAAATGCGGGACATGTCAGCCTGACCCATTTCAAGGTGATGTCGGCAATTGAGGCCTGCCGGACGCGCGTGATTGGATGACCACGCGGGCGGAGGATCTGCTGCCGGTCAAATATTTCCACGTCCTGTTCACCTTTCCGGCCGAGAACGCGCAAATCACCTATTGGAACAAAACGACGGTCTACGACCTGCTGTTCCGCGCCACCGCCGAGACGGTGATGACCATCTCGGCGGCCGACCCCAAGCGCCTTATGGTGCCCGCTGGGTCGCCTGCCGTCCCGGGTTTTTCGTGCATGTGCAAGTCCGGTTGCGGCTCTTTCGCAGGCTGTTCCTCGACTGGCTGCCGCTGCGACCCACGTCGTAACACCTTCAGGAAAGCAGTCATTTGGAACAGATTGATTTCGCGGTTGAAATCACCGGAAGCTGTCGATGCTTGCACAAGATCGCCGGGAAAGCAGCAAAAACCTTGGTTTCGCATCGGACGTCGGCTTCACCCTCAGAAAAGACCTGCCTTCTTCACCCGGCGAGATATCAATCGTGGCTTGCAGACGCGCCGTTGACCGACCCGTTATCGCGTCGTCATCTCATCCCCCCCCTTGAAAATAGTCATGGTTGAGCGGCCCGAACTATGGTGTGATGCGACGGCATTATGCCAAACCCGGAAGGTCCTATGCCGCAGGTGTTTTCGTTGGAGGGGCGTCGAGCGCTGGTCACGGGGGCAAACACCGGCATCGGTCAGGCTATTGCAGTGGCGATGGCAGGAGCAGGTGCACATGTCATCTGCGCCGGAAGGTCTGACATGACCGAGACCCTGACCCAGATTGCGCCCATCGGTCAGGGTGAGGGGCTGATGCTGGATCTGGCCGCGCCCGTCAGCAGTTTTGCCGGGGTGATGGCGGATTTAAGGGTGGATGTGCTGGTGAACAACGCGGGCATCATCCGCCGGGCCGATGCTGTTGATTTCAGTGAGGCCGATTGGGATGCCGTGATGGATGTGAACCTCAAGGCCCTGTTCTTTCTAAGCCAGGCCTTCGCCAAGGCGCTGTTCGCGCGCGGCGGTAACGGGGCGATCATAAACATCGCATCGCTGTTGTCCCTGCAGGGTGGCATCCGGGTGCCGTCTTATACAGCGTCCAAGCATGGGGTGGCGGGGGTGACGCGGCTTTTGGCCAACGAATGGGCGGCGCGGGGCATCAATGTCAACGCCGTGGCGCCAGGCTATATCGAGACCAGCAACACCGCCGCTCTGCGGGCCGATCCGGTGCGGCAACAGGCGATCCTGGACCGTATTCCCGCTGGACGCTGGGGCGAGCCTGCGGATATTGCCGGGGCGGCGGTGTTTCTGGCCTCGCCTGCGGCCCGTTACATCCATGGCGCGGTGCTGCCGGTCGATGGCGGCTGGATGGCGCGCTGAGATGGAACGGCGCGCGGATCTGCGGCGAGTGTTCGAGATCGGGGATCATCCGCTGCGATATGTGGGCGAGCGGCCTGAGGAAGGTGGTGTCAGCCGCCTGACCTTTGAGACGGCGCAGGGCGAGGTGGTCCGGGGGTTCTGGTCCCGGCCCAACGTGGCGGGCGCGGTGCCGGCGGTTCTGGTCATCCACGCGCATGGCGACCGGTATGACATCGGGGCGGAGGAGTTGATCACGGGCCGCCCTGCCTTGCAGGCCCCTCTGGCGGCGGTACTGGCCGCGCGGGGGATTGCCGCGTTATGTCTGGACATGCCCTGTTTCGGGGCGCGGTCGGAGGTGACGGAAACTGCGGCGGCCAAGGCGGCGCTGTGGCGAGGCAAGTCGCTGGCAGGGCAGATGATGGGGGAATGTGCTTCGGCCCTGGATTGGCTGAGCGGGCGGGAGGGCATTCGGGCCGACCGGATCGGGGTGTTCGGCATGTCGATGGGGGCGACGCTGGGATATTGGCTGGCGGGGGTGGACCTGCGGGTCAGGGCGCTGGTTCAGGAGTGCTGTCTGGCGGATTTCGGCGCGCTGATCGATGCGGGGGCGCATGATCTGCATGGCATCTATCTGACGGTGCCGGGGCTGCTGGATGTGGCGTCGAACGGGGTGATTGCGGGGATGATGGCACCCCGGGCGCAGTTCATCGGGATTGGTGCTGCCGACCCGCTGACCCCGCCGATAGCGGTCGGGATTGCGCTGGCCGAGGTCGAGCCAGCCTATCGGGCCGGGGGGCGGCTGGTGGTACACCGCGAGCCTGAAGCGGGGCATGTCGAGACCCCGGCGATGCGGGCCGCGATGCTGGAATTTCTGGTCCGGGAATTGGCGTGAACGGGGGCGTCCACATCTGGACACATCATTAACTATCTGAATTTGTTATGTTTTCAAATTTTCATTAGGGATTTCTTTACCAGGAATACTGGCGTCGCGCCTGCTCAAAACCCTGTGCGAAGCATCGGCTTCAGGCCTGAACCCGCACCCCTTGGGCATCAAACAGGTGCAGGTCGGCGGAGTCATGGGCAAGCCGGATCTGCGCGCCCCGGCTAAGGTTCGGCTGGCCCGGCAGGACGGCCAGAATACGGGCGCCGCCGGGGTCCAGGGTGGCGTGGATGACGCTTTCGGCCCCAAGCGCCTCGATCAGGGTGACGGTGGCGGTCAGGGCGGTGTGGTCACCTTGGTTGGCCAGGCGCAGGTGCTGGGGGCGCAGGCCGATGGTATAGCGGCCGGGGGCTGCGCTGAGGGCGATGGTCTGGCCGTGGGGCAGGACAAGGCTGTCGCCCTGCCCCTCGGCCGACCACAGGTTCATGTCGGGCGCACCGATGAAGCCCGCGACGAACAGGTTGGCGGGGCGGTTGTACAGGTTCAGTGGTGTATCGACCTGTTCGACCTTGCCGCCCCGCAACACGACGATGCGGTCGGCCATCGTCATTGCCTCGACCTGGTCATGGGTGACGTGGATCATCGTCGCGGCCAGCCGTGCATGCAGCGCCGACAGTTCGGCCCGCATCGACACGCGCAATTCG
>JBBQGU010000177.1:0-8025 GCA_038323315.1 Rhodobacterales bacterium | reverse complement strand
CGGTCGGCGTCGCCCTGCCCGGCGGCCGGTTGGCCGAGGCCGCACGGCTGGGCCTTGTCCTGAGCCTGCTGGCCGGGCCAGCCGCCCTGCTGCTGGCGCGGTTGTTCGGCCAAAAACGGGTCGACTGACCCGACACAATCTTGCCCGAATGGCCCGCTATTGTCTGGCTGTGCGGGACGTACTACCTTGACGCTCACAAGACCGGTTCAGCCAAAGTCATGCACCTAAGATTAATCAAAGCGGGATAACCCAAGGTTCAGAATGGGCCAAGGGGCAGCAGCAAGGCGGGCGCGCGGCATGCCGACACCGACACGATCAGGGTTTCAGCGGGGCATCCATGATTGAGTTCATGAATGTCAGCAAATCCTTTTGGACCGGCAAACAGCGCAAGGTGATCCTCGACCGCGCCTCGTTCAAGGTCGAGCTGGGCAATTCGCTTGGCATTCTGGCCCGCAACGGCACCGGCAAGACCACGATCATCAACATGATGGCCGGCCTCGAAAAACCTGACGAGGGCAAGATCCTGCGCAAATCGCGCATCTCTTTTCCGCTGGGCTTCATGGGCGGGGTGATTTCCAAACATTCCGGCACCGAAAACGCCCGCTACATCGCGCGACTTTACGCCCTCGATCCCGATTACGTCGAAAGTTTCTGCCGCTGGCTGTGCGGGATCGAAGAGTATTTTGACCGGCCCGTCGGCACCTATTCCTCGGGGATGCGGTCGCGGTTCAACTTTGCGCTGATGCTGGCGCTGGAGTTTGACATCTACCTGATCGATGAAGGCATGCCGTCCTCGACCGATGTCGCATTCAACCGCAAGGCCGGTGGCATCCTGCGCGAGCGTCTTGCCAATGCCACCATCATCGTGGTCTCGCATCAGGCCAAGACGCTGGAAAAGTTCTGTCGCTCGGCCGCGGTTCTGCGCAATGGCCAGTTGTACATGTTCGAAACACTCGAGGAAGCGAAAACGCTCTATGACTATGAAGCTCAAAGTTAGTCGCTTTCGCATCCGCAAGCCCGAGCCTGTCCCGATGGCAGTGCCGCCTGTGGCGCATGTGGGCGTGAACCGACGCGTGGCTGCGGTAAAGCAGACGCAACAGTTGATCACCGATGACGCCTTCATGCCGTTCGAGGATGATGACGGTTTTGGCGGTCAAAGTTTCCTGCGCCCGGTTTCTGCCACCACGTCAAAGCCAACACCCGACCCGACGGTGACAGACCAATGGGCGGCCCCGGCTGGCGCGGCTGACCCTGCCCGCATCGGCGCGACCCTGTACCCAGATCCCGCCGCCGCCCCTGCCGATCTGGACGCCATCCGGCAAGAGGGGCTGACGGGCCGCCAGTTGCGCATGGCGCGTCGTCTGGCGCAAAAGCACGACTTGCCCGCCACATCCGATTTTGACGCCGTGCGCCTGCTGCGCCGCGCCGGGATCGACCCCTTGCAACGATCCGCCCTGCTGGAACTGGTCAACGGCGATGACGAGGATGGGGCGGAAACTCCGCTCGCAGGGGGCCGCCCGGTATCCCGCGCGTTGACCGTCACGGCCGAACGGACCAAGCTGCCGCAAACCGTGAAACCGGCAGGAATGCCCACGACCGAGGTCCGGGCCGAGCAAAGCCACGTCACCGAAGTCCGCCGGATTCAGGCCGAGATCGTCGCCCGCAGGCGGCGCAAACTGGCGCTGATGTGGTCCAAGATCGCGGTCTTTGTCTTGCTGCCGACGTTCATCGCCGGGTGGTACTACGCGCTGGTCGCAACACCGTTATATTCGACCCGGACCGAGTTTGTGATCCAGCAGGCCACCGCCGCCGCCCAGATGTCCAGCCTGTTCAGCGGCACCTCCTTTGCCACCTCGCAGGATTCTGTGACCGTGCAGGGCTATCTGCAATCGCAGGACGTGATGACGATGCTCGATCAGGATTCCGGCTTCAAACAGCATTTTCAGGACCCGGCCATCGACCCGATCCAGCGGCTGCCGATGGATGCCAACAATTCCGCCACCTATGCCCTGTTCAAGAAGGTGGTCAAAATCTCGTATGACCCGACCGAGGGCAACATCAAGATGGAGGTGTCGGCCACCACGCCCGAAAAGGCGGTGGAATTTGCCGATGCCTTGCTGAAATACGCCGAAACCCGCGTCGATCAGATGACCTTCCGCCTGCGCACCGATCAAGAGGTCAGCGCCAAATCCAGTTTCGAGGATGCTCAGGCAAAGCTGGAAGTGGCGCAGCGTCATCTGGTCGAGTTGCAGGAAAAGTTCAAAACCTTCAACTCCGAGGTTGAGGTGAGTTTGATCACCACGCAAATCGGCACCCTGGATGCGCAACTGACCCAGGAACGGCTGTCGCTGGCACAGATGCAGGCCAATGCCCGGCCCAATCAGGCGCGGATGGCCCCGGTGATCACCCGCATTGCCACCTTGCAGGATCAGATCGCCCAGTTGCGGCTGCGGCTGACCGAAAGCTCGGCGGATGGGCCATCGATCGCCACGGTGCAAAGCGAGTTGGTCATGGCGCAGGCCGATGTCACGACGCGGCAGATGATGCTGGCACAGGCGACCAGCGCGATGGAAACCAGCCGGATCGAGGCGAACCGCCAGACGCGGTATCTGTCGGTCGCGGTGCAACCCGTGGCCCCGGATGACCCCAGCTACCCCTTGGCGTTCGAAAATACGTTGATCGTCATGTTGATATTCGGCGGCATCTATCTGATGATCTCGATGACCATCGCCATCTTGCGCGAACAGGTTTCGAACTGAAAATGGCTGGAAATCCCATGAAAGACGTGCAGATCGGCAACCTGACGGTGTCGAACGACCGCCCCCTGTTGGTCATCGCAGGCCCCTGCCAGTTGGAAAGCCTTGACCACGCCCAGATGATCGCGGGCCACATGGCCGAGGTTTGTGCAAGCGCGGGCGCACAATATGTGTTCAAGGCCAGCTATGACAAGGCCAACCGCACCTCGCTGAAGGGCAAGCGCGGCCTGGGGATGGAGGGCGGCTTGCAGGTCTTGCAATCCGTCCGCGCCATGGGCATTCCGGTGCTGACCGACATCCACGACATCGAACAGGCGCGGCTGGCGGCGCAGGTGGTCGATGTGATCCAGATCCCGGCCTTTTTGTGCCGCCAGACCGACCTGCTGATCGCAGCGGGTGAAACCGGGGCGGTGGTGAACATCAAAAAGGGTCAGTTTCTGGCGCCCGAAGGCATGGCCAATGTCGCGGCCAAGGTCGCCTCGACCGGCAATGACAAGATATTGCTGACCGAACGCGGGGTCAGTTTTGGCTATAACGCCCTTGTGGCCGACATGCGCAGCCTGCCGATCATGGCGCGCACCGGCTATCCGGTGATCATGGATGCCACCCATTCCGTGCAGCAACCCGGCGGTCTGGGCGACAAGACCGGCGGTCAGCGCGAGTTTGCGCCGCTGATGGCGCGCTGTGCTGTCGCGGTCGGCATTGCCGGGGTGTTCATCGAAACCCATCAGGACCCCGACAATTCGCCGTCAGACGGTCCCAACATGGTATATCTGCGCGACATGAAGGGGTTGATCGAAAGCCTGATGCAGTTCGACCGGCTGGCCAAGGCGAACCCGTTACGATCGTGACCCTGATGGGCGCATCGCCCATCCTACCTTCGACCGGTGTCGCGCATGTGGCTGACCGCGCTCAAATCCAGTTGGCTGGACGGGTTGGAGGCATCTGGCAAACGCCGCCGATCAAAAAATCTCGATGGATGCTGCAAGCCCGGCCAGGGTCGTGAGCCCAGACAGCTGCACCTCGACCCCGCTCGCGAATTGCAGCATGACCTCCCTGTTGCCAAGGCTGGCGAACTCGGCAACCACCTGCGACGTCGTCAGGGTCTGACCGGCCCAGAGGGCATCATCCAGTCGCAGGGTATCGCCGCTGGCGCTGTCGAAATCCATCACCTGGTCGCGTCCGCCCCGCAACTGGAATACAAAGTCATCCGCGCCGTCGTCACCGTGCAAGACATCATTGCCTCTGCCGCCCTTGATCATATCGGCACCCTGCCCGCCGCGGATCAGGTCCGCACCGCCAAGCCCGGTCAGCACATTGGCGGCCTTGTTGCCGGTCAGGTCGTTGCCTGCGGCATTGCCCGTGCCATTCAGCTGCGCAACACCCAGCAAGACCAGATCGTTCACCCCCGTGCCCAGAACCGCCGAGCCGGAGGCATGGAATGTATCGCCACCAACCAGATCCAGCTTCACATTGCCGGGCCGCATGTCGACGACAAGGCTGAACTGCATCGCCCCCTGATTGCCCGTCACCGTGACTGCGCGGCCGTTTCCAGCCTCCACCCCATAGCCACCTGCCGACGTGGTGCTGGCCGACTTGCCTGCGGCCTGAAAAACCACGCCGCCCGTCCCTTCGGTCATGCCATAAAACTGGTCGCCGTTGCTGTCGGCATAGGCGACGCCGGTCAGGAAATGCCCTGTTGTACGGGTCGCGAAATTCTCGGTCAGCATGGCGGCATTGTAAGTGGTGGCGCCTGAGGTAAACCGCCCGACTTCGGCCCCCAGGCCGACCTCGGCAAAAGCGTCATTCATCGTGTTGACGCGGTGACCTGCGCTGAGAAACAGGTTCTTGTACAGCTGCGCGATCGAGCCTTCGACCGTCATGACACCCGTCGATCCGACATAGGCAATATTCTCGCCGTAGGTTGTCCAATCATAGCCCTGACCATCGATCCGCAGACCGGGATTGGACCCGCCGGCACCGGTATGCGAGAAGATATCCGCCGCAAGCATGAACTGGCTGTGCAAGACCGCCGCCTGTTCCAATTGCGCATTTGGTGCCAGAACCTGCTTGGCTGCGGCGCTGATTTGACCGGGCTCCAGGCCCGCGTTCAACTGAATGCCGTTGCGCAACGCTTCGGCTGACGGGTCAAGGCGGGCGCGGTTTATCAGCTCCAGCAAATACTGTTCGGCTGCAGAAAGGGTCATGGAAACCTCCGTGTGGAATTCGCGTTGCAGTCAACAGACCACAGGCGCATGGAGACACCGACAACCGCTGCCGGTCAGGTGTCAGAAGATATCGATTGCCGCGGCCAATCCACCCATGCCAGTCAGGCCAAGCAGACGTATCTGCTCGCCCGGGCCGAAATCCAACACCACCTCGCCGTCGCCTTTGGTGGCGAATCGGCTGATGATCTCACTGGCTTTCAGATCTGCGCCGCCCCAGAGCGCGTCGTCTATACGCAGACGGTCGCCGGCGGCAAGGGTAAAGTCCACGATCTTGTCCAGGCCTTCAAGGGCGGTAAAGACGAACACATCCGCCCCCGCGCCGCCGGTCATCATGTCGATGCCTTTGCCGCCGGTCAGCACATCCCGGCCAAAGCCACCGTCGATCTTGTCGTTGCCGCCGAAACCCGACAACTTGTCATTGCCGCCAAGGCCGGTCAGCGCATTGGCTGCATTGTTGCCGGTCAGGCTGTTGCCCGCCGCATTGCCGGTTGCCGCCAGAAACCCTGCGCCCAGCATCACGACATTGTTGATCCCGGTGCCCAGAGTCACGTTGCCGGAGGTGGCAAAGGTCGCGCCGTCAACCACGTCCAGTTTGACATTTCCCGCAGACATATCGACCGTCAAAGCAAAGTTCAGCGCGCCGACATGGCCCGACACCGCAGTGCTGACCGAACTGCCCAAGCCCAGACTGTAGCCGCCCGCAGCCGCCGTCGCCGTTGTCTGTCCCGCCGCCTTGAACACGACATTTCCGGTGCCTTCGCCGATGGAATAGAAGGCGTTCTTGTCGGTATCGCGATAAGCGACTCCGGTCAGAAAATGCGCCGTCCCGGTGGTGGCGAGGTTCAGCGTCAGGGCGACGGCGTTATAGTTCTGGCCGTTTTGGGTGTAGATCCCGGTTTCGGCACCAATGCCGACCTCTCGCAAACCACCGGTCAACAGGCCGATCCGGTTGTCGGCGCTGAGAAACAACGTCCGGTGCAAATCCTCCAACCCCGTTTGCAGCGACTGACCGACACCCAGGCCGACAATGCCAAGGTTTTCGGCATAGGTGGTCGCGCGGTAGCCCTCGGCCAGCATCCTGCCAAAGGGTTGCGATCCGCCCTGACCGGTTTGCGACAGCGTGTCTGTTGCAAGCTGCCACACGGAATGTTTGGTCGCCGCAGCCTCCAGCATGGCGTTGGGCGCCACAACCTGACGCGCGGTATAAGTCAGCGTCCCGGCGCCAAGGCTCTGGTTCAAATCGATACCCATTCGCAGGGCTTCTGCACCCGGGTCAAGACGCGCACGGTTCATCAGTTCAAGCAGATACTGTTCGCTGGCGGTCAGGGTCATGTCGGGCACTCCTGTTGTTGCCTGGCTGACATGCCTGTCGAATGTGGCGAAATCCGGAGCCGAATTTCAGCGTTTGCCGAAAATTGAACCCAAAATGCCACGCACCACCGCTTGCCCCGTCCGTGTGCCCAACTGGCGGGCAAAACTTTTGGCAAAGGCCTCACCCAGCGAATCGTTGCGGCTTGAGGAGGTGGTGGACCTTGGCTTTGCACCGCCCGTGACCTCGCCACCATAGCGGCGGGCATGGGAAAACCCGTCCTCAGGCTGGCTTTGGCCTCTGGACTGGGGTGCTGCGGCAGGAGGCGGCGTTACCGCCTGCCCCGCCCGCGCGCGCAGCTTTTCATAGGCAGAGTCGCGGTCCAATGTCTGGCCGTACTTGGCCGCCATGGGGGAAGCCGCCATGATGCTGGCCCGTGCGGCAGGATCAATCGGCCCCAGTTGCGACGCGGGCGGTCGGATTAAGGTCCGCTCGACCACGCCCGGTATGCCCTTGTCCAGCAGGAACGAGGTCACAGCCTCGCCGGTACCAACCTCACGGATCGCATCGGCCGTGTCAAAGCGCGGATTGGGGCGATAGGTTTCGGCAGCCGAGGCGAGATCCTTTTGATCCTTGGGCGTGAAGGCCCGCAGGCCGTGCTGCACCCGGTTGCCCAGTTGACCCAGAATAGCCTCGGGGATATCGGCGGGGTTCTGGCTGATGAAATAGACGCCGACGCCCTTGGACCGGATCAGCCGCGCGACCTGTTCCACCTTGGTGATCAGCGCCTTGGGCGCGTCGTCGAACAACAGATGCGCCTCGTCAAAGAAGAAGACGAGTTTCGGTTTGTCCGGGTCACCAATCTCGGGCAGGGTTTCAAAGAGTTCGGACAAAAGCCACAAAAGGAACGTCGCGTACAGCTGCGGGCTTTGCATCAGCTTGTCGGCGGCCAGAATGTTGATCATGCCGGCCCCTGCTTGATCAAACCGCATCAGATCGGCGAGATCCAGGGCCGGTTCGCCGAACATCTGCGCCGCACCCTGATTCTCCAGCACCAAGAGTTGCCGCTGGATCGCCGCGACCGAGGTGGGCGAGACCAGACCATAGCGCGCCGAAATATCGCTGGCGTTTTGCGCGATGAAGATCAGCAGTGCCTGCAAATCCTTCAGGTCCAGAACCGGCAAATGCTCCTCATCCGCCAGCCGGAAGGCGACGTTCAGCACACCCTCCTGCGTGTCGTTCAATTGCAGGATGCGGGCCAGCAGCAGCGGCCCCATCTCGGCCACCGTGGCGCGGATCGGATGGCCTTGCGCACCGAACATGTCCCAATAGGTCACCGGATAGGTGCGATAGGTCAGCGTGTAGCCGATCTGTTTGGCGCGGGCCTGAAACGGCGCGTCCAACTTGGAACTGGTCGAGCCCGCCGCCCCGATACCGGACAGATCGCCCTTCACATCGGCAAGAAACACCGGCACCCCGGCAGCCGAAAACCCCTCGGCCAGGATTTGCAGGGTGATCGTCTTGCCGGTCCCGGTCGCCCCGGCGATCAACCCGTGCCGGTTGCCGAAGTTCAAGGCCAGATTTTGCGGCACTGCGTAAGTCTCGCCGCCGCCGCCCACGAAGATGCCGTTCGTCACACTGCTGTCGCCCATATCGATCACCCGTTGCGCCGAACCCAGTTGCAGCGTTCAGCATGGCAAACACATCCTTAACCTGTTCCTGCCAAGCTGCA
>JBBQGU010000176.1:0-8060 GCA_038323315.1 Rhodobacterales bacterium | reverse complement strand
AACGCCAAGCTGATCGCACAAACGCTGAAAAACTCGGCGCCGACGATCCCGATCATGACGATCGACGCCGACCTTGCTGCCGAGGATTCCGCGCTGCGCATGACCTATCTGGGCACCGACAATTATCTGATGGGCAAGCGTATCGGCGACTATATGAAAGCGGCGGCACCGGGTGGTGGCAAAGTTTGCAGCATTCAGGGCAACACCGGCGCTGACAACATCCTGCGCCGTGCACAAGGCATGCGCGATGCCCTGTCCGGCCAGGAGGGTCTTGCCGCACTGGCAGGCGAGGGTGGCTGGACCGAAGTTGCCGGTTGCCCCGTGTTCACCAACGATGACGGCGCCAAGGGCGTTCAGGCGATGACCGACATCCTTGCCGCGAACCCCGACCTCAAGGCGTTCGGTATCATGGGTGGCTGGCCGATGTTCGGCGCACCGCAGGCCTACCGCGATCTGTTCGGGCCTTACAAGGACCGGATCGCGTCGAATGACTTTGTCATCGGTGCTGCCGACACCATCGGTGCTCAGGTCGATCTGGCGCGTGAAGGTCTGGTAACTGCCCTGGTCGGCCAACGTCCGTTCGAGATGGGCTATCTGGCCCCCGGCGCCATGATCTCGTTGATCAAGGGCGAAACGGTTGCCGACCCGATCTTTACCGGGCTGGACGAGTGCACCAAGGACACCGTGGATACCTGCATCCAGAAGTAATCTGACGACGCTATCACCACAGGGCATCCGGTTGATCCGGGTGCCCTTTTTGTTTGCTCTGACTTGCCCGACGCTTCGGCCGGAACGTGATGGATCAGTCTGCCTTGACCGGCAGGTCCAGCCCGGTCATCTGTGCGATCATCCGCGCGACGGACGCGTCATCGTCGCGCCCCATGCCTGCCGCCGCTGTCATCACGAACATCTGCAGGGCCATGGCGGCGACCGGGGTCGGAAACTGCATCCCCCGGCCGATATCGGTGACGATGCCCAGATCCTTGGTGAAAATCTCGACCGACGACCTTGGCGCATAGTCGCCGTCCAGAATATGCGGCACGCGGTTTTCGAACATCCACGAATTGCCGGCGCTGGCGGTGATCACCTCATAGACCTTGGCGATGTCCAGACCCATCGCCTTGGCGAAGGTGATCGCCTCGCAGGCCGCAGCGATGTGGACGCCCGCCAGCAACTGGTTGACGATCTTGAACGCCGCCCCGGTCCCCGCCTCATCCCCCAGTTCATAGACTTTGGCCGCGATGCAATCCAGCACCGGGCGCACAAGGTCGAAGGCCGCTGGTCCGCCCGAGGCCATGACCGTCATCTGCCCCGAGGCAGCCCGCGCAGCCCCCCCGCTGATCGGCGCGTCGATATAGTGCAGGCCCAGCGCCGCCGCCTGCGCCGCAAAGCCGCGCGCGGCATCCGGGGCCATCGTGGCGCAGGACAGCACGGTGCCGCCTGCCGCCATCACGCCAGCCGCCCCGTCCGGCCCGAACAACACCGTCTCGGTCTGCGCCGCATTGACCACCACCGTGATCACCACGTCCGCGCCTTGGGCCGCCAGCGCAGGCGTTGCCGCGACCTTGCCGCCCAGTGCCGCAAACCGGTCGGCCGCCGCCGGATAGGCATCGCAGCCCGTCACGTCAAAGCCGCCGCGCAGCAGCGATCCCGCAATGCCAAGACCCATGGAACCCAAACCAATGACGCAGAGTTTCATATCAGTATGATCCGTCATCGCGGCCTCCGAATTGCCTGTCGTCACCATTGCCTGTCGTCAACCTGGTATGCCTGCCGCAGCGGGCAGCATGACAGCGTTACCACAGTTCCGGTCTAACCAGCCCCCGCAGGCTGATCAAGGGAATACTGGTCGTGGCGGGCCTGCCATGCGCCCCCTGACCTTTCACCAAACCACGACCATTGCATTCGTCACGGGCAAGCGTATCTGATGAAGACCGCACCCAAAAACTGCCCCAGTTCCAGAAAGTCCCGCCATGCCGCAATCCCCCACGATCAACCGCAAATTCACATTGGCCGAGCGTCCCAAGGGCGAGCCTACCGCGCAGACGCTGCAACTGGAATCCGAGGCTGTGCCGAGCCAAGGCGCAGGCAAGATGCTGCTGCGCAACGAATTTCTGTCGCTGGACCCCTATATGCGTGGCCGGATGAGCGATGCGCCCTCCTATGCCGCACCGGTTCAGATTGGCGCGGTGATGGAGGGCGGGACGGTTGCGCAGGTCGTATCCTCGGATGTCGCAGGCTTTGCTGCGGGGGACTGGGTCGTGGCCTATGGCGGCTGGCAGGATTACGCGCTGTCCGATGGCGCGGGTGTGATCAATATGGGGGCACAGCCGCACAATCCATCCTGGTCCCTGGGTGTGCTGGGGATGCCCGGTCTGACGGCTTGGGCGGGGTTGACCCAGATCGGGCAACCCAAAGCCGGTGAAACGCTGGTCGTGGCCGCTGCGAGTGGTCCGGTCGGGGCGACGGTGGGGCAGATCGGCAAGATCCTGGGCCTGCATGTCGTGGGCATCGCGGGCGGGCCGCAGAAATGCGCGCACGTGGTCAAGACGCTGGGCTTTGACGACTGCATCGACCACAAGGCCGAGGGCTTTGCCGCAACGCTGAAGGCGGCTGTGCCGCAAGGGATCGACATTTACTTTGAAAATGTCGGCGGTGCGGTCTTTGACGCGGTGATGCCGTTGCTGAACGCCTCGGCGCGGATTCCGGTCTGCGGTGTGATCTCGCAATACAATGCGACTGCGCTGCCCGAGGGGCCGGACCGGCTGAACCTGCTGCTGGGCATGATCCTGCGCAAACGGATGACGGTGCGGGGCTTTATCGTGTTCAACGATTTCGGCCATTTATACGCCGATTTCGCGGCCCAGATGGGCGACTGGGTTTCGTCAGGGCAAATCCAGTACCGTGAGGAGGTGATCCTTGGGCTGGAAAATGCGCCACAGGCCTTTATCGGACTGCTGCGGGGTGAGGGGTTTGGCAAGCGGGTGGTCAAGCTGAGCGCCTGACAGGCACAGCAGCGGGCGTTAGCGCACCTGTCGCCCCGCCACCCAGACGCGGGCGATGTTGGCGCGGGCGGCGGTGTACAGGATCTTTTCCAGCACGATCTGACCCTGTTGGCCGGGCCAAAGGCGGATGGTGCCGTGCGGGGCTACGGGGTCGATTGCCATGGCGTCGAACTGCATGCCGGGGGCGAAATGGCCGACGGGCAGACCCAAAGCCGCGCCACCGCCCGCCGTCGCCAGATGAAAGGCGGTGCGGAAATCCACCCGCGCGCCGGGGTCGCCGCGCGTCGCATCGGCGGCGTCGATGCCGCCTTCGCGGATGCGCGCGGCGGCGATGGCCATTCGTGCCGCCTCCCATATGCTGCCGGCAGGGCCGCCGGATATGTCGGAACCGAGGCCGACCCGCACGCCGCGTTCCAGTGCCGCACGAAGGGGGAAGACGGCGCCGGCGAAATAGGCGTTGGACAGGGGGCAATGGGCGACACAGGCGCCTCGGGCACGGATCAGGTCCATGTCAGACGCGGACAGGTGCGTCCCATGGGCCAGCACGGCATGCGGCGTCATCAGGCCAAAGCGGTCCAGGCTTTCGGCGTCGCTGATCCCGCAGCGGTCCAGCACCATGCCATGCGCCCAGTCGCTTTCGGACACATGGGTCTGCACCCGGACGCCGGTTTCCGCCGCCAGTGCCCCCAGCGCGAACAGCGTCGCATCGGTGCAGGACGGGATGAAGCGCGGGGTGATGATCGGCTGCACCAGACCTTCCGCATTGCCGGGTGCATTCCGGATATGGTCGATCACGGCGCGGGTGCCTGCAACAGCCTGCTCGGGGCTTTCGTCGCGGTAGAAGTCGGGGCAGCCCTGCGGGTGATCCATCGCCACCTTGCCGACAAGGGCGCGCTGACCGAGCGTCAGACAGATATCCGCCAGCAGTTGCGTGGCGGGCACATGCAGGGTGGCATAGTAAACCGCCGTCGTCGTGCCAACCGCCAGCAGATCGGCGACCAGTGCCGTATAGACAGCCTCGGCAAAGTCCAGATCGGCAAAGCGCGCCTCCAGCGGAAAGGTGTGGACATGCAGCCAATCGCCCAACGGCACGTCCAGCGCGGTGCCAAGCTGGGGGTATTGCGGCGCGTGGATATGCAGATCGACAAAGCCCGGCAGCAAGATATGGCCGGGCGGCACATGCTCGGCCCCTTGGGGCACCGGCCCGCCTTCGGTCATCGACGCGATGGTGCCTGCGTCGTCCAGCACGATCACGGCATCCCGAAACTCCTGCACCGCCCCCCGCACCGGCGCATGAAAGCCCGAGGCGACCAGTGTGCGGGTCATGCGACGGCCTGTTCGCCCGCCGTGGTGCCGTAGGTCAGACCCTTTTCCTTGAGCCAGCGCCTGTAGGCGATGGAGGAGGCATCGGCGCGGGTCGGGATTTCAAGACGTGGTTCCAGCGGCAGCAGGACAGGGCGCTGGTTTTCCAGGATGATGCGGTCTTGCAGAAAGATCAGTTGCTGAAAGCCGGTCAGATCGGCCATGGGGGACGCCTCGTCCAGCAGGAACATCACCGGATGCGCCCGGCAGCGGTCGGGGTCGAGGGGTTGCACGAACAGGCAGATCACGTCCCAGCGGTTGGCGGCATTGGGGCAGGTCTTGTACAGGATCACTGTAAAGGGCGTGGTGACGCGGTACATGTAGTCGGTCTTGATCGCACCGGCTGCGGACAGCGCCGCGCGGGGTTGGACAAAGGTGCAGTTGGTCGCCCAGACCTCATCGACATCGCGGCGGATTTCGCAGTCGTATTGCGCGACCTCGGTATGGGGTTCAGACCCCAGGATATCGGTGTGGACAAAGGGAAAATGCGCCATGTCCAGAAAGTTTTCCACAATGCGCAGCCCACTGGCGCGGACCGAAATCGCGCCGCAAGGCACATAGCGGCGGTCAGGCTCGTCTGCCTCGGGGATCGGCGGCACGTGCGGCGGGGGATTGCCGAGGCTGGTCCACAGATAGCCGTAGCGGTGGCGGGTGGGGAGAATGCGCCCGGCCGCCCTGATGGTGACGGTATCGGTGCGGCTCAGGGTCAGATCCTGACCCAGCAGGCGGTTGCTGCTGGCACCCTGCGGCACATCGGTCAGATGCTCGATACAGTACCATTGGTCCAAGGCGGCTGGTTCGGCCATCGTACCCTCGCTTTCAGGTGTCATAGATGCGGCGCATGGTGGCGCGGTGTGCGGCCAGCCCCTGCCCCACATCAAAGCGGGTAAAGCCGCCCGTGTCGATGACCTGCACGCCGTTGATCCAGGAATGGTCCACCTTGAACGGCCCGCACATCACCAAAGCGGCCAGGGGGTCGCGCATGGTGCCCGCAAGGCCCAGCTGGTTCAGGTTGACCGCGATGATATCGGCGGCCATGCCGGGGCCAATGTGCCCCACATCGTCACGGCCCAGCAGCCGCGCCCCGCCGCGTGTGGCCATCCATAGCGCCTCGCGTGCCGACAGCGCCGTCGGTGTCCCGCCAAAACCACCCCGCCCGCCCGGAACCGCCGACAAGTACCGCGCCGGTGCCACCCGTTGCAGCATCTGCGCCATACGTGCCTCGGCAAACATGTTCGAGGTGTCGTTGCTGGCAGACCCGTCCACGCCAAGGCCGACCGTCACACCGGCATCCAGCATCTCGCGTGCCCGCATGATGCCAAGCCCGCAGCGCATATGGGCGGATGGGCAGAACGTCGCCCCCGTGCCGGTCTGGGCGAACAGCGCGATTTCGGCGTCGTCCAGAAAGATCGCATGGGCGAACCAGACGTCGTCGCCCAGCCAGCCGACGCTTTCGGCAAAGCCGACCGACCGCATGCCATAGATCTGCTGGCAATACGTCTCCTCGTCCAGAACTTCGGCGATGTGGGAATGCAGCCGGACGCCGGGATGGCTGCGGGCCAGCGCCGCCGCCTCCCGCATCAGGCCGGGCGTCACCGAAAACGGCGAGCAGGGGGCCAGCACGATCCGCGTCATCGCATGGGGCTGCATGTCGTGATAGCGGTGGATCAGACGTTCGGCATCCTTCAGGATCGCCTGTTCGTCCTCGACACAGCTGTCGGGCGGCAGACCGCCCTTGCTTTCCCCGCGCGACATCGCGCCCCGAGCGGCGTGAAACCGCATGCCCATTTCGGCAGCGACATCGATGGTCGCGTCCAGAGTGCAGTCGTTGGGCAGGATATACAGGTGGTCGGATGTGGTGGTGCAGCCCGACGCAATCAACTCGGCCATCGCCATCTGGGCCGAAACGCGGATGGCGGCATCGTCCAGCCTGGCCCAGATCGGGTACAGCGTCTTTAGCCAGACGAACAATTCGTCATCCTGCACCATGACGCGCGTCAGGTTCTGGTACATGTGGTGGTGGGTGTTGATCAGCCCCGGCATCACGATGTGGTCGGTCAGATCAACCAGACGGTCGGCCGGCAGCGCGCCCACAGTGGCCATTGGTCCCGCAGCGACAATGCCGGTGCCGTCGATCAGCAGGGCGGCGTCGGTGATCTCGGTCCGTGCATCGTCAAAGCAGGCCAGATGGGCGATGTTCTTCAGCAGCGTCCGCATCAGCGCATATCCCGGAAATAGGGGACCGACAGGCCCGCCGGGGCCGCCATCACGCGGCGCATCCGCTGAAACGCCAGCACCGGCACGATCATCAGCGCGACGGTGCCAAGATAGGGCAGCATCGACAGGATTGGGGCGGCGATGGGCCAGTTGCGCGCTTGGCCGACAAACCCCAACCCCGTGATAAACCCGAACAACAGCGCGGCCAGCACGGCAGGGATGGGGCGGAACCCGGCAAAGATCACCAGCGCCACGGCGATCCAGCCCCGGCCTGCCACCACGCCCTCGGACCATGACGGCACAAAGGCCAGCGTCAGATAGGCCCCCGACCCCGCCGCCAGCGACGCACCTGCCGCGACATACCAGAACCGGAACCGCATCACCGGGATGCCCGCCGCATCGGCCGCCGCCGGATTCTCGCCCACCGCGCGCATGTTCAACCCGTGCCGCGTGCGAAACAGCAGCCAGTGCAGGAACAGCGGCAGCACCAGAAAGATCACATAAACCAATATGTTATGGCTGAACAACGCCCGGCCAAAGAACGGCAGGTCGCTCAGATACGGGATATCCAGCGGCTTGAAGGTCGCAGGCGCAGGCGTGCCGGAATAGGCCTTGCCGATGGTGGCCGCCAACCCCGTCCCGATCAGCGTCAAGGCCAACCCGCACAGCACCTGATTGGCGCGGATCACCACGGTGGCGACGGCAAACAGCATCCCGAACAGCAGCCCCACCGCCAAAGCCGCCCCCAGACCCAGCACAGGCACCGGCATGGCGACCACGGTGGCAATCGCGGTGATGGCCCCCAGCGCCATCAACCCCTCGACCCCCAGATTGACGACGCCTGCGCGTTCACACAACACCTCGCCCAACGCGGCCAGCGCCAGCACGCCGCCCGCCAGAAACGCCGTCTGGATCAGCCCTGCAATCACATCCATCCTAGCCGCCTTTCGCTGTGGTGCGGATCACGCGGTACTGCGCCGCCTCGTCGCCGATGGCCGAATACAGCAGGATCAGTCCGGTGATCGCCAGCACGGTCTGCGTGGTAATCCCCTGGGTTTGCAGGATGATCCCGCCATTCAGGATCATCGCCATCAAAAACCCCGAGGCAAGAACCCCCAAAGGTGCCCCCCGCGCCAGCACGGCCACCATGATCCCCAGATAGCCGTAATTGTTGGAAATCCCGCCCTGCAGGCGGTTC
Source organism: Rhodobacterales bacterium (assembly GCA_038323315.1). Lineage (GTDB taxonomy): Bacteria > Pseudomonadota > Alphaproteobacteria > Rhodobacterales > Rhodobacteraceae > Stagnihabitans. The sequence goes on along the minus strand of JBBQGU010000176.1, from coordinate 278 downwards.
ACCGTGCCCGCAACCTCCATCATTCCGCCGATCCCCGCGATGGCACCCGACAGCAGCATGACCGAGATCAGGTGCCGCCGCACGGGCATCCCGGCATAGCGCGCGGCCCCTGCGTTCGAGCCACCCACACGCACCTGATAGCCCCAGCGCGTCACGGCAAACAGCACCGCCAGCGCCACCGCCAGCAGCACGGCAACCGGCAGGCCCCAATGCACGATCCCCCAAAGCTCGGGCACCGAAACCGGCAGCCGCGCCGTGGTGGCCAGCGCCCGGCCCGA